>JBDLIX010000024.1:0-42424 GCA_039714655.1 Bacteroidota bacterium
TCCCGGCAATGGAGACTCCTGGTGGATGGAAAGAAGGCTTCCGGCACGGTAATCGCCTACAACAGGCTGATGCATGAGAATCTAAATGGGGAGGTGACCATTGAGTATGCCAGTGAGATCCATTTTGAGGTTGAAGGAGAATCCCATAAGGCTTACGGACCCATGAACCTTGAGTTAAAACCCGGCCGGACCCTGAATGTGAGGTATGATCCTGAAGAGCCTTCCAACAATTGTCTCCTTACATTTTCCGGTTTCTACCTCAACAATTATTCAGTGCTCCCTCTGATTCTGCTTATCCTGTGGGGATCCTTTTACCTCTCTTTCAACAGCTATAATAGATCGGGTAACAAACCCCGGAGAATCCACCGGTTTTTGAAGGGTTTGTCTTGTCTGCTATTGTTGGGAGGGTTTCAAGCCGGAGCCATAGCCGGAGTGACAGACATTTTCCCATCCTACGCGGATTCCAGGATCAATGAATTGTTAAATGCAGCCCGACCGGGCGATAGCTTGATCTTTCATGCCGGGACCTACCACGGACCTTTCATCCTAAACCAGATCCATGGAGCTGAGAACAGGCCAGTGGTGTTACAGGGGGTAGATAGAGATCAGAGTGTGATTGACGGAGAGAGCCAGCCCGGGATGTCCCTTGAACATTACGCTTTCCTGTTGCAAAACTGTTCCTGGATCAACATTGAGAACTTCCGCATTACAAATTGCTGGACCGATCTGATCCGGGCCGAGGATGTATCTTACCTCTCTGTCAGAAACTGTAATATGAAAGGGGGTAAACGGGCACTGTTTGCCACAGGCAGAGGCAGTCATCATTTCCTGATGGAGCATTGCACCTGGGAGCAGGATGAACGGGTATGGACCCACACCGGAGATTTCTCCTGGGAGGAGATCCACCATGGCATTCACCGGCACTACAATGGAAGTCTCTTCCAGGGAAGCGGGATCAGCGGGGTGTTTGTACTGCGGGACAACCTGGTTAAAAACACATTCAATGCATTCCGTTTGTCACAGATGAACGAAGGAGAAAAGGATCTGCTTGCCTGCACCAATGGAGAAATTTACCGGAATACCGTGATCAACACTTCCGATAATGTACTCGAGCCTGAAGTCTATACCAGGAATCTTCACTACTACCACAACAGGATGATCAATGGGCATGCATTTATCTCCATTACCGAAGTTGCCGGTGGTGAGATTTATATCTATGGAAATACAGCTGTGAGTCTGCCTGACTCTGAGGATGGATGGACCGTTTTCAAAATCTCCAGCAGGAAAGATTCTCTTACCATGCCCCTCTACATCTTCAACAACAGCTGGCAGGTGGACTTTGATATCATTGGCAGTCCCAGAAATGTTTGGAAAAACAACCATATCCGGCACTTTAACAATGCCAGTTTTTCTGAGAAATCTGACTCTTTTGGGATTTACTTTCTGGGTTTGGATAACCGGTTTGACTATGATTGTTCCAATGTGCCCTTTCCCCGGTTGCTTACGGGAAATGGTTTTGAATCGAACGGAGTGGTATCCGATCCCATGTTCAGGGATCCAACCAACAATGATTTCAGGCTGAAACCACAATCGCCCTGTATCGACCGGGGTATGATTGCCGAGGGTGTGATCATGGAGTTTGAGGGAGAAAGGCCCGATATGGGAGCCTACGACAACGGACAACTGGTGGAAGGCCCTCCTTTCCGGTATATGCATCCCGAACCGGAGGTCCCATTCCGGGAGATGCCCAGGATCACAAGATATAAGTGCGATGGAAAACAGCTCAGGGTATGGTTTTCAATGCCCCTGGATGGAGAATCGGTGAAAGGCACTCACTTCCGGTATTTGCAGGGGAGTAACATCCGGGAGATGCGCCTGGTTGAATTGTCCGGGGATGGCTACTGCCTCACCCTGGAAGCTACACAATTATTGGAACCGGAGGAACTGGAACTGCGCATGTCACAATGGCCAAAAGGGAAAAACGGGAGGCCTGTTACATTTTGGGCCTCCTCCATTCCCGTGGCTCTCTTTTAGTCATCAAAAACACCTTAGGAAAGATTATGGTTTTGAGGCTTTATCTCCATAAGTATAATCATAATAAGCGGCCAGGAACCTCACCCCAAAGGTTGATCCCACATCACGTTGTGTATACCACAATTTACCTTTTCTATGCCGCAACCGGGTATTGATTACTGCCCCGGCCAGGTTTGGATCGGGATGATCTGCTGCATAACGGTTCTTCAGGATCCACTCCAGTGACAGTTCAATATTTCCGTCAAATCCTTCCACCCCATGTTCCCGTAACCGGAGCCACAGGAGTCCTGAAAAGGCCACAGAAGAGCCACATATGGAGCTGCGGTCCCTCGTGCCATCCACGAAATTCTTATAATAGATGGTCCCCCGGCTATCCTGAAACCGTGCAAAGGCCAATGCAGTTTTACGGGCCGCCTCCAGGTATCTTCCATCTCCGGTCAGTTCATAGCCATCGATCAAAGACTCGGCATACCAGAGGTTAAACCTGGGATGCACACTCCCATCCGCTTTGTTGTTGGGCATAAAATCCATCCAGAGGCCTTCCGGACCCTGCTTCTCCACCAGGCTGTTGCAAAGGGTAATGAATGCTTCCCTGTACTCCTCGTTGCCGGTATATTCATACATGTCCAGGAAGAGGGAACCTTCGTTGTTGGGACGCGCCACATCATAGAGCTCCTGATTCTCCTTGTCAGGCCAGAAGGGACTGTTCTCTTTCATGACCTCCCCCGACTCCGGGTCCACATTGTCATAACAGACCCCCTCCTCCAGTAAACACATATTGCGGAGCATCCAGTCACCTGCCCGGGTTGGAACATCACCATACCTTTTGTCACCCGTCTCTTCATACAACTTGTACAATCCGGCCGATCCGTCAGACATGGTTGCAAAGACGATCACCTGCCCTGCATGGTCCCCATGGATGGAGTTGATCATCCCCTTCAGTTTCGGATGCTCCTTTATCTCCAGGCCCACCCACCAGTCGCCGGCCCTGACAGCAGTTTCGAGGAATCTCTTTTCACCGGTAAGGCGATAAGCCTCGGTCAGTGCATAGATGGCCTGACCCGTATGCCAGGGAGGCTCATAATCATACCATATCCCTTCGGTCAGGTTGTAATCACACCGGGAATACCCCTGGTCATTGATCAGCACCCCGGAAATGTAGGTTGCCGTTTCATTCAGTGCCTTCAGCACCTGTTGCTCTTTTTCTTGCTGTTCGCTCTCCGCACACAACGAGAAAAGAGGCAGCAGAATCAACAGTGTCATGGTTCTAAAAAATCGTTTCATCTGTTTAAAATATTCAATTTCATTTCATTCTATTTGAAAATCAGCTTATTATCTGATATTTACCGGATATAATACTTATGCTTATGATTCCGCACCTCCACATCTTTTAACCTGAACGCCAATCCCCAGCCGCCTTTCCACTGTTCAACCTTGATCAGGATGTGGTTGCGTCCCTCTTCCAGGTTCAGCAGGATCTCATCTTCATCGGGGATCAGACTTCGCTTGCCATGCAGGTGATATACCTCTTTCCCGTTGCAGTAAAGTGTGGCCCCGTCATTGCTTCCCAACAGGGCAGTGACTTGCTGTTTCTGGGGCGAGTCGATGGTACAGTAAGCGTATGCAACCGCTGTGATATGGGGTTCAAATATGGTTTTGAAATCCACCTCGTCCAGTTTGGGTGAATCATATTTGATCCACTCTCTTTCCTGGCCCGATGCACCGGTAAATTTCATTCCGGGGAAAGGTCTGGCTTCCGCTTCTCCACCCATGGTTGCAAGAAAATCAGGGGCATGTTCTTCAAAAGAGGAGATGGTAAAACTGCCTGTCAACAACCAGTACTGGAAAAATTGACCTGACTGGCGGCGAATATCCAATCGTACTTCGGTGGGTGGTGGCAGGTATGCTCCTGCTTTAAATTTCTCCATGGCCATCGCAACCAGACTCAACTGGTCGGTGAATGCCGCTTCGTGCTTTTGGAACTCCAACAGGGCACGATCCCTCCAGTATTCCCGGTTCTCCAAATCCCAGAGTATCAAAAAATCGGCTGTCAGCCTTTCAAATCGATACTTGAGATCTCCAATGATATCATAAGCTTCCCTGAGGGCTTCCAGCGTAGCCGTATGGTTGTGACGCTGCAATCCACATGCCCTGCTGTAAGCTTCTGAGGCTTTCAGCAATTCACGCCTTGCATCAGCCATGAATTCGTACTGCGAGATGGTAAATTTGATAAAAGCCAGGTCAGGATCATAGGCGGGTGTATAACCGGCAGTCAGAATCCGTCGTGCTTCCGCAGCCCATCCTTTCACATCGGTCCATGCCCAGGGATCAAATGTCACCTTTTTCCCGCGCCCGGGAACCAGGGTTTTGTAAAAAACATTGGAGTTCATTTCAAATGTCGGAGCAAGATCGGTGAGGTGATTCAGTGCATGGAGTGAGGTTGGAATAAGGTTCTTTGGATCACCATAGATACCCCTGCTGAAACGGAAATCAAAATCTTCCAGCGGTTCCCGGTTTGGACGCCAGGACTGCTCTGCATTATAGGCTATTCCGTACCAGTCATGGGAAAAGAAGTGCGCACCCCCATCATCCCACACGGTGAAATAGACTCCAATGGCTCCCTTTTCATACCCTTCGTTGATAAAATTCCGGATATTGGTGGTGCTCATGCGGAAATCGGGGATCAACCGGTTGGAGTTCAACACGCCAGGGGCGATGGTGAAATCAAACCCGGCATCTTTTAAGGGATCAATAAATTCAGCAAAAGAGTCTGACGGACTGTAATCCCATGCTCCCATCACAATATCTTTGGGTATCATCCGGAGAATTTCCGGATGCTCCAGCACAATATCCCCCCAGATGATGGTTCTCTTACCCAATTTCCTGAGTACCGAATCGATCCTGGTCACATGATCGGCATAGATCCTTGCCGGACCCAGGCTATCAGCCGCTCCTCTCAACGCGCCCCTTGACAGGTCCCATGCTTCATCGCAATTGGGTGTAAAGAAGGGTGAACTGAATGCAGGTGCCATTTCACTGTAGATATCCTCCAGAAACTCAATGGATGCAGGATTCAGGGGATCGAGCATCCGGTCTGTGGCCCCCAGGTGCCTGAACTGGGGTAGACTCAGGATCTTTTCAAAATGGCCCAGCGATTGGAAATTTCCCACCAGTTCGATGTGGTAATCTGCAGCATATTCCGACAGTTCACGAAACTCCTCGATGGAAATTCCACCATTGGAGGGGGCCATATCGGGGTACTTTTCTGTTTTCACCACATGTTCGATGTAAAACGACATGTTGTTGATCTTCATCTCGGCATACCGCCGGATCTGCTGTTTTAAAAAGTGGGTGGTGGGAATGGGACCCCGGCTGATATCGTCCATGACACATCTGAAGGGGATGGATGGCCAGTCACGAATGGTAACTGCCGGAAGCTGCAATGGATCAGGGTTTCCCCTTAACAATTGTTTCAGGGACTGAACCCCATAAAAGGCTCCGGCCTGTGAATTTGCAATGATGTAAATATTCTTTTCCCCGATCTTCAGCAGATACCCTTCATTCCCAAGTTCCGGTCCCGGTTTTAACCCCCTCTTCTGTGCCAGTGCATCCAACTGTTTGTCCGAACCGGTCAATCCGATCCAGATGGTGGGATTCCTGCTTTCACTATGGATTAATTCCGTCTGGTATTTTTTGGAAAATGAGCGGGCAAGCTGATCAAAGATGATTCTTCCGGTATTGCCTTCAATTCCACTAAGGCGCAAAGATAGAGAGGAACCGGAGGTTGAAAAACAGCCCTTTCCGTGCAATACCTCCTGCGGATAAGGCACCAGGGGGATCCTGTTTTCCTGTGCCACTCCAGCAGTGACGAATGCGCCCATGATCACTAAGAAGACGATAAGTGATAGAAGATACGAATTGTCAGATCTCATATTCAATTTACTCCTTTTTATGCTTATCCATACTCCGGTTAATTAAACTGTCCCACTATTCCAATAATCCCCGCTACCGCCATGGCGATGGTGAAAAGAAGGATCACTCCGAAGGTCACATTCGATCGCAAGCCGATGGTGTTGTTCCCCATGATCGATCTCTTGTTGTATATGTATAACATCAGTGCCAGCACCAAAGGGGTAACAATGGCAGCCGTGGCTTGGGAGATGATCATCACAAGTACCGGACGTCCACCAAAAACCGGGACCACCAGTCCCAACAATACACCAAATAGCACCAGGAGACGGCTGCTGGCAGATTTCATATTGCGTGGTTTGTTGTTAAAATCTGCAAACAACCAGGGAGCCAGCAAAATGATGGGGAAAAGAGAGGAGAGTCCCGCTGCCACGATCCCACCCACAAAAATGGAGATGGCAAACCTCCCGGCAAGGGGCTCCATCAGTTTTACCATATCAATGGCATTATCCACTCTCAATCCAAGCGGATGAAGTGTTCCGGCTGCTGCAGCCATGATGGCCACACTAAGGATGAACATCATCGAGACAGAGATAATGGCATCGCGCCGTTCAGCCTTAATATCTCCTTTGTCCCAACCTTTCTCCTGCACAAGAATGGATCTTACCACATAGAGAATCGCCCCCATGGTGGTCCCCACCATTCCGGCCATGATCAGCATGGTATCAGAGTCTTTGGGTATGCCGGGGATCAAACCCCTGATCACCTCTTCCGGTTCCGGGATCACCATAAACATGGTAAGGAGAAAACTGAGTCCCATGATCCCCACAAAAACGGCCAGGACCTTTTCAAAGATCTTATGCCGACCATTCCAGAAAAGATAATAGAGCAGGGCTCCGAAAATCAGGGCTGTGATGATTGGACTAAATCCGTTTCCCGAGCGGGTCAGGGGCCTTGACCACTCCTGCACCACCTGGGTCACCACCCCCATCACGCCCATGCAGCTGACCCATTCGCTGATCAGAAGAGAGACCAACACCACAACGGTGACCCCAACTCCGAAATACCTCCTGAAACTGGTAAGGATGGTCAGTCCGGTGACGGATGTGTACCTGCCAAAAAGCATGATCAGGAAGTAGGTAAAAACACATGAGAGCAACAGGGGCCATATGAGTGTCATTCCATAGGCTGCTCCGGATGAGGCCATGGTGGTAATGCTGCCCGTACCAATGTTATACCCGATCAGGAACAGACCCGGGGCAATGGATGCCAGAAAAATTCCGATTTTCTTATACTTGCGCACCTGGTTATTAGTCAGTTATCGATTTCTAATCCGTTCTGTATTTCTTCACAAGTTTTGGATCGGGATCGATCCCCAATCCCGGTCTGTCAGGTACATCCACATAGCCATCTTTCACCGGGTACAACGGGAGTACTGGATTATACTGGCTCTTTACACCAGGATATGTTTCCATGATCAGTGCATTTGGAATGGATGCAAGAAGATGAATGGCCATATGCGGACTTCCGTGCGGGGCTACCGGAATATGGAAAGCCGAGGCAAGCGCCGCTATTTTCCGGTTCTCAGTGATACCTCCTGCCTTTACGGTATCCAGATTCAAAATATCGGCCGCTCCGGCTTCAATCAGATCTTTGCACCCCCAGATCGTATATTCATTTTCACCCGCAACGATGGCCATATCCAACGCCTGTTTCACTTCTGCACACCCTTTAAAATCGTCCGGTTCAACCGGTTCCTCGAACCAGAATGGATTGTACTTCTGAATGGCCCTTCCAAACAGGATCGCCTCATAGGCCACCCATTTGTTGTTGGCATCCACCAGCAGGTCGATATCAGGACCAATGGCATCGCGCACTGCCCGCACCCTCTCCACATCCTCGTTGAAAGAGGCTCCGCCCACTTTCATTTTCACAGCCCTGAATCCTTCACTCACATACCCCTCCATCTCCCGCGCAAGATCGGCAGCAGTTTTTCCCTCCTCGTAATACCCTCCGGCTGCATAGACCTTTATCTTCTTCCGGAATCCCCCTAAGACCCTGTAAACCGGCAGGTTCAAAGCCTTCCCAATAATGTCCCATATGGCAATATCTACCGAACCTATGGCTTTGATGTAATCTCCTTTGGCCACCGGTTTCCGGTTGTACCGGTACATGCGGTCCCAGATCCGTTCAACATCAAAAGGATTTTCATCCCGGATACGGGCAATCATACCTTTATTGATGGAAGAGGGTCCTTTGGGAATACTCCGGCCGATAATCCCCTGGTTGGTATGCACCTCCAGGTAGTTCATTTTATGCGGCCCACCCCCCGATGTAATGATCGAGTTCCATTTCAACGGGGTAGTTCCGGGAAATCTCATCCGTACATACTGAATGTCAGTGATCTTCAGGTTTTCAATATCCACCTGCTGATCCGAGAAGATGTCTGCAGATGAACGATCAGTTTGAGACTTCGTAAATGATGAAAACATGGTGGTAGCGCCCAGTCCGGCTGCCCCTCCCATGACCGTCTTCATAAACTTTCTGCGATTGGGTTCCATCTTTTATTGGCGTTAAGTTGATTTTTTTAACTGTTTATTCTGTCCGGGTCAGATCCCCCACCGGCACCACATAAACCTGGGGTACACCGGTCCGGTCCGATGTGTAGCAGATATACCTGCCCCCGGGACTGAATGAAGGGTGAACGTGTGCCTGCCTGGTATGCCCGCCATCCACAGAAGAGTTGGGCCAGCAGAGCACATTTGCCTCGCCGTTCTCCAGGTTGAGCAGCACAAGTTCATTTTTATCCGGTTCCTGGGAATCCGAGACAAACCAGTGACCATCCCTGCTGGAGACCCCATGTCCCAGCTTAATAGTATCATTTTCATAGTGTACCCGGAGATCATCCCCTTCCTTATTCATAGAACAGATGGCCACCGGGCTCCATCCCGGCCGTGTCTTGCGGAAAAAGAAAAACCTCTTCCCATCAGATGACCAGCTTTCATGGGTGGCCCTGTATCCATAAGGTACCGTTAGAAACTGCTTGTCACTCCCTGCTTTCAGGTCCACTTTCCAGGAACGGGCACGCTTCTCCATGGGAAGCGACATATCGTTCTGGGTATCGGGACCCGGCACATAGGTGATCACATCGGGATCTTCCGGATTGAGCAATGGATGAGAGATCTTTCCTTCCCTGTGGCGGTGTACTTCCAGCACTTCCCCGGTTTCCAGGTCTGTCCGGTAAATGGCTTTCAGTGTATCGTTATACAGATAGACCAGGGTAAACCTTCCATCATTTGTAAAGGATCCGGTATACCGGGGTGTGTCGGGTAGCAATCCGGTATAATCAAACAGGAGCTCCTCCCTCCTGCTCTCCACATTTGTGGCATACAACTTCCATCCATCCAGGTAACATACCCTTTTGCCATCAGGCATGATGGTATAGTCGTCATCAAACACATTTCGATCCGCTGATGTCAAGGATTTTACCACTCCCGATCCCAGGTCCATTCTGTATAGCCTCCATTTTCCGGAGCGTTGTGACGAAAAAACCACATATTCTTCATCGGAGGTAAATGGTTGCCTCTCAAAATAGCAGGCCACGCTGGCTGCCGTATCGGAAGTGATCTGCCATACTTCCCGCCCGGTTTCGGGAGAGGTGCCCTTGATCCACTCCGGTATGCCTCCATCCACGGTATATTCCTCCCCATTGATCATGACCCCTGCCATGACCAGGTGATCCATATAGCTGATCTCCACCGCGGTTGAAGCAGAACCAATGGTCACATCCCTGAGGGTAATGGAATCGAGGTGCATCTGGGGCGAGCCTTTCAGATAGATCCCGTGCTCAATGGAATGACTGGATCTCACATTTTCCACATGTACATTTTTAAACAGGGGCGGACAGCAGGAACCCTGGTTTTTGTAGTTGGAATCGATGATGATGGTGGATCTGGTGGTATCAAACTCAATGTTGCGGGCATAGATGTCATGCACCATGCCTCCCCGGTCCCGGTTCCCTTTCAGGTAAATACCATAGATCACCTTGCCGGCAAAACTGCAATCCTCCACATATAGATCATGGACCCCGCCCGACATCTCACTGCCCACAGCAATGGCATTATGCCCCTTGAATTTACAGTTCCGGACCACGATGTTTTTGGAAGCTCTTCCCAGCGTCCTTGCCTCCAGGTCCCTCCCCGCCTTGATGGCAATGTTATCATCCCGGTTGTTGAAGAGGATATTTTCAATCAGCACATTTTCACTGGACTCCGGATCTATCCCGTCATTATTGTAGTTAAAGGCTTCATAGGAGACTGACCGGACAGTTATGTTTTTCGAATAGATGAAGTGCAGGCACCAGAACGGTGAATCGGATATTTTCACATCTTCCACCACGATATTCTCACATTCATAGAACTGGATCAGATGCGGGCGCAGGTAATGCCCATCTCCGAAAATACGCTCTTCCAGGGGGATATTTCTATTGTTCATGCTTCGCAGTAGCTTTTTGTCAGGATCCTGCAGCTGTTTCCACAGGTTCCACGTCCCGGAAGCTTCTCCATCAATCTCACCTTTCCCGGTAATGGCTACACTCTTCGCCCGGATAGCATATATGAAGGGTGAATAGTTATACAACCGGGTACCCTCCCAGCTGGTGAGCACCACAGGAAGGTAGAGGTCAGGATCATTACCGAAAACCAGTTTCGCTCCCTCCTGAAGATGAAGGTTTATATGACTCTTCAGGTGGATGGGACCGTTGATCAGGTATTCGCCGGGTTCCACAATAATTTTTCCACCGCCCTGTGCACTGCAATGGCCGATCAGGCGATCGAATGCCGGCTTGTTATCGGTCCGGCCATCCCCGTTTCCCCCGAAATCCGACAGATAAAAAGCCTGCTCAGGGATCTCCGGGAGTTGAATCTGTTGGACAATCTCCTCCGCCTTTCTCCAGGGATCATCAGATACCGTTGACTTTGGACCCTGACAACCTGCAGAAAAAAGAAGTGCAATAACCGGAGTGACAGATCTGATGAGTACGCTCATCATAATGTAAGAAAATTAAGAAAAAACCGCCATGGGATGTGCAAGGCGGTTTTTTCCGGTTCACTGAAGAGTATTAATTCTTCATAATCTTCAGGGTAGATATCTCACCACCGGCATTCATTCTCAGAATGTACATACCGGGATTTAGCAGATGTCCGGAATCATCAGCACCATTCCATGAAATGGTATGGGTTCCTGATGGATAACTTCCATAGACAATATTGGCTACTTTCTGACCGACTACGCTGAAAAGTGATACTTCAACATCGGCATAGGTATCCACGGTAAAACGTATGGTAGCATAATCATCCACAGGCATGGGGAACAGCTCCAATCCGGAAGCGTTATAGCTCAGAGCCTCAACATTTACTGAGTTTGTGGCACTCCACCTGGGGTCACCCATCTGTCCACCTTCGCTATCTCCACCAACCAGTGTTGAATTGGCATATCCAAAATCGAAAGGCTCGCCCGCTTTGTCAAAATCAGGATATGTCACATCAGTAGCCGGATTGGCATACCAATCGGAGACCAGGGTGTATACAGGAGCAGGCCCGTTGGTGAATTGAACATCCTCGTCGTGCAATGTCAGAAAGGTTCCTTTTGCCATCACCCAGGCCGTTGCGGTGGGATTAAATGGTGGTACAGCCACTGCTGTATCCGGAATCAGATCGGTATAACCGGGATCAATGAAATAACTGTTGTGGCTGATCATTACATCCTGGGTAACTCCATCAATATTAATTGAGTCAATACCGACAATGGCAGTGAGGTCATCAGCACCCTGACCAAGGATACCACAATCCCTGAGGACATTATTGGTGATCACTGCAGTGATTACTTCTCCCACATCCATAACGCGGCGACCGGTATTGACCACCGTGTTGTGATCGAAATAGAAGTAGTTGACCAACTCGCCTCCATCCCTGATCAAGCGTGAACCAATGTTATAAATGGTGCTGTTCTCGATCCAGATGGTATCAACAGCATTTCCCCTGTCATCGACCACCCTGCCGTTGTTATAATCCTGGTCCATATTGGAAATGATGCAGTTCTTGATGATCACACTAATGTTATCCGCATCAAGACGGAATGGTGCCTGGGTGTCTTCATTCAGGAAACAGTCTTCTATATAGACATGGGCATCATCACCTTTAATCCTGATGGTATTCTTGTTCCTTGCACCGAGTTCATCGGTGTTTGAGATATCCAGACCGATGAGTGTGAGGTCATCTCGCGGTACGAACAAACGGGCTGATTCATTGCCATCATCCACAGCAGGATACACCTTGGGCTTCACTGCAGCACCATCTTCTGCCACAATGGAAAGCGGGAAACTGTGATCGATTTCACCGGTGGAGAGGTAGATGCCGCCATCGGACAATACATAAACAGTAGCACTGTCGACCCGTGCACCTGTTTCTGTGGTATCACTGAAAATCGCCTCATTCAGCGTACCCACCCCCTGATCTACGGCCACTGTACGTTGGGCCTGAACAGTGGTAGTCAGCGCCAGAAAAAGGATGGCTACCATCATTGATGTTGTGTAGATTTTTTTCATAATCATTTGTTTTGGTTAATAATGAATAAAAAATGTAATTTATTGAGGTACAAGACATTCAAATTAGAATTTATAACGCACTCCAAGGTCTGCAGTCCAGCCAAAATACTCCTCCCGGGTTGGAAAGCTCCTGGCTCCCAGGTAAGCTCCTTCAGAATAATTGGTGAAGTTGTTCAGGTTGAGATACACACTGAAATGCTTGCCAATTTTTTGTCTGACTGCCAGGTCCCACCGGGCATATGAATCGTTGAAGCCATCCAGTTCAGGCCGTGTCCCAACAAATTGAAGGCTGGGTCCCTGGATGACAAGTGAAACCCGGCCGGAAAAGCTGCCTTTTTCATACCCGATTGAAAAATTCCCTACATAATCCACCTGTCCCGGCATCCTGCCTATCCTGACAGTATCGATGATGATGGGTGTAAATGGCGGATCCGGACTCCGGGGACCAATCTCAAAGAAGGGAAACTCGGTCTCGGAAAACATCCTGGAATAATTCACATAGAGAACAATCCCGTCGAAAGGTGATGGCAGGTACCTGAAGTTGGTCTGCAACTCCAGTTCAAATCCTTTGACTATGGAGGTACCCTCTGCATTCACCGGTTCGGTGAGTGAGTAGCCGAACCACTCTCCCTCATCCTGTATCCTGTTGGTCCTGATATAGTCAATATTTTCAATCTCCTTGTAGAAAAAACCGGCAGTGAACATCCCCAGATTGCCATAGAAAGAGAGGAAGGCATCATAATTATATGCCTCCACATGTTTCAATGCGGGATTTCCCTGATCGATGGTCTGGTCCATGCGAACGATCACTCTCCAGGGCACCAGGTTAAAGTAATCGGGTCGTGAAAGGGTTTTTGTGTAGGCGAGTCTGATATCAAACCAATCCACAGGTTTTACCCTGAAATGGATCATAGGCAGAAACTCATAGTAATTCTGTCCACCGGTTGTGTCGGTCAGACCGCCAATGTTGTCTCCTTCCCCCTCCTCGCTATCAAACGGATTACCAAAGGTTGACTGGTATTTGTTGGCAGTGGACTCATACCGGACACCCGGCATGATCATCACCCATTTTCCTATGTTGATCTCGCTCATGAGGTAACCGGCATAAATATCCTCTTCAGCCGTGTATATTTCCAAAAGGGTCCGGTGATCTTCAATATATAGTGGATCTCCGTCTGGCATGATATAATCCCTGTACTCCTCGCCGAAATCAAGGATTGCATCGTGACTCAGGGTGGGACCAAAATCATACCTTCCCCCCAGCCATGGATTGAGGTCAATTCCAGGATCAAAAAAGTTACTAATGCCGAGTTTACCCTGGGGAGTCAGTTGGAACAGATCAGGTTCAGCCTCCATAAAATCATTGATACCGAAATGGGAAGTCCAGAACCTATCCTTATCCCGGTCCCTCTCCTTGTGCCTGTACTTCCCTCCTGCTTTAATAAATCCATTCAGGTATTTCCCCACACCGAAAGGCAGTTTAAGGTCCAGCAGTCCCGTAATATTCCGATCAATACTTTGAGAGGTCTCAAAAGAGTTCTCTTTCATAAAGGTCTCTTCCAGGAGATTCTTGGCGCCGGCAGGAATGTATTCAGGACCCAGGTTCTCTTCCAGGTCGGCATTAAACGCCGCCAGCTCACGGAAAATGGTATTTTGCTGAAAGGGTGTGTTTCTTACACTCTGGGAATAGGAGGTCCTCCAGAATATCTCCAGGCTTCTAAGAAAATGCTTGCCACTTAAATTATTCGAGAAAATGCTGGTCTTAATATCCCTGTCCCTCATATCATACTCCGTTCTCCATGTTCCGATACGGTAACGCTTTCTGCGCCGCAATTCATCCCTGGTTGTCTGGTTAAAGGAAGAGGTAAGAAAAATCTTACCCTTTGGTAACTTAAAATCAAATGTGCCACTGACCCCACCCCTGTACCTGGTCTCCTGCCGGTCGGTCAGGTTCATATTGTTTACCCCGATCACAGCTTCATCGTTGGGACTCCCTTTATATACATACCCCACATCCAGAAGATCCGATCCCCGGTTTGCACGCTGAAAGTTTCCCGTTACAAGCGCACCAAATTTATCTCCAAAGAACCTGTTGCCCAGACTCAAAGAGCTCTTATATTGTCCAATATCATTCTCATGGGCATTGTACCCGGTCTGCAACAGGGCAGAACCATGAAACCCCGGATCCGCATTCTTGGCCATGAAATTGACCGATCCGCCAATGGCATCACCATCCATATCAGGTCGCAATGCCTTGAACACCTCCATGCCTTCAAGCATATCCGGAGAGATCATGCTCAGATCCACTGAACGGTCAAGCGGATCGGTGGAAGGGATCTTCTCTCCATTGATGGTGATGGAGTTAAACTTGGGTGCAAGCCCCCTGATCACCACCTTGGTACCTTCACCTGCATCCCGCTCGATGGAGATACCGGGAAGCCTGGCAATGGCTTCTGCAGCATTGGCATCCGGAAGTTCGCTGATCTTCTCTCTGGAAACAACATTGACGATGGTATTGGATTTGATCTGCTGGTTCATGGCTGCGGTCTGTCCCCGCATCATGGCGGTAATAACCACCTCTTCACCCATGATGGATTCCATCTCCAGGGAACCATTAATCACTTTTGTCTCCCCGGCACTGATCACTACCTGCTGCTCAATTTTTTTGTAGCTCAGATAACTGAAAACCAAGGTGTAGGTACCAGGTCTGATATTCAGCAATTGATAATTGCCATCATCATCCGTCATTGTCCCTGAAGTGGTCCCCTTAAGCGCAACATTGGCGAACATCAGCGGTTCACCACTCTGCTCATCTTTCAAAACACCCTTCAGCCCACCACGGGTCTGGGCGGAAATGTCAGTCATGGAAAACAACAGCAATGCAAGGAGTAATAGCAGTGATCTTCCAGAACCTTTTCTCCTGTATATCAAATTGGTTGCTGCCACAATCGGTATCTAATTTACAAAATTGGGTCTAATGAGTCAATAGAATCCGGCAACCATGCATTTGAGGCGGATATGGTAACAAATGTATTATAAATATCCACTCCTCCAAAAGAAATGTGTGTGCGGACACACCCTTTGCTGTTATTGGATTTATTGCTATGTTTACATGGCATTTTACGTGACTGTGAATCAAAAAAGAGGAAACCATATCAGGATTAAAGATATAGCTGAAAGGGCAGGGTGTTCCATCGGCACAGTTGATCGCGTATTGCATAACAGGGGCAAGGTATCTGAACCTGTTAAAAAACTTGTTCTTGACATCATTAAAGAACTGGATTACAAACCCAATGCAGATGCAAGGGGATTGGCCAGTAAACGTCCGGTTACACTGGGTATACTACTGCCCCCTTTCAGAAAGGGTGAGTACTGGGAGCTACCCTACCAGGGGATCAATGAAGCCATCGGGAGGTATGAGGAGTTGGGCCATAAGATCAATACCATCCGGCTGACATACAACAATCCGGAGAAGTTCAGTGTAGCAGGAATGAAACTGTTAAGGGATGAGATCGATGGCATTATCATGAGCCCGGCCTCCTATAAAGAGAGTGTCAGACTGGTGAGATCCTATTTCCAGAATAACATACCCTTTGTCCTGATTGATTCAGATATCCGCAGTCTGCCCTCCCTCTCATTTATTGGAAAAGATCCGGTACAAACCGGAATGACAGTGGCTAAACTAATGCATCAGATTACAAGGCATATAGAGGGAGAAAAAAAGATATGGACCATCAACCTCGCAAAAAACCTGGATCAGATGTATCCCTTTCTTGCCAGAGAAAGTGGCTTTATGAATTATTTTGCCGAAAAGAGTGTACAGAATGAATATACTTTCAGAGCATTGGACATTGAAGACCAGGGAAGCCAGGGGAGTATTGATCAGACCCTGGAAAAGCTCATGGCCAGAGAAACTCCTCATGCCATCTATGTAACCGGATCCAGGGTCCACAAAATCGCAATGGCCATAAAGAGACTTAAACCAGATCCAAAACCCCTTCTGATCGGTCATGATCTGATCAAGGCAAATATGAACAGGATTAAGGACGAATCCATTGATTTTCTGATTGAAGAAGAGGCCCGGCGCCAGGGGTATCTTGCTGTTGAATCCCTGATCAGAAGGGTGATCTATAAAGAGAAAATCGAGAAAAAACAGTGGATGAACCTGCTGATCTATACCAGTGAAAATCTGCCGTCAGCTCCCGATGAGAACGTGCCATCAGTTTCAGATGAGCAGGATCGAAAATCTCATGTGGGTTCCCACCCGGGTTCGTAATCACGTCCCCAGAGTTTCATGGCATCCCTGTCATAAATCTTTCCTGTGGCATCATCGATATCGAATCCTTTTCCAATGCGATATGAGATGTTTGAATAATGAACCATGGCCTGCGATATAGCTCCTTCTGCAATATGTGCGTTTAGTTCTCCTTTGCCACGGATTCCATCGAAGAAATTTTCCACATGTGCAGTAGTCATATCACCCCCGCCACCAAGCGCAGTACCGGCTTCATTGGACGCTTTTTCGCTGCTCTTCACTTCTTTCCCGGCACGATCATACAAAATGTATTTACTGCGATCCACAAAAACAGATCCTTCACTTCCGAAAATGATGGTACCACGACCAGCTCCATATGTTCGATATCCATTGCGGCTTTTCCCGTCCCAGACAATCACTTTATCTCCGGCAAACCTGAAGGTAGCCTCCATTGTATCGTACATTTCCCAGCCATCATCAAGAAAATGTCGTTTATCAGCTTCCACATCCACACGGGTGGGATAATCGACCTGGAGTGCCCAGCGAGCTACATCCATCTCATGAGTTCCATTATTGCCTGCCTCTGCTGTTCCATAATCCCATCCATACCAATGCCAGAAGTAATCCCATGTTTCCCGGGTATACTCCCGCCGCGGTGCCGGTCCCTGGAAAAGTTCCCAATCCAACCCTTCGCGTACCGGAACCTTTTTCTGAACCGGACAGACACCTCTGCTATTTGAATAAAAGGCGATCGCCTTATAAGGTACACCAATCACTCCCTGATGAATCTCATTGATAATTTCGATGGTATGATGGGAAGAACGTTGTTGATTCCCCATCTGAACAACCTTGTTGTACTTTTTCTGGGCAGCAACGATTAACTCATTTTCAAACATGTTGTGACTACATGGTTTTTCATTGTAGACATGTTTACCCCCGGCAAGGGCCAACATTGAACCAGGTGTGTGCCAGTGGTCGGGCGTGGCATTGATAATCAGGTCAACTTCAGGATCGGCGATAACTTTACGAAGATCATTTTCCAGCTTTGGGTGATAATCAATATGCTCCGAAAAATTCTTAGCCCCCTTCTCCCTCTGACTTTTCATGACATCGCAAAGGTAGAGCAGCTCCACATTGTTTGCTTTTTTAGCAATGGGAGAATAAAATCCTCCCAACCGGCGACCCAATCCAATAATTCCAACGTTTAACCGATCGTTGGCACCTATGATTCGACCATAACTACGGGCTGACATTCCCATGGCTGAACCACCTATGGCTACACCAGCAGTACCAGCAGTAACCTTTTTAATAAAATCTCTTCTGTTGTTGCTCATCATATTAATTTTTGATTTTTTTAATCCACAAGTTTCGGAATTGAATCTTTGATCCTTCTGCCTGCAACCCTATTGAACCTCTTGATACGGAACAATTATCCGCTCTGTTTTGAAGCAACCCGTTCACCACTATTTCAATTGTGTTGTCCCTGCATGTGATGTCATAACTGTTCCATTCACCGGCTTTTTTCTCGTTTGAATCATTCATCTTGGGTATAATGGGTTTAAGATCCTCAGTAGAAACATAAACAGTGTCACTAATTGTTGCACTCAGGCCAACACCATGCACAATAAAATCGCCCGCATTCTGATGTTTTAACTGTGCCTGGTAGTGAGAAATCAAAATTTTATCAGGTTTATTGGCATGTAAAAAAACTCCGCTGTTTGTGGGTTTTTCAGGATAACGCCATTCTATGTGCAGATGATAATTTGAATATTTCTTATTGGTTCGTAAATACCCATTTGGAACGCCTATAGTTTCAATGACTCCCTCTTTGACATAATAAAAATCATCGGGGTCAATGGTTTCATCTTCCACATAAATTGTCCAACCCTTCAGGTTTTCACCATTGAATAACATCTGCTTTTTTTGAGAGAAGCCGGCAAATGACAGCATCATGAAAATTGATACTAATGTTGTTTTCATACCTTAAAATATTTAGAATAATTATCAATGATTCTATTACCCGGGAAGCTGGTAAGGAGCCCTGTACTCCTTGGTGAGCATACCATCCGCCTCGCTGTCATTCACAAATTTCATTGTTGCGGGATCGAAATCAAGGCTCCGGCCCAGGCGGTATGATATATTGGCCAGGTGGATCAATGCACAGGAGTAGAATCCCTCCCTGATATCCCCTTTTGCCAGTTTTTGATCTCCGGCCCTGATGGCATCCGTAAAATCATGAAAGTGATTGCCAATCCCGCCACCGGATTCTCCAGGTTCCCTTTCCCGTCCATTATACACCTGCCAGCTGTTCACTTGCTTGGCCATATATCCCTCAGATCCGTAAAAGAGGTTCCCCACGGTATTGGCACTGCTGGTCATATAGGTATTGACTGTATCCTCCACCGGGGCAGCGACTCCTTCCGGATTATGATCCCAGTGCCTCACCTCAAATTGCAGCATTCTCTTTTTTTCTCCTGCACCTTCAGGATTTGGAAACTCAAACTGGGCCATAAGCATGTTCGGCGTATCCTGCATATCATCAAACATCACATGGGCTCCTGATGTGGTAATCCGTGTGGGCAGGGAAACACCAAGTCCCCATCGGGCAATGTCCATTTCATGCACACCCTGGTTTCCCATATCTCCGTTACCATACAACCAGTTCCAGTGCCAGTTGTAATGAAATCTGTTGCGGTTAAACGGTTGCCTGGGTGCAGGTCCCTGCCAGAGATCATAATCTACATTTGATAAATATGCGCTGGTATAGGCAGGTTCGTAGTTCTTGCTGTTCACCGTAAAAGCGAACTTCTCCCCCTCCTGCATAGGACCATCCGGGTATCTCCCGATGGAGTCTCTCCTTTTATAACAGATCCCTTTGGCCAGGTAGACCTCGCCCAATTCTCCCCGGTGCAGATAGTCTGCCATGGATTCCCCGCACGGATTGCTTCGCTGCTCTGCTCCATCCTGGACGATCAGATTCGATTGCTCAGCGGTCTCAACCAGCTTCTGACCTTCATAAAAGGTATGGCAGCACGGTTTTTCCACCGAAACATGTTTTCCCGCCTGGATGGCCCAGATGGCAGCCAGGGTATGCCAGTGGTTTGGGATTGTAATGGATACCGCATCAATATCCTTATCCTCATAAAGTTCCCGTAGATCCTGGTACGTTTTTGGTTTCCTGAATCCCTTGTGGGTGAAATGATTTTTGATCACCCCGGGAAAGAGGTTCATATCCACATCACAAAGCGCAGCAACTTCCACATTTTCAATTGCCTGATACTGATCGATGTGATGCTGACCAAACCCATGGATCCCAATCTGGGCCACATGAACCCTGTCGTTGGCACCTCTCCACGAATTTCCGGTCAGTATGGTAGGCATCGCGCTCAGTGCAATCCCGCTGCCGGCTGTATTCCTTATAAATTTTCTTCGATCCATCGGTCTCTGTTTTCAATGAGTATTTACCGGATTCAAGGTATTAAAAGTTAACTTCGTTTACAACTGCTCCTTCATACGGAAATTGAAAAAAATGCGGTCAGTTATCTGGATCTGATAAACCTGTGGAGAAACACCCTGCTTTCGGTGCAAACCTTCAGGATATAAATCTCTTCCTCCAGGGAACCGATGGGAATGATAACAGGGAATTCCGTTGAATGATGGCGGGACTTCATCACCAGTGTGCCTCTGATATTAAAGATTTCTACCATCAGGAACTTTTCCCTGCCACAGCCATCCACTATTAGCATATCAGAACCCTGAAGCACCTTTATATCCTTGAGATTTTCAACGAAATAGGGACTGGAAACCGCCGGATCTGTAATCATGAATCTTACTTCAGCATAACGGTTCAATTTGTCATTATCATTCCCGTACCCAATCAACCTGATATATCTGGAGCTTTTGGGATTAGGAAGGGTGAAAAACTCAAAACCTCTTGTTTCACCATTGCTTTCCACAAAAGATTCCGGGCGCCATTCTGTTCCATCCAGAGAGGATTGAATGGTCACCTGGTACTTATTCTGTTCTCCGTTTGTAAATGCAATTTTTACAGTATCTATAACAAATGTTCCTCCCAGATCGTAAGTAAGATGTGAACCGTACTCATTGGATTCCCAGTAAGTATTCAGATTTCTGTCTAGCGTATGTTCTGGGAAATGCCCCTGACTGCTATGCGAGGCAGCAACCGATATATCAGCAAATGCATTCTCTTCGACGGTACATAAAACCTCCTTTATGACACCATTACCATCTCCGTCTGTAGTTTCCAATTGGAAGATATATTGACCAACATCATCCGTGGATGGCATGAAAGTAAATGAGAACTCCGTATCACTTAATTCTTCAACGGTAATAAAATCAGGCAAACCTGTCACCTGTAATTCAAAACTATTCTGGCTGTCCAGGTCATAAATTCTCACTGTATCGATAGTTCCCACACCGGATGAAACCAACATATGATCGGGGGCTGAAATATATGGAGCGAAATTCTTGCCAGAAATGTTCCTGTACCGGGTAAGCGCTTCCAGGAAGTAATAATCTGCCCAGTTCACAGAGGTACTGATCTCCCTGTTGGCCGGTTTATGCCCTGTGGCCTTCAACAGGAGAAAATCGTTATCACTGTACAGAGATGAGAGATATTCCTGCTTTGACAGGTTGGAAATTATCTCTTCAGCCATTGAAAAATAGAGTGTACTGTCATTGGAATATTCAGATAGTTCAAGCAATGCAGAAGCTACAATGGCTGCTGCAGAAGCATCCCTGGGTTCATCAGGAATCCCGGGCGCCAGAAAATCCCAGTAGGGTACCAGATCAGAAGGAAGATGGGGATGCTCCATGAAGAAATCTGCCAAATGTTCTGCCTGTTCAAGAAACAGGGCATTGCCTGTTTCCCTGTAGGTCATTACATATCCATACAATCCCCAGGCCTGACCGCGGGCCCAGTGGGAATCGTCTGCATAGCCCTGAAATGTGGTTTTGCTTATTACTGCGCCGGTGGTTTTGTTATAATCCACCACATGCCATGAACTGTAATCTTCTCTGAAGTGATTTTGCATGGTCGTCTCAGCATGTGTAAGAGCCACATTGTAATAGGCTGAGTCTCCTGTTTGTTTTGTGGCCCAGAACAACAACTCCAGATTCATCATGTTATCAATGATGACAGGAAATTCCCAGCTTCCAAAATCCCAGGACCTTAAACAGCCTACCTCCGGATCATAGCGGGTCATCAGGGAGTTTGCAGCTGATAAAAGAATGGAGGAATATCCTTCAGGATCGGAGAGTCGCAGACCATTCCCAAAACTGCAATAGAACATGAAGCCCAGGTCGTGTGTACCGGTATTAAATTTCTGAGAAGAGATTCCGGATGTCCAGCGTTGAGCATTGTTCTCAAAATATTCATTTCGGGTGTTTTCATACAGGTACCATAGCGACCCGGGAAAGAATCCGCTGGTCCAGTCAGCCGCGGACACATATGAAACAGTTCCATCAGCATTGATAGATCTCGGGTAGATGCTGTAATCACCGTTGTGACCGATCATGGATCCATACTTCTTTTCTGCATGGTAGAAGATTCTATTATAATCTATACACTTCACTGAATCCGATGAGATACCATACTGAAGCGCTGAGAAAAGAATAGATATCTGTAAAATCATTCTCTTTAATGTCATCCGGATTTCTGCTTTATTCTGGTTTTATATATATAGCCAAAATAGATCTTTTTTTTTATACGCCAACTATTTCTGTAATGGCTGGTATTTTCGCAATCAAAGTCAACAAGGACCACCAATCCAATCTTAATAACAATATTCTAATACGCCAATAAATAATTTTAACAAACTTATTATGAGCATGTTATAGTTTTTTTCGGAAGGATGATTTATTTTTACTTAACACTACTCACCTAAACAAAGATCAAACCATGAAAAAAATGCTACTTCCGAAAATGGTCACCATCTTGCTGATCTGGACATCAGTAATGAGTGTAAATGCACAGGTCAGAGAAGTGATGTTGCGTTGCAATGCCGACCTGGTCCTGTTTAAGTCCGAACCCGATATCAACTCCGGGTATGATCCAAACAATCAGATCTGTAATTGTGATACGCTTACAGATGGAACCCCTTCAACCCGGGATACCTGGGTTCGCTGGGATCTTGGCACCATTGAATCTGAAGTTGGCGAAGGGGAGGAGATACTCTATGTGGAAGCTGTTTTTAGGGTTTCCTATAACAGTCCGGATCCTGAAGCAGCCCAGGGTTTCAGGGTGATGCACCTGGATGATTCATTTGATTTCTGGAATGAAGGGAATGGTGTTCGCAACGGACCAGGGGATAACCTGGATGGCCTGACATGGAACAAAGCAAAAGGGATCAATGATTTTGAAGATGCATCATTCCATGATACTTTGTATGTGAAACAGCAGGCCACCGTGCTTCCCAACAAGGAGTATGTTCCCGTTCTGGAGGCTGTTCAGAAAGAGCTTTCCGGGGAGGGAAATAAGTTATTAACCCTAAGACTGGCTCCATACCATCGTGCAGAGCCCGGCAGGTGGCTCGGATTTATTTCACTTCAGTCCCCTGCAGCAGATTGGAGTCTGGAAGTGGATGATGACGGATTCCCGGTGGAGGCTCCACAATTGAAGTTCTATATCGGGAAGTACCAGGAAGAATTCAGTGACCACGGGAAGATGGGAAATATTTCGAATTACACCGTTACGCCTGATGATTTTGGATACTGGATGGTGGCCGATGATGAAGGGGATGCAAAAATGCAGCTCATGAAGAAAACCACAGTGGACCAGGAGACCTGGAATCCTGCCGGACTGGCTGTTTTCAATGATGCCGGGTATCAGGATTTCGAAATCTCTGTGAAAGCCAAATTGACCGATACTACTCAAACAGGGATCTTGATCCCATTCAATGATTTCATCATGGCATTTGGATATGAAGATCCTGAAAATTTTTCCTACTATGCCTTTTATGGAAATGATGAAAGCGGTGTTTTTAAGGTGGTCGATGGCATACGGAAAAGGGTGGGTGAAGCCAACCCGGTGCCGGCATTGTCGGATGCATTGTACCATAACTACAAAATAATCCGCACAGGATCTGCAGTAACAGCCTACATTGATGATGTAGAGTATCAAAGCATCACCAATGACTCGCTCAATGTAGCCGGGAAAGTGGGATTTGGTTCTCACAATGATGCGGTTCTCTTTGATGACTTTTTTGAGAAGGATTATGGCGTAGGAGTGGCGGACTATACAAGCACGGCTATTTCCATATATCCGAATCCAGCTTCTTCAGAACTGGTCATAGAATCAACTCAGGGCATCGATGGATACAGGTTACTGGATATATCAGGGAAACTGATCTTCTCCGGCCATAACAGAAACTCCAGCCGCACGGTCCTGGATATTTCTGAGTTCCCGGATGGTATCTACATTCTGGTGACGATCATTGCGGAAAGTCAATCTTTCCATAAGATCATTAAACAATAGGGTTCTCCTGAAAATATGGTAAAAGGATCCAATGCAATGGTGTTATTTTTTATGCGCCAAGTTTCATTGTAAATAACTATCATTCTTATCAATCAAATACAATAAGAATCACCATTTCCCCACATACCACGTCATTTATTAATACGCCAAATATATTTTCTAATGGTCTTATTATGAGTATTTTATAGGATTTGATATGATAATATCATAGTTTTACCAAAAGAATATAAATCAATTTCACCTAAATACTATAATTATGAGAAGAACTCTACTCGTTACAATGGTTACCTCCCTGCTTCTTTGGATAGCTGCTACCGATGTGCATGCACAGGTTAAGGAGGTATTATTACGATGCGAAGCAGATGTAACCCTCCTGAAGGATTTCCCCGATATCAATGCGGGATATGATCTGAATAACCAGTTATGCAATTTTGACTCAGTAGGTCCTTTGGGGGGGACAAATTCTCCGGAGGAAGCGTGGGTTCGCTGGGACCTGGGAGCCATTGAGTCTGAAATTGGAGAGGGTGAAGAGATCCTCTATGTGGAAGCTGTTTTCAGGGTCTCATGGAACAGTGATGTACCTGAAATTGCCCAGGGTTTTCATGCCCTGCATCTTGATGATTCATTCGATTTCTGGAATGAAGGAAATGGCGTTTCCGGTGATGGTGGAGCGGTGGATAACCTGGACGGTCTGACCTGGAACAAGGCCAAGGGGATCAACGATTTTGAAGATGCTGTATTCCATGATACTTTGTATTCCAAGCAGCAGGCCAAAATACTTCCGAATAAGGAGTATATCCCGGTGTTAGATGCCGTTCAGAAAGAGTTATCCGGGGAAGGGAACAAGTTGTTTACACTCAGGATGGTTCCTTACCATAATAGTATTGAGGATAGAAAAAGGTGGCTTGGATTTATCTCACTTCAGTCACCTGCTGCCAATTGGGCCCTGGAGGTGGATGATGAAGGATATCCGCTGCATGCACCACAGTTGAAGTTCTATATTGGTAAGCACCAGGAGAAATTCAGTGATCATGGACGGATGGGAGTTATTTCAAATTACTCCGTGAAGCCTGATGATTTTGGATACTGGATGGTGGCCGATGATGAGGGGGATGCCAAAATGCAGCTCATGAAGAAAACCACTGTGGACCAGGAGACCTGGAATCCTGCGGCACTGGCTGTTTTTAATGATGCCGAGTTTCAGGATTTTGAAATCTCCGTGAAAGCCAAATTGACCGATACAACTCAAACCGGGGTCTTAATCCCATTCAATGATTTCATCATGGCCTTTGGATATGTGGATCCTGACAATTTCTCCTATTATGCCTTTTACGGGAATGATGAGAGCGGTACGTTTCAGGTAGTCGATGGCATCAGGAAAAGGGTGGGTGATGCCAAACCGATGCCGGCCTTGTCGGATGCACTGTACCATTCCTATAAAATGACACGCACTGGATCTACAGTAACAGTTTTTATTGATGATGTAGAGTATCAAAGCATCAACAATGACTCGCTCAATGTAGCCGGGAAAGTGGGATTTGGTTCTCACAATGATGCGGTTTTCTTTGATGACTTTTTTGAGAAGGATTACGGCGTAGGAGTAGCGGACCTTACAAGCGCAGCCCTATCCATATATCCAAATCCTGTTTCTTCAGAGCTGGTCATAGAATCAACCCGGGGAATCGATGCTTACAGGTTAATGGATATAACTGGGAAACTGATCCTCTCCGGCCATAACAGAAGCTCCGGCCAAACGGTCCTGGATATTTCTGAGGTCCCGGATGGTCTCTACATTCTGTTTACCGACATTGCAGGAAATCACTCTTCCCATAAGATTATCAAACAGTAACAGCAACACATAAAACACTTAGCGGGAGCAAGATGATACACAACTTACGAATCCTGGGCCTCCTGTTCATACTCCTGACGGGTATCGGGAATATTGTACGGGGACAGGAAAGGACCATTACCGGCATGGTGACAGATGCTTCAGATAATCTTCCATTGCCAGTGGTAAACATCCTCATAAAAGGCACTTCCATTGGAACTGTAACCGATCTGGACGGTCACTATTCCATCACAGTCACAGGCAACGAGGATATCCTGGTATTCAGCTATATCGGATATCTTGGGGAGGAAGTACCGGTGGGGGATCAGCAGACTATTGACCTGGCCATGTCCGAAGATGTCCAATCTCTTGAGGAGGTGGTAGTGATTGGTTACGGGCAGGTGCAAAAGAGCGATATTACAGGATCCATTTCATCGATCTCCTCAGAAGAGATGCTGGAACGGCCGGTTACACGAATCGACCAGGCCCTGCAGGGGAGGGCCGCAGGTGTTCAGATCGCCTCCACCTCCGGTATGCCGGGAAGCGGAACATCCATTCGAATCAGAGGACATGGTTCTCTGGGAACCTCAAATGCGCCACTCTGGGTAATAGATGGCTATGTGGGAGCGGATATAAATACAGTTGCTCCTGAGGATATTCAAAGTATTGAAATCCTGAAAGATGCCTCTTCCACCGCCATCTATGGAGCCAGGGGAGGAAATGGTGTGATCATTGTGACCACCAAGCACGGCGATGAAGGAAAAAACCGGCTGAACTTTGCACATTATACAGAGCTGCGATCGGTTATCAAGACCATGGATATGTTAAATGCTCCCGCATTTATGACCCTTAGAAATGAGGCCCTGGCAAATGATGGTTTTGATCCGCAGTATTCAGCAGGAGAGATAAACCTGTCTGAACCGGTCAGGTCCACAGGCTATATTGCAGATACTGACTGGCAGAATGAGCTATTCAGAAAAGCACTGGCCCACTACTATCATTTGTCCCTCTCCGGCGGAAGTGACAAGACCAAATATGCCCTGTCAGCCAATTATAAAACAGAAGATGGGGTCATACACTTCTCCGGTTATGAAAAAGCCGGCATCAACCTGAACCTTTTACATACAATCAGTGACAAGGTTGATTTCGGAACGAATATCAAGGGTTACCTGAGTGAGCAACAGGGATTTGAGGTCGCCACCGGGTCATCCTGGGCATACGGACCGGCAGGCAATGCCGTGGTT
This sequence comes from Bacteroidota bacterium, assembly GCA_039714655.1. GTDB lineage: Bacteria > Bacteroidota > Bacteroidia > Bacteroidales. Next base: position 27,370 of record JBDLIX010000024.1, read on the forward strand.
TCTTTACCCATCTATCCGGTTTATGATTCTCTGGGTGGTTATTATACAAACAACATATGGGACAATCCGCTCTATGCTGCAGAAGAGGATATCGACATCAGGAGTAATGCAGCAGTTCAGGGTAACTTTTATGTGAACTACTCCCCCATAGAGCATTTGAAATTGAATGCAAATATTGCAGGCGAATTCAGGACCTCCATGAGAAAGCGATTCGTGACGGCAGGTCTCAATGAGGCAACATTAACACAAAACCTGGCAAAGGGTATTATCGCACAGGGTAATTACACCAAATGGATTGGGAACGTGGTTGCTACTTATGACAGGGAATTCGACAATGTGCATCATGTGGTTGTCATGGTGGGAATGGAGCAACAGGTGATTCATTCCAATTCTCATATCATGAATGGAACGGACATCAACAAAGAGTCTTTGCTCTGGTACGATTTTAATGCATTTAATCCTGACTACCATCAGCCTTACTCCAACTGGTGGGGTTCAGTTTATCGTTCACAGTTTTCAAGGCTGACATATAATCTATCGGACAAGTATTTGATGCAGGCTACTGTGAGGCGTGACGGCTCATCAAAGTTTGGTTCCTCAAATAAGTTTGGCATTTTTCCTTCCTTCTCCGTTGCCTGGAAAATGCACCATGAAGAGTTCATCTCTGATCTGGGGATTTTCGACCAGTTGAAGGTGAGGATGAGCTGGGGTCAATCGGGAAACGATCAGATTGCACTCTATCAATGGCTTCCGGAGATCTCTTACACCTATCCGCACAATCTTGCCGTTTTTGGTGACAATGTGGTTCACAGCGCCATCATCAATAAGATACCCAATAACAATATAGGCTGGGAAGCTTCTACAACCATGAATGCAGGATTGGATCTCTCTTTCCTGAGGAACAGGCTCAATATATCGGTGGATCTGTATGACAGAACAACCACAGATCTCCTCTGGGATGATCTGCTGCCTCTCTATACAGGGTATGGTGACGGTTGGTTTACCAACAGCGTAAAAATCACGACCAACCTGGCCGAAATGAACAACAGGGGAATAGAACTTGCCATTGGAGCCATCGCTGTAAACAGTAATGATTGGAACGTGGAAGTGAATATGAATATCTCAACCAATATGAATAAGGTGATGTTCATGGGGGGCCAGAATGAGTTCTATACGGGGGTAACTAAAGTAGAAGTGGGACAACCCATCGGAAATATCTGGGGTTACAAGACCGAGGGTCTCTATTCTGTACAGGATTCCATTGAGGGTGTGATTCCTACCGGCTTGCGTCCGGGTGACCAGAGATATATGGATATCAATGGTGACTCTGTTATCAACGATGATGACCGGACTGTCATTGGGAATGCCCTGCCGGATTTCACAGCCGGATTGAATGTTGCCGTCTCCTATAAAGGATGGCAGATGACCATGACCCTCAATTCCTTCTTTGGCAATGACATGTATAATGGTACCTATGAGACCATCGCGAAGGGAGACCTGGGGAGAACCAACGGGGGATCCTTTCTGCAGGATGCCTGGAATATTGACAATCAGGAGAGCAATATTCCAAGGCTTTCCACAAACTACCAGTCGAAGACCAGCGACCGGTTCGTGGAAGACGCATCTTTCCTGAAGCTGACCAATCTTATGATTTCCTATAACCTGCCAGGCAGCTTTCTTTCCAAGATAAAGGTTCAGGAAATGAGGCTCTATGTAAGTGGACAGAATTTACTGGTTCTCTCTAAATACTCCGGCTTTGATCCTGAGCAACATTCAGGAGGAGATTCAAATTTGAACTTAGGGTTTGACAATAAGAATTATCCCTCGTTCAGAGCATTTACGGCTGGGGTCAGTATTACTTTTTAACGGTAAAAAAAAGAAACAATACCATGAACCATAGATACAGCGTCGGTAAGATATGCGGGATGCTTTGCATTACAATACTGCTTTTTTCCTGTGCAGATCTTGATGAGCCTAAACCCGGGGCACTCGCACCGGAGACTTTTCTGGAAGATCAGGATGACGCACTGGATCTTCTGAGTGGGGCATACTCCGGACAATACACTATCCAGTCCTATCTGAAGCCATGGATCATCCTGAACGATATTGGCTCCGATGATTGCGGTTACCTCTATGCAGAGTTCCCGGAACGGGTACAACTGGACAGGCTGATTTACAATCCCGATTATTCTGATTACCGGGCTATGTGGTGGCACCACTACATGATCATCAACAGGGCCGGACTGGTGATTGAGGAGGTGTCTAAAATGGAGGACAATGTATTTGAATCAGTGGAAATGAAAAACCGGATCATTGCCGAAGCCCGGTTTCTGAGAGCCTATAACTATTTTAACCTCATCAGGTTATTTGGTGATGTCCCCTATTTTGGAGATACCTACAGCACCGATCCTGTTGCATCAAAAGAGATGGAGAAGGAGTCTGTGGATGTGATCTATGACTTTATTATTGAGGAGCTTACAAAAGCGAAAACTGATCTCTGGACAAGAGACGCTGTCGAAAAGGGACGGGCTACCAGGGGGGCCGCCCAGGCTGTTCTGGCCAAGGTGTTTATGACCAGAGCCGGCTGGCGGCTGGACGCGAATACCGGTGAGATGGTGCAGGGCGACCATGCATACTGGTCCAGTGCCGCGACAGTGTCAAATGAACTGATCACAGAAGCGGAATATGAACTGCTGGACTCTTTCAGACTGGTCTTTCCTGCCCGGGAGGAAGATTTCATTCATGAAAACGGTATCGAGCATATCTATTTTGTAAATGCAACCACTGAAGGACCATGGTTCGAAACAAAGAAATACTATGGACCCCGGCGGTTTGACAACGGGGGAGCCTACTCATCCTATGTGGGTGAACTGGAGCTTTTCAACCAGTTTGATTCGATTGATAAAAGACTTGATGCCACCTACCTGACCTGGGTGTATGATACCGAGTATTCCAAGCGGTATAATTTGAATGATCCCGCTGCGGCCTGGTACTGGTGGCCCGATCTCAATATTCCCCATATTGGAAAATACTTGCCTGATGAGCAATACTATGAGTACCCTCCCAAGGAGAACCTCTCCGGCACAAACCTGATCCTGTTCAGATTCGCAGAAGTGCTGCTGATGTATGCAGAAGCTCAGAATGAGGCCGATGGCAGCCCCAATGGACAAGCCGTGGAAGCATACAACAGGATCAGAAGAAGGGCAGGTCTCTCAGAATGGCCCAATGTGACTGATCCGGAAGGAGATCCCTACCCGGATTCCCAGGATGGATTCAGGTCTGCAGTCAGGCAGGAAAGACGTGTTGAGCTGGCTTTTGAGCAGAAAAGGCTTTTTGACCTGCGCCGCTGGGGGATCCTGGAAGAGACCTTCATGCAAAGAGCCAGTGCTGCAGATGCAACACAGGAAGATCTCATACGATCCCAGAATGTTACCAAATATCATAACCTCTTCCCTATTCCGTATTACGAAATTCAACGTAATCCAGGGTTAAAACAGAATCCGGGCTTTTAGGAACCCGGACAATAGATTTATTTTATTAACTAAAACATTAAGACTATGATGAAATTTTTGACAATGAAAAAGTGGTTTTTTGCCATGTGGATAGTGGTGGCCCCGGCCATGGCTATGGCCCAGACGGTAAACACACCCATGACGCCGCAAACTGACACCTTCACCATTACATTTGATGTAACACCCTCTGTGGCGCCCCTGAATGCGGGGGTTGGTGTTTCAGGAATTGAAGTGGCTGCATGGGGTGATATGAGCTCTATCATCGGGTTCACTCCCACTGGAATAATCCGGACACGCAATGGTGCTGCATATCAGCAACTGGAAGTCATGACCTATGAAGCAGCCAAACCTTACCATGTGGTGATGACAGTTGATGTACCAGGACAGACGTACAGTGCCACCATCACGCCGGATGGAGGAACAGAAGTGGTAATGGCCTACGAATTCGGATTCAGGGCTGCAGCTACTGAGATTAATAATTATTTTTCTCACAATGACTCAATTATAGCCTGGGGGGGTGTTCATGATGCCACCCTGGATATATCGAATTTCGAGTTGCTCGTCGATACAGTTATCGATATTGACTATGGGATTCAGATCGGAACTGTTCAAAACATTCCCATCCCCAAACAAACCGGAAGGTTTATCGCCGAGTTAAATGTGCTTCCATCGCATGATTCAATGAACTCTGCCTTTGCCCTGAGTGCAGATACAGCAGCTGCCTGGGGTGATCTGAGTCCCATCGTTCGTTTTGGAACCCAGGGTAAAATTGATGTAAGGGATGGTGATACTTACACTGCATTGACAGAGTACAAGTATTACAAAGACAGGACCTATACCCTCAGAATGGAAGTGGATGTCTTCACAAACACCTACAACGTATCAGTCACCGGTGATGATAAACAGACTGTGTTACTGGCCGAAGGGTATCAATTCAGGATCCCTGCCACCGAGCTCAATTTCAGAGTGGTCAATGTGGACACAATCACTGCGTGGGGTGGTATTCCCGGCAGTACGCTTACAATCACCAATTTCAAGTTGACACATAATCCGGCTATGGGCAAAATCTATCAGACCAGCGAGCTTCCCGTGGTTGACGGAGACATTTCGGATGGTTTCTGGGATGATGTTGAAGCAATCGCCTGTTTGAACAATATGTCAAAAGCCGTTGAATCTGATACCGATCTGAGTGGATACTGGAAAGCTGTCTGGACAGAGGATACCCTGTATGTAATGGCCAACGTGGTGGATGACTCTCTGTTTGACAATGGTGCACCCACCTGGAATACCGACGGTGTCCATTTGCACTGGGGTTTGATGAACAACAGGAATGGAATCGGGACCAGTGCTAATCCAACCTCCGATCCGGCCGATTCTTCAAAGCTTTTTGGTCAGTACTATTATGCCGCAGATGGTTCTATCGCTTCAGGCGGTGAAGTTGGAGCATGGATACCGGGTGTAACACCCCTTATTGTAGCCAATGACACAGGATATGTGTTTGAAGCAAAGTTTCCATGGTCAGCAATTGACAGGAATAGTATCGGTTTTTCTGCAGAAGAGGGAACCAAGATCTTGTTTGATGTGAACCTGGTAGATAGTGACAATGACGGTTGGTGGAGCGAGCTCCAGTGGAGTGCCAATCAGAATAACTGGTCCAATCTCGATGATGCAGGTGAGCTCGAATTAGCTGTAATGATTGACGTTTCAACATTAGTGTCGGTTATTGACTCCATAACAGCAATCGTGAATGCAGCCGAAGCTGGATATGGCCCTGATCATTACCGGCAGGAGGTGCTGGATATAGCCAATGCAGCTATTGCTGCTGCTCAGGCTATTGTTGAAAATCCCGAATCTCAAACAGAAGTGGATGAAGCGGTTATTGCTTTACGCAATGGAATGTTATTGTTTGTACCTAATATGTACGACTATACAGAACTCGCTGCTGTGATCGATTCATCAACAACCGTGGTGGCTGGAGCTGTGATCGGCACAGGAGATGGCGAATACTCCCAGGAAAGCGTGGATGCTGCCAATGCCGCCATCGCCGCTGCTGAATTAATACTTGCGGGAACTGATTCTCAGGATGCCATTGACACAGGGGTATCAGATCTGAGAGCTGCCATGGCGATGTTCGTTGCAGTTTCAGTACAGGACTTTTTGAACTCTGACTTTTCCATGTACCCGGTACCGGTTAATAACCTTCTGCATATCAGGAATGTATCCAATGTAGATCACATATCAGTATATGCTATTACCGGTAATTTGATGCAGGAACAAGTTGTTGTAGAAAACGATGTGATACTGGACCTCTCTGAACTGAGCTCCGGAATGTACATTATCAAGTTCCGTACTGATCTTGGTGATTCCGCAAAAAGCATCATTAAACAATAATTTTTTCATGAATAACACCGGCTTGAATTGCCGGTGTTATTCTTATTTACAAATTTACTCTGTCGAAAATGAATCCAGGGAGATTGATCATCCTTTTATTCCTATTTTCATTTGCCTGTGCTGCTCAAAGTCCTTTAGAAACAGGCAAATTGAGTGGTTCCATAAAGCCTTTTCATTTCCACCTGCCGACGGACAGACAATCTTTGCATTATACCGACACTGATTCTGACGGGGATCCGGATCTGCTGCAATATCTCATTCTTGATACCATCCCTATCCTGTGGATCGATGATGATGATGACATGAAACAGGGCGATCTTACGGGTGATCTGGACAATGATTGTCTGATGATCGACCTGAACAGTGACGGGAAATATGGTGAAGCCCTGGATATCATCATCGACTGGAATGATGAAAACAGCGATGGGATTGCTGATATGCAGATGATTCTGGAGAATAGCGAAATCGAACAGAACGGAAAATGGAGCTCCCATTATATCTATATGATTAACACCGATCAGAAAGCGGTATTCAATAATTTAGACTGGGAGCTATTCAAAATGCAGGGTTGGGAAAGAATGGGAAGATGCAATTTCCTTTCTAATTACCGTGGAAATAACCTGATGCTAAAGGCACACATCTCTTCCTTTGATATTGAAGATCCAAGGTTCAACTGGGAAAATCCCTTCCTGTTCTATGATAAGGACCAGGACGGATACACTGAAATGGCCCTTCGGCTGGTCGATGAACCCGAATTTATTGAGGAACCTGCCAATGAGTACTCATTCAGGTTTACAAAGAAAATTTCCCTGGCTCAGCTTACAATTGACCTTGACAATGATAATGGGCCGGATAATGAGCTTGACTATGATATGAGCCTCAAATTCTTTGGAAAGGGCTTTAACTATGGCGATCAGGTTCATACATTTAACAACATGAAGGGATTGGAGGGAACAACTGAATTTCTCTATGATAAAAGAATTCGCAGGAACCAGGAACTTGTCTATTGCGATCATGATACTGCGTACGGGATGATTTTTGACCGTGGGAACTGGGATGGCTGCTGGCTGGTATTTGACGAAGATGACGATTGTCACCGGTGGGAACGGGTTGAATTTTATGAGCCGAAGGATCCGTTTATAATGGGTGCCCATCAGGGAGGTCTTGATCATAATCCTCAGGCTGATGTTTCGGGTGACAGGGGTGAATGGGATACAGATTTCTCAGGTGAGGGTAATCTATATATATCCTCATTCGATCATAAAATTCACCTTCTCGGTGCAGAAGAAGGATTTTGGCGTATTGATCAGTTTGCAGAATATTACCAGGGATGGCAGGGGTGGCGTGGCCCCAATATTCAGCCTGAGGATATGGTGTTTACTGAACCCACAGCTGCTCCGTTGATCAGGTATGAAGATACGGATCAGAATGGTTTCTTTGATCTTATTGAATATGATATGGATGCTGATCACAATTACGAGGAGCGAATATCTCTGATTGATCTGAATCTGACCGATACCTTTAACGTGATAATAACGGCTGACCTCACTTATGAGGATTACCAGCAGATCTTCCGGGGTCTTGCCGAAAAAAGCTGGGAAGCAGCAACGGCAGCATACCATGTAGCTGAAACCTTTGGCCTGGAATGTGCCTGGTACAACAACCTGCTCCATCCTCAGTCTATTGCACAGAAATACAATTATGGTTACTGGTTGTCATTCTATATCTTTGAAGACCTGAAAGCTTATTGCAGATTCAAGGAAGATGATGAATTGCTGAAAAAAATAGAGAGGGCATACGTCACATCTGACTGGGATCAAATAATCGGTCATCAGAATGATCAAATTCCTTAAAGTAATAATCTCCCTGATGTTTCTGGCATCTGCCGCTAATGCCAGCTGTAACGCTTATGATTTTAAGCATTTTACCACAAATCAGGGCCTGCCTCATAACTATATCACTTCCATTTACCAGGACTCGGAGGGATTTATCTGGCTGGCAACCAGAAGTGGAGTAACCCGCTACGATGGATATGAGTTTAAATCATTCAGCACCCTGTTACCGGATCGCACAAGATTCCCTTCATTTTCTCAGCATATACTTGAGAGTTCTGACGGTAATATCTGGGTTTTTGGCCCCAAAATCTCCAGCTATTACCTGGATGGTTCCGAGTTTTATCAATATTCTGACGATTATGTATTTGGATACCCTGATCACAAGGGCAACCTCTGGCTTGTGAATGATACTTCCCTCTTCAGAATTAGACTGGACAGTGCGGATATTATTGATGATTCTCCCGGAGCAGAGACCGACAGGCTCAGGCTGGTATGTAAAGAAAGAAACAATACACGCTGGGTATTCAGGGAATTTGACCGGCAACAATTGCAAAACTCGGCAGCCGGGCACGAACGCAGTTACACATTCAAGATTGAGGAATACGAGTCACTGATCATTAACAGTGTCTATATCGATTCTGAAAATACGATCTGGATCAGCACATTTAACAGTGGTCTGATCAGGGTAGATCAGGGAAGCGGGGATCACCTGGAATTTAAGCACTTTACAACCAGAGACAACGGCTTATCACATAACAGCGTAAACAACGTTTATGAGATAGAGAATGACCTGCTCTGGATAGGGACAGCTGATGGCATCAACATACTGCACAGATCATCCGGTACATTTGATTATATCAGGCATGATCAGCTGGCCACAGAGAGTCTGAGCGATAATGTGGTCACCTGCTTTTTCAAAGAGCGGTCAGGCACCATATTTGTCGGGACCCGATATGGCTTGAATATTGGTAGAAACAGAAAATTTGAGCATCACCATAAGATTGAAGGGAGAAACAGCATTACGCATAACAATATTCACGCATTTCAGGAAGATGATGCCGGTAACCTGTGGATCCTCTCCTCCGGTGGAGTTGATAAACTAAATAGAGAAACCAACCGGTATGAAAGCTTCCCCGTCACTCTTTACGGGTCTCATACCCTGAAAGCACCACCTGTTTCTGTATGTCCGGACCACGAGGGCAACTTTTGGATCGGAACCTGGCAGGGGGGATTGCATTATTTGCACACCCGGGAGTCCCGATTTGATCAATACCTGCATGATTATCAAAAAGGGAACACCATCAGTCACAACAGCATCATGTCGGTATTTCGTGATTCCAGGAACCAGATCTGGTTAGGGACCTGGGGTGGTGGCATTAACCTGTATGATCCGAAAAGCAAACATTTCACAATTTTTTCATACGATCCCAATGACGAGAAAGGATTATCAAACGATGAGATAAGCTGTTTCGCAGAAGATCATACCGGCCGGTTGTGGATAGGGACCCTGAATGGATTAAACCTGCTGATCGACAGTCAACAGAAGATCTTTAAGAGGTTCTTTTTTGACCAGAACGATTCCACCACCCTCTCAAACAATCAGATTACTTCTCTCTATATTTCAGAAAAATTTCTGTGGATAGGAACAAACTACGGTCTAAACAGATTGAATTTACAAGACCTTTCCATGGAAAGGTTCTTCAGCACAAACGGATTGCCCTCTGATCATATCAAAGCGATAATTGATGACGAATCGGGAAATTTGTGGGTTTCGACCAATAAAGGAGTGGCCAACCTAATCTTCAATTCCATGGATAACAATCAGATAGAAAGAATCGTCACATTCTCCACTTTTGATGGTTTGCAGGATGATGAGTTCCTGGACCGTGCTGTTTATCGCTCATCATCCGGGGAAATCTTCTTTGGAGGCACCAATGGATATAACAGGTTCGATCCTGAGAAGATTTCCGAGGACACCATTCTCCCTGAAACCGTTATTACAAAACTTAGTGTAGACGGTAAGGAAATCTCCATTGGAGAGAAACTGTTTGGAGAAGTGATCCTGAAGGATCCCATAACTAAAACCCGGAAAATTACCCTCTCCTACAAGCAGAAATCATTTTCTTTTGAGTTTACCGGCCTTCAGTATAACGAACCTTTTGAGACCAGGTATCAATACAAATTAAACGGGTTTGATCGTGATTGGAGAACTGCTGATGCAAAAAGCAGGCGCGCCATCTATACCAACATTAACAAAGGCACCTACGAATTCATGGTGAAAGCTGGAACCCATAATAATTACTGGGAAGAGACCCCTGTTCGGCTTACTGTGGAAGTATTGCCTCCGTTCTGGCGTACCGGCTGGTTCACCGGCATAGTTATTCTCTTCATTTGGGGGGTGATCTATCTGTTCATAGAACTAAGAACAAGGATTATCCGAAACCAGAAGGAAAAACTTGAACAGGTTGTTGAGGTCCGTACAGCTGAAATATTTAAACAGAAAATCAACATTGAACTTCAGCAGGAAGAGATTGGGAAACAGGCAGCGCATATTAAGCAGATGAACCAGTTGTTAAAGCAACACAATATCAAGCTTAAAAAAGACCTCGATAATCTCTCAAAGGCACGGGTTCTGCAAAAATTGCTCGACTATTCTGAATTTAAAAAGATCTTTCCCGGTGAAGAAGACTGTATTGAGTATCTTGTGGGGCTGAAATGGGACAATGGGTATCGATGTCAGCGTTGCGGCCAGAAGGAGTACAGAGAGGAAAAAAACAGATCCCGGCGATGCAGGCATTGCAACTATACAGAATCTGTAACTTCCGGAACCATCTTCCACCACCTAAGGTTCCCTATTGATAAAGCATTTTACATACTGATCATTACCAGTACCGGAAGAAAGATCAATGTCAGTGAGCTTTCGCGAAAACTGGATATCAGGCTGAAAACCGCATGGAGTTTTCACCGGAAGGTTAAAGAGGAGTTGATAGGATTAAAAGCTCCCATCCGGTCGGATAAAGGTTGGGCCAGCCTTATCGTGAGTCCAAAAAAAATAAACAAATAATTACATGATGATAAGGTATATTGGATTCTTTCTCTTTTTAGCATCATTTACCCTCAATCTTGAGGCAAAGGTTTACCATTGTGATCCGGTTTACGGAGATATGAGCAATGACGGAAGCCTGGAAAGTCCATGGTCATCGCTGCAAATGGTGTTTGATGCAAAAAAACTGTTCAGTGCAGGAGATACCATTTTCCTGCATGAAGGTTCTCATGGCAACGTGGTAATGTTTGGCCGGAATGAAAACTATGTGGTTATTAAAGCATTCGAAGATGGAGATCCGGTTCTGCAATCCCTTAGAATCAATAGTGCTTCTTACTGGATGTTTGAGGATATACACATTGCTTCTGAACTTCCGGAAGGAACCAATGTATATAACCTGAAGTTCCTTGTTGAATCCAACGATAAAACTGACCACCTCTTCTTCAGGCAGTGTCAGGTATATTCTACCCATGAGGATATTACTACCTGGACGCAACAGGAGTGGTTTGAGAGAACATCCTGTGGATTCAGGCTCAGAGGAACCTATTCATTCATCCATGATTGCCACATCAGGAATATAAATTTTGGAATATCCATGGAGGGCCGTTATTCAGAGGTTTTGCGTTCCACCATTGAGAATTTTGTGGGGGACGGGATCAGGGCTCTCTCAAGTGATTCGAAATATGAGTATAATAAGGTGCTGAATTCATATGATATTACCGGCTACAATCCGAATTGGGACGGCAGCAATCCGGATTATCCCGTGGGTGCGGGCAACCATGATGACTTTTTCCAGAGTTATACTGTCAGGGCAGGTGGAGTGGAAGAGGTGGTGAGTAATGTAATAGTCCGCGGTAATACGTTCATCGTTTATACCGATCCGGATCAGATCCAGAAAAGCGCCTGTCAGGGTATGGGCTGTTTCGATGGATACTTCTTCAACTGGGTGGTAGAGAATAACCTGGTCATTACTGATAACTGGCACGGAATTACATTCCTGGGTATCGCGAATTCCATTATCTCTAACAATACGATTATTCACAATCCAATTTACAATGACCTGGTTATCAATGAGTCAGATGTGAATGATTACAGGCCCTGGATCTGGATTGGAAAAATGAAAGAGATATATGGTGGCGGCCCCAGCAACGATAACATCATCCGGAACAACCTGGTTATTCAGAACAGAGCACCAGGCAGGCATATTATTGATGATGGAATAAATAGTGTAAAGGAGAATAACTTGGCAGTATCAGAGCCGGGTATTGACACATACTTTGTGGATTTTGAACAGTTAGACCTGCATTTAAAGGCCGAAGCTCCTCCGATCGACCAGGGAATAAATATTGACCTTCCCCTGACTGATCTTGATGCGAATCCAAGGTTGTTTGGAAACGCTGTAGATTGTGGGGCATTCGAATACAACATCGGGACACCCCTTAATCATTGTCCTCATATTGATCCCATCGCAAAACAGTCCGGTGAGGAGGGGAAATTCCTGGATATCGACATAGTTTCCTCTGATCCGGATCATGATCCCATAACTCTTTCGATCTCAGAATTACCTGAATTCATCTCCTTTAGTGATCATTCTGACGGAACGGGTACGCTACATTGTGCCCCCACCTACGGGGATGCCGGCAGCTATATGTTGACCTTATCTGCTACCGATGGCATAAGCACAAATGTACGCACCTTTGTAATAGATATCTCAGTCAGTACTGTTGGTATTGAAACAGATACACACATCTTGAAATCTAATATTTTCCCGAATCCAATTAGTCTGACTGAAACGCTGAACATTTCAGTGCGCCATACTGAACTGCATTCAGGATATGACCTGGAGATCTTTGATGTGAATGGAAAACTATTATACCACAGGCATTATAGGAATAGCGGGGATATTGTTACGGTGAACACATCTGTTCTTGGCAAAAGAGGTTCTTACATTGTCAGAATAGCAGGAGAATCACACCTGTTGCTTGTTTATTAAGTATAATCATTTAGTCACTTGAAGTCATAGAATTTCGTTGAAATAATGTTAGTTTAGAGGTCATGCAACGGAAATTCATCGGTTTCTTCGTGGGAATCCTTGCCTTTCTTGGTATTTTGATTTTCGCCGACCTTGAACCAGGGAAACCAGAGGTGACGGCCACCATGGCTGTAGCCGCTTTAATGGCAATCTGGTGGGTTTCTGAGACCGTTCCACTGGCTGTGACCGCACTTCTCCCCATTGTCCTCTTCCCCGCGCTGGGTGTGCTGGACGGGAAGGCTGTATCGGAGACTTATGTGAACCACATCATTTTCATTTTCATTGGTGGTTTTATAATGGCCCTGGCCATGGAGAAATGGAACCTCCACAAGCGGATCGCCCTTAAATTACTGGTTCTTATTGGTGTTAGTCCGGGCAGGATACTATTTGGATTTATGGCTGCAACAGCCTTCCTGTCCATGTGGATCTCCAATACTGCCACCGCCATGATGATGATCCCAATTGTGATCTCTGTTGTGATGAGTCTGGAAGAGAGCCTCTCCAACGGCTCCATCACGAAATACGCAACCGGTCTCTTCCTGGCCATTGCCTACAGTGCATCCATAGGGGGTATGTCCACCCTGGTCGGGTCACCCACCAACCTGGTATGTCCAAGGGTCCTGACTCTTCTTTATCCCGGGGCCCCGGAGATCTCATTTACCGGATGGCTGGCATTTGCACTTCCGGTCTCATTGATCATGCTGGTCATGGTCTGGATGGTGATCTATTTCATCTTCAAACCGAGGAAGAAATGGGAAAATGTGGATAAGGAGCACTTCAGGAAAGCATACCGGGAACTTGGGAAGAGCAGTCGGGAAGAGCAGATCGTCTTCATGCTTTTCCTTCTGCTTGCCATACTCTGGATAACCCGGACCGGGATCACCACCAATGGCTTCAGCATTCCAGGCTGGGCAAAGATATTCAAGGTACCCTCATACATCAATGACGGTACAGTTGCCATCTTTATCTCCATCATCCTTTTTATTGTTCCCTCCCCAAGCCGAAAGGGAGGAAGGATCATGGAGTGGAAAACGGCACAGAAGCTTCCCTGGAACATCGTGTTGCTATTCGGTGGGGGATTTGCCCTGGCCCTGGGATTTCAATCATCCGGACTGGCAATCTGGTTCGGTGAGCAATTGCTCTGGACCAAAGGGATCCACCCTTACCTGATCCTGCTGGCTGTGGTGGCCCTCATGTCATTCCTCACCGAATTGACTTCCAATGTGGCATCCACCCAGATGCTCCTGCCCGTATTTGCCACACTTGCCATCAGCAGCGGAAATAACCCTATGTTGCTGATGATCCCTGCTACATTGGCTTCTTCCCTGGCATTTATGCTACCCACTGCCACGCCACCCAATGCAATTATCTTCGGCACCAACCGCATTCAGATCTCCACCATGGTACGCACTGGTTTTATTCTGAATATGGTTGGTATCCTGGTGGTAGTTTTGATCACCTGGCTCATTGGAGGCGATGCGCTGGGCATTGAACTTGGGATTGTTCCGGAGTGGGCCCGGTAAATAAGTTAAAAGATACAATGATGAATCTTCGAAATAAAATCATTATCATCACAACCTTCGCCATTGCCATGGGATTCCTGGAGAGCGCAGTGGTGGTCTATTTGAGGGAGATCCTCTATCCGGGTGGATTTGAATTTCCCCTCTCCCCCATCCCGGTAAACCTGGCTCTCACAGAACTGTTCAGGGAGCTGGCTACATTGATCATGCTGCTATCCATCGGGATCATTGCAGCAAAACGATTCAGTGCAGGATTTGCCTGGTTTATTTACAGTTTCGCTATCTGGGATATCTTCTATTATGTTTTCCTTAAATTGTTGCTGGGATGGCCCCAGTCGGTCATGACCTGGGATATCCTCTTCCTGATCCCCACAACGTGGACCGGTCCGGTTCTATCGCCGGTGCTGGTCTCTCTGACCATGATCCTGCTGGCTTTGTTGATCCTGGTTCAGGCTGAAAGGGGAAAGGAGACCCGCATACACAAATGGGAATGGATTGGGTTCATTTTCGGAGCACTGGTGTTGATCGTTGGATTTATTTTCGACCATTCACAACATATGCTCACCCACCTCTCCCTTTTTGAAATGGTTCAGATAAAAAACCCGGAGGTGCTGGAGATGGCAACAAGCTACATCCCCCACCGCTTTCCCTGGTGGATCTTCGGAACTGGTGAGGCGATTATATTGGGAACCGTTGGGATCTATTGGAGAAGGGTTGCGCGT
>JBDLIX010000025.1:0-42310 GCA_039714655.1 Bacteroidota bacterium
AGATATCAGGAGAGTGGAAGAGGGTCTTGACATAGCCTACCGGGCGATGAAAAATGTGAATCCGCCGTTTGAAATGGCCACCTCAGGATGGGTGCTGGGTCCCCCGCGCAACAGGGGGCGCTTCGATGAAATACTACCCAAAGATGTTGCCGTTAGCTGCATTACCCGGGATGTGGGATTTTCGACCGTGACTACGACCTTCAGCTCCATTCAAAACAGGGGAAAGTGGGCCATACCCTGGCTGGAAGATGACAATGTAATGATCACCCCCCAGCCCTGGGTGGGGCGCTTGCGAAAGGATGCGGCGGATGCATATGCCTATGGCTGCTCGGGGCTTTTAGGACTCCATTGGCGCACCCGGATCCTGGGCCCTAATATATCAGCATTGATGAAAGCCGGCTGGGACCAGTCCGGCTGGAACGGGAACCTGGATATTACCGTGGCCAATACAGAGCCGATTACAAAAGATGTGCAGAGGGACGGACTGCCATATGCCTATCCGGACCATACCATTCTGAATACTTCAGAGCAGGAGATTTACAAAACCATGTGCTACGGAATGGCGGGTTATTACATGGAGGTGCCCAATGGCAATTACACGGTTACCCTGCAGTTCTGTGAAGCGAAGATCTACAGGAACGGAGGAAGGGTCTTTGATGTGAAGATAGAGGGCAAGCAGGTGCTGGATGATTTCGATATTTTTCAGACTGCCGGCAAAGACAAAGCCATCGACTATAGCTATTCCGGTATAGAGGTTGATGATGGGGAGTTGCAGATTGATTTTTTTAATGTGACACATTTTGCCACCATAGCCGGAATAGTGGTCAGTGGCATGACTGCTGAAGGAGAGGATTTCGAACGCAAGATCAATTGCGGTGGTCCGGCTTATGCCGATTATGAATGTGATTTGCCGGCCAGTGGAGCCGTAGTAAGGGAATGTCCCCGGCGGGAAATGGAGACATCCGATTTTTACCGGGACTGGGCCTCCTCCCTCTTTGGAGCTGAAAATGGAGAGGAGATAGCCGGGATTTTCGCGGCCATAGATGGCGGCGGCTTTGTCGGGGGGATAGGTTTGCAGGGTGCAATTTTGCCAAGGCATCCACAGTTTCATGCCGGACCGGGTGGTTTGGAACCCATTGATGAGTCCTGGGAAGAGGTTAAAAAGCGATTTGATTTTATCGAAAAGTTGCAAACCATTCGATCCGGGATCAAGGGTAAAGGAAATCTGGCCAGGTTTGATTACTGGCTGAACAGCTACAATTACATGAGGGAGATATCCAGATTGTGCTGCTTGAGGGGAGAGCTTGATGCGCTCCTGGATCAGGCTTCTGATGCTGCGGATTCCATAGCGTTCACCAGAAACACGATCTTACCCAAGCGGCTTGAACTGGCCAGGGCCTGGGAGAAAATGATGACTTTCCAGCTGTCGAGGGTGACCAATACGGCAGAGATGGGCGAAATAGCCAACCTTGAACTTCATAGCAGAACAAATCTGAAGTTTCTTATCCTGCGGGACAGTACCATTGCCGGTTTGCTTGGAGAAGCACTGCCTCCGGAAATTCACGCGACAACTGATTATCTCGGCAAACCAAGGATCATCGTTCCCACAAGGCGGACACATTTGGAGCAGGGGGAAAACCTTGAATTGAAAGTGATTATTCTGGCAAATGAACCTGCAACCGGCTTTATCTTCCGGAGAGATCTTGGAGATAAAACATACAAGAAGAGACCGCTGATTCATCTGGGCAGAGGGGTATATACGGTTTCGCTAACGGATGTACAAAACGATTTTGAGTATTATCTGGAAGCGGAAACCCAAGCGGGGCAAAAACTGCTCTTTCCCCCTACCGCACAGGAGATAAATCAGACAGTAATCGTAACAAACTAAAGCAAAATGAAACGAATAATACTGTATACCGGTGTCGGCTTACTATGGATCACCTCCTGTAATAAAAACAGTGAAGAATTTACAGGGAACCTGATTGAGCAAAAAAAACAGGTGATCTTTTCTGACTCTGGAGCGCATACTCCCCCGTCGTTCATCCCCTTACCCCCCGGGGCCATACAACCCGGGGGCTGGATAGACGATTGGGCCGGTGCTGCCCTCCAGGGGATTACCGGGCATCTGGATGAGCTGGACCCGGTATATGAGAAAGGATGGAAAGGTACAGGCTTTGAGGCACGGGGAGTCAGGCCGGAGGACGGAACCGGCTGGCCCCTGGAACAGAGTGCTTACTGGATGGACGGAGCAGTACGCCTGGCTTATATCATGCAGGATTCTGCCCTGACCAGGAAGATAAGCGAGCGGCTCGATGATGTGGTAGAGGGAGTGCTGAATGGCGGGGAGACATTCATCTACTGGAAACCCAAAAGCTTTGTAGAGGAACATGAGTTCGATAACTGGGCACATTCTCATATGGGGCGTGCCATGGTGGCCTATTACCAGGCTACCGGGAACAAAAGGATCCTGGATGCGCTGGTAAAGGTGTACAGCGACTATCCACTTCCACAACTTCCGGCACATTTCAACGATATTTCCGGGGCGGTAAACATCGATCCCATGCTGGATACCTACATGATGAGTGGCAGGAGAGAGATACTGGAGAGGGCTTTGGATATCTGCTCGGATACCGGGTTTGACAGCATTGTCCATGAGTGGATTGTCGGGAATATACCCAACGGGCACGGTGTGATCTTTTACGAAAATATCCGGGTGCCGGCCCTTATCTATCCATGGACAGGGAACAAAGCGCATATACAAGCCTCTCGCTCCGCTCTTCAATGGATGGAGAAAAAACATTTGCAGCCCCATGGAGTAGCTTCGTCAGAGGAACACCTGGCAGGCGTTGGATCGAGCCGGAATACGGAGACTTGTAATATGGCAACATCGGCCTGGACCTATCAGAAAATGTATGAGGTCAGCGGGGAGAGCCTTTGGGGTGACCGTATCGAAAAAGTATTTTTCAATGCTGCCCCGGCAGCCGTATCCCGTGACTTTCAAACCATGTGTTATTACCAGAGCCCCAACCGCATAAGCGGTGTCATCCCCATGGAAGCCCCCAATAAACCGAATCCTTCTTCACCCTATCTGTTCCGGCCTACAGGACACATTGTGCTCTGTTGTGTTGGAAACCTCAACCGTGTAATTCCGAACTACATCATGCACATGTGGATGGCAACCCAGGATGGCGGAGTTGCTGCAACACTGCACGGTCCCTCAACGGTACACACAAAAGCAGGAGACGGAATACCACTGACCATCACCTCCCATACCGATTATCCTTTCGGGGAAGAGATCTGGTTGACCATGGAACCGGAAAAGAAAGTCCATTTCCCGCTCTGTCTGAGGGTGCCATCCTGGTGTAACAAAGCTTCAGTAACAGTCAACGGAAAGGAGATTCATGCGGAGGTAAATGAGAACGGTTTTATGGTCATCAGCCGGAGATGGCAGAAAGGAGATGAGGTGCGACTTATCCTCCCTATGGAGGCCAGAATTATTTCCGGGAATGAAACATCCTACCCTCAAACCAGCTATTTCCAGGAGGAGGAAAATCGCAGTCTGACAAAGCTGACCGGTATCAGCAATCCATATCAAAGCATCTCGTATGGCCCGCTGTTGTTTGCATTGCCGATTGAAGATATGGATGCAAACAGACAGGCAAAGGATGTACAATGGAACTACGCTTTGAATGTGGATGAAGAACACCTGGATAAGGAGGTAGGGGTAAGCCATAAAGAGATGCCGGAGTTTTGGAGATGGCAGATCGATGCACCGGTCACCTTAACCGCTCCCGCCAGGATCTTTGACTGGAACCCGGCAGAACTTCAGCCCCTGCCCGGGGAAAAAGTACAGGGAGGTCAGGATACCACCGTAACACTGGTTCCCTATGGATGTGCAAAATTCCGGATCAGCATGTTCCCGGTTAGCGAACGGCATTAAAGTATTTGACCAAACATAAATAAAAGCGTAGTAAAATGAAACGAATCACAATGTTATTGCTGGCAACTACATGTGCCTTTAGTATCTCAGCCAAAGAGTACCATGTATCAAAAGCCGGAGATGACCAAAATCCCGGCTCGGTGGATGCTCCTTTTCTGACCATCATGGCAGCAGCCTGTGTGGCTCAAGCCGGTGATGTGATCACCGTGCATGAAGGATGCTACCGGGAGCGGATCACCCCGCCCCGTGGAGGTGAGTCGGACAGCCGCAGGATTACCTACCAGGCTGCAAAAGGCAAGAAAATTGAGATAAAAGGTTCGGAGCTTATTAAGGAGTGGAAGAGGTTCAAAGGTGATGTTTGGAAAGTCACCCTGCACAATTCCTTTTTCGGCAATTATAATCCCTACACCGATACCCTTCAGGGAGACTGGTACACCGGTAAGGGAAGGACCCACCATACAGGAGAGGTATACCTGAATGGAAAATCGCTCTATGAAGTTGGTTCCCTTGAAGATGTATTGAATCCGGAACCTCTGAAAGATGCACTTGACCCAGAAGGTTCAACCTATACCTGGTATTGCGAAACAGATGAGGAGAATACCACCCTCTATGCCAATTTCCATGGAGCAAAGCCCAACCGGGAGCTGGTGGAGATCAATGCCCGGCCCGCCTGTTTCTATCCGGCCCGGACAGGGATCAATTATATTACCATCAGCGGATTTCGTATGAGCCAGGCGGCCACCCAGTGGGCCCCGCCCACAGCCGAGCAGATCGGCCTGATCGGCACCTTCTGGAGCAAGGGCTGGATCATTGAGAACAACGTGATCAGCGATTCCAAATGTACAGGGATCACTCTGGGGAAAGATCGTGAGTCGGGCCACAATGCATGGAGCGGCGGTGAGCAGTCCAAAGGGGGAGCCTCGGTCTACATTGAAGTAGTAATTAAAGCCCTGGAGCTGGGATGGTCAAAGGAGAATATCGGTTCCCACATCGTACGTAAAAACACCATTTTCAATTGCGAACAGGCTGGGATATGTGGCAGCCTGGGAGGGGCCTTCAGCACCATCACCGGCAACCATATTTACAATATCTATAGAAAAAGACAGTTTTCGGGATGGGAAAAGGGTGCCATCAAATTGCATGCTCCCATTGATGTGGTGATCAGTGACAATTGTCTGCACGATGCCCAGCGTGCCATGTGGCTGGACTGGATGACACAGGGGACCCGGATCACCTCGAATGTATGTTATAATAACGACCAGGGAGATCTCTGCCTGGAGGTGAATCATGGCCCCTACCTGTTTGACAATAACATATTTTTATCAGGTATTGAAAATGCCTCCCAGGGAGGTGCATTTATTCACAACATCCTGGCGGGAGAGATGGTTTTATTACCCATACCGGGCCGGTTCACTCCCTATCATATTCCACACAGTACCAACTTGATGGGGCTTGCCCTGATTCAATGCGGGGACGACCGGATCTACAATAACATCCATATAGCTACCGATTATAAAATGGATCCCGGGCTGGTACGCAAACATAATGGATTTGGCATGGTAGGATACAATACACTGGAGAGAAAACTTCCCATCTATGCGGATAACAATTTGTATTATAATGGAGCTGAAGCTTACCGGGATGAACCCGGATCAGCGACCGTTGATAACTTTGACCCGGAAATAGAGATCATTGAGGAGGGTGACAACATCTATTTGCAGGTCACATTTGATAAATCTGTCAGTGAGATAGATACGAAAATGATCACCTCTGCCATACTGGGGACTACCGTGATGACCCGGTCCGGATTCGAAAACAGGGATGGTACCGACCTGGTTATTGACCGGGATTATTTCGGGAACAAGAGGGACCCCGAAAATCCCACTGTCGGTCCGTTTAAGTCGGTTGAACCGGGAATAATGAAAATCAAGGTCTGGCCGAAAAATGGAACTGTTGCGATACAGTAATTCGGAAATGGAATAGGTTGTCTTTTCGAACAGAACTTAATGTAAAACGAATGAAACGACGAAACTTCTTGAAAAAAGCAGGAGCCGGATCAGCGGCTCTCACAGGCCTGGCGGCCATTCCTGCATGCACCAATGGTGCAGAAGATTCCGCTGAGCTCGTAAACTCGGTTCTCAGTACCAACACCCAACGTCAGGTATCCGGTGTTGAACCCACCCTGGATGAAGCAATTCATTACTGGCAGGAGATGGAGGATAGCCATAGCGGATTAGGATGGCCCGACCATATGTTTGACTTCAATGTCCTGTGGAACGGCGGTATTGTGGCCAAACCGGACCTGAACCGGCGCACCACCCGGTATAAAGATCTGGGAGCCTTTTTCCGCCTGCTACCCATCACCGGTGAGGAGGCGATCCTGGACAGCGTTGATAAGGTAAAAAACGGGTATAACTACGGGCGGGGAAGCTGGAAGGATATCAACTTCACCGCCCAGAACTGGCGGGAAGATTGGCCTTGCCGAACTCGTAAACTCGGTTCCCAGGCCCCGGTGCTGGTCTCCCGATGGCACCACCGTGGGGTGATCCTGGAGAGTTCAGTCTTTGCCTGTACCGCAAAAGGTGAACCGGTGAAGCAGGGCGATGAGCCCCTCTATGCCTGGGTCCGTCTCTCGGTTTTCGATGTGATCAGCCCTCTGCCCGTAAAGGAGGAGTATGGTTTTAACATTGTAATCGAGAAGGCGGGTATCTACCCCAGGGGCAAACGTGGGATCAATACCCGCTATGATGAGGACCGCAGCTATAACCGACGCCTGACACCTTCGGCAAAGGCGTATGACAGCGCCTCGGGGTTCCTGATGATGGAAGATGAAGACAAGGTGCGCATGGCATTGGCCCCCGGTGCTGACTGCAGGGTTCTGTTCCACCGGTTCAAGGGTGGGATGCCCGAATCAACCCATCCCGCTGAACTGGATGCTGTTGCAGTGCTGATGCGCCCGGAGATCGGCGCCCATGTGGATCTGCTGATTCCCATGCTGCCCGAGGATCAATCTCTTTTCTCAACCCAGCTTGCAAAAGGGTATGACAGTGCCCTTGCCGGTACGGTGCGTTTCTGGGAGAGCATTGCAACAGGTACGGAGGCGGTGATGGACCTGCCGGAATCCTATCTCAACCTGGCGACCCGGGTGATTACCCAGTACAGCCTCAACACCACTGAGCTTAACCCGGCTACCGGGAAATACTGCAAGGTGCAGGGAAGCTGGGCATACAATAACCTCTGGGCAACGCCGGTGGCCATGGAGTTTACCATGATGCTTGATGGCCTGGGATACCACGATACGGTAAAGAAGTATTTGCGTATTTTCAAAGAGGAACAGGGCACGGTGACTCCTCCCGGAAAAGCGCATAAATGGTTGGAATCTGATCAGGAAAATACCGAGGAGAGGGGATTATTTAAAAGGCACCCCGGGTACCTTTCCACCCCGGCCCTCTACCAGGCCATTGACTGGCTCCCCGACAACGGGGCGATCCTCTATGCTTTTTCCATGCACGGGTTGCTTTCCGGCGATAAACAGTACATTGAGGAGTACACACCTGCCATTCTCAAATCTTGCGAATGGATCCGTGAGGCCCGTGCCCAGACCAACCACGACGGTCGCAACGGGATCCTGCCCGCCGGAGTGAATACCGATAACGGCTGGGCGACCCAGAGTATCAGGGCGGACAGCTGGAACTACCTGGGGCTTTCAAAGGCGGTGACACTGCTTCAACGTATAGAACACCCCAGGGCTGCAGAATTTGAGAAGGAGAGGGACGATTACCGCTCAGCTATTCTGGATGCTTACTATGAAAAGTTCTCCTCCATGCCGGAGTGGACCGACAAGGAGGGAAAAAAACGGAAGCTGCCGCCGACCCTACTCTCAGGTGAGGATGAGGATATGGTATTCCTTCCCGTATACGTTGTCCATGGCCCGCTCTTAATGGTTTTTACCGGTCTGTTGTCCGCAGATGATCCCACCCTGCAGGATACACTGGCCTGGTTCCGAGAGGGACCGCAGGGTGAATACTACCGGCGGGAGTCCACTGTATTCCAGCTTTCCATCCTGGAGAGGGAGATCACATCCTGTGTACCCATGTACTCCTGGAACATTTTCCACAGCCTGCAGACAGGTGACCGGGAAAAATTCCTTACGGGCCTCTACAGCCTCTGGGCCGGAGCCATCGACCGTAACACTTTCAGTCCTGCAGAAAACCGGCATCATTTTACCGGTATGATCTGCGGTGCGGCGTTGAACTTCTATTTATCCCGTCTGGCTCTGGTGGATGACTTCTCCAAACCGGATGAGATCCACCTGTTGAAGATGGCGCCAAAAACCTGGCTGGAAGGCAGGGGTTTTACCCTGGAGAAGATCCCCACCGAATATGGTCCTGTGAACCTGAAAGGAAAACTGGATGATCAGGGAACCCTGGATGTCAGCTACAGTGCCTCCTACCATTGGGAGCCGGAAAAGGTAGTGCTCCATGTACCTCCACTGAATGAGATCCGTTCGGTAAGGGTGAACGGGAAGAAAATTTCCGGTAAAGAGGTTTTGTTATAAATGATAGATAAGATTACTAATAGAATATGCATTTACAATTTATACTATATCATGATGAAAAAAATCTATTTCTTATTTTTCCTGTTTCTTTCCTTCTCATTTCTGAATGGATGGGGTAAGGTGTTTTATGCAGGCGGAAATGATCGATTTCCGGTTTTCGAAGAGCCCCCGTCTGTTTCCCTTTTCAGGGCAATTGAAATGGCCGGCCCCGGGGACACCATCTTTCTCAGAGGAGGGATCTACTATCCTCAGAAAGAGATACGGATAGAGAAGAACGGCAAAGCCGGTCAACCGATCTCCATGCTGGCTTATCCGGGGGAATCTCCCATCCTGGACGGCAGCAGGATGGAACGAGGCGGGTTAACCTGGCGTAATATTCCCGGTTCAAGGGAAATGCAGTATGTATTGCGGCTGAGGGGAGCAAGCTACTGGTATATCAGGGGCATTGAGATCTGTAACGGAGAAGCCGGGGGAGAATGGACAGGCGGGATGGTTGTGGACGAGCACAGTAGCTGGAACAGACTGGAGTTGCTGAATGTGCACCATAACCATGGAGCAGGAATCGTGATCCATGGGCCGCATAACCTGTTACTGAACTGTGATGCCCATCACAATGTGGATATTGTGCACCAGGGAGAGAATGCAGATGGCATAGCCTGTGCACATCCATACGCCATCGACAATGTGATCAGGGGATGCCGTTCGTGGCAAAATTCGGACGATGGTTTTGATATATGGATGTCGGTCCGGACAACCCTCGACAGCTGCTGGTCATTCCGAAACGGCTATAACGACCAGGGTGATCCCTGGGGAGCAAGAGCCGACGGAAATGCTTACAAACTGGGCAGAGATGGAGGCGGGCATATGATCAGAAACTGCCTGGCATGGTCAAATCTTGCCATTGGATTCGATTACAACTGGGGTAAAGATATGACTGTTTTGAACTGTACAAGCTGGAACAACGGAGTTTACAATTACCGTTTTGATGGTAAGAATGAAAAATTGCGAAACTGTATCTCTTTTGAAGAACATCTCCTGGTGAAGAGAGTAGAAATCAAGGCTGGTTATAAGAAGCCCGTCGGGGATGAAAAACACAACTCCTGGACCATGGACCCACCCATTGAAGTGAAACGAAGCGATTTTCAAAGCCTTGATGATACCGGAACCAGCGGACTGCGTCAAAAAGACGGCAGTCTGCCCGATCTTCCCTTCCTGAAACTACGTCCCGTAAGCGATCTGATCGACAGGGGGGTTGATGTGGGATTACCCTTCAACGGAAAGGCACCCGACATGGGAGCATTTGAATTGGAGTAACAAATTAGCGTATAAACATTATTTTGATGAAAAGACGGAATTTCTTAAAAACAGCCGGAGCCGGCTCAGCGGCTCTCACAGGCCTTGCTGCCATTCCTGCATGCACCAATGGTGCCGGAGCCGCCCAGAAAACCATTGATCCCGAGGGACTGAAATTACTCAATGAAACACCCCTTCGTGCAGAAATGGATATTGAGCCAACCCTGGCCGAGGCGGTCAACTACTGGCAGGATATGGATGGTACTTACACCTCCCTAGGATGGCCCGACAATATGATGGCAGTTTCACTGCTGTGGAACGGGGGCATTGTGGCCAAGCCTGACCTGAACAGGCGCACTACGCAATATAAGGACCAGGGGGCCTTCTTTCGTTTCATTCCTACTACCCTGGAGAAGCTGAACAAAGAGGGGAGTGCGGTAAACGATATGCTGACTTTGAGTGATTACAAATACGGTCCGGGAAACTGGCAGGATATCAACTACACCGACCAGTACTGGAAGGATAGCCCGGCACCTGTTTTGGTTACCCGCTGGTACCATGAGGGTGTAGTGCTGGAGTCATCCGTTTTTGTTCATACTCCTTCGGGGGCTCCGGTAAAACGGGGTGATGAGCCCCTCTATGCCTGGGTGAGGATCGCTGTTGTAGAGCTTATCGACGGCTTGCCGCTGGAAGAACGTTATGGTTTCAACGTGGTGGTGGAGAATGCCCGTGTCTTTGTGAGGAATGTGCGAAGACACAACATCCGCTATGAAGAGGATCGCAGCTACGACCGAAAACTGAAACCTTTGACTGAGGCTTATAATAAGCAGAAGGGTTACCTGTTGCTGGAGGATGGGAACAGGGTGCGTGTGGGAGTAGCTCCCGGGGCCGACTGCCAGGTTTGGTTCAACCGTTTTACAGGCCAGATGCCCGATAATTCATTTAAGATGGAACTGGACAGCATCTCTGTGCTTCTCAAGCCGGAGGTTGGAGAGCAAGCGGATCTGCTTATTCCCATACTGCCGGCCTCCCGGGAAGCGTATGAAGGTCGCCTGGCACAGGGCTATGAAGGGGCGCTGAAAGAGGCTGAGCAGTTCTGGACAAACCAGGCCAAAGGAACCCAGACCTCCATAAGTATTCCCGAAGGCTACATCAGTGAGGCTTTGGGGGCCATTACCCAGATGAGTCTTGGGAATACAGAGCTGAACCCGGCCACCGGGAAGTACTGCAAGGTGCAGGGAGGATGGGTCTACAACGATGTATGGGCTACCCCGGTCTCCATGGAGTTTACCATGATGCTGGATACCCTGGGTTACCATGATGTGGTAAAGAAGTACCTGCATATTTTCAAAGATGAGCAGGGGACAGTCACTCCTCCCGGTGCAGCGTGGGACTGGCGGAAAGGGCGTCAGAAGAACACCATGCAGAGTGGCGCCTATACAAGGCACCAGGGATTCCTATGCACACCTGAGTTGTACAAAGCGGTGGACTGGCTGGCCGACAACGGGGCGCTTCTTTATGCCTTTGCCATGCACGGCTTGCTTTCCGGCGATAAGCAGTACATCGAGGAGTACACACCTGCCATTATCAAATCGTGCGAGTGGATCCGGGATGTATGTGCCCAGACCAACCACGACGGTTACAAGGGGATCCTGCCCCCGGGGGTGAGCAATGACGATGGTGGTGCTGTGCAGATCGCAGGACCCAATGCATTTAACTATGTGGGCCTTGCAAAGGCCGTAACGCTGCTGAAACGTATCGGTCATCCCAGGGCTGAAGAATTCGACAAGGTGCGGGCTGACTTTCATTCCGCTTTTCTCAAAGCTTATTATGACAGGTACGAACGCATGCCGGAGTGGACCGATGCGCAGGGAGTCAGGCGAAAGTTTGCCCCCAGGACCCTCTATGGGGCGGACAGCCCTGCAGAACTCCGCCACCGTTGGTATGTGACCGGCGGAGCACTCTTTATGGTGTTCGCCGGGATCCTGCCATCCGATGACCCATCCGTGCTCGATTCACTGGTATGGTTCCGTGAAGGACCGCTGGTAAAACATTACAGGCGGGAGTCGGACACCCGCAGGCAACCCTCCATTCTGGAAAGAGAGATCACTGAGAATCAGCCAGTCTACTCATGGAACCTCTATTCAGAGCTTCGGAACGGCAATCGTGATCGATTCCTTACCGGCCTTTACAGCCTCTGGGCAGGAGCCATCAGCAGAAAGACTTTCAGCCCCTGCGAGAACCGCGGGAACGGCATTGGTATGGTCTGCGGTGCAGCTACTAATTTCTACCTGACCCGCCAGGCCCTGGTGGATGATTTCTCATGGCCTGGCGAGGTGCACCTGCTGCACATGGCCCCAAGGGAGTGGTTAAAAGGAGAGGGTTTCGGCCTGAAGAAGATTCCCACCGAATATGGTCCTGTTACCCTGTCGGGAAAGCTGGATGATCGCGGAACCCTGGAGGTCAGCTATAGCGCCGAATACCACTGGGAGCCTGAAAAGGTGATCCTTCATGTACCCCCTCTGGAAGAAATTCGGTCGGTGAGGGTGAATGGGAAGAGGGTTTCAGGGGAAGAGATCACCCTCAAGGCCTGAGGCAAAGTTCAGACGAAAAGTCCGTATCTTTTTCCCCAAGAAATCTTATTCCATGCACGTTCGTGCAAATAATAGATTATTAATTTTGAAATTACTTCAAAAAAAAACAATTATACCGGCTAACGAGAATCTCCTGTAAAAACTATTACAAATGCAGACACGACTTTATCAAACTTAAGTGAGATCTTTTTTATGTTTCAAGAGATTTAAGAAATTCTTCAGGAATCGCGGCAACATAAATATGATAACCTCCGTCTGCTGTTGAATTGAAAAATGCATACCTGCCATCGGGACTGAAGAAGGGGTGCTCGGAGGTAAACTGATAGCCACCTATGGTAGAGCCTGACCTGCATAACCTCCTGTATCTTCCTGTCCTGACCAAACCCATCCAGATATTCCCATCCAGGTCATCGCTGATAAAGTATTTTCCGTCCGGAGTGCAGACAATATGATCGAAATATTGTCCGCCTGCAACCACACTCACTTTATCTCTCTTTTCAGAAATACATATTAAATTGCCTTTTTTACCGTCGATCTCAATTTCATAATTGAGTCTGTAATTCCTCCACTCATCAACGATCCGGTCGCCGTTGATGGTTGTGAGTATCTTTCCCGTCTTGCCTACCCAGCACTGATGTCCTTGTAAATCAGGGGTATGAGGTTTCCCGACTGGAAGTGGACGGTAGCTCTCCCCGTTGATGTCAATCAGGAACAGTGTGGTACCGTCGGGTCCTGTTCTCGCTTTAGACAGCTGTTTATCAAGCCTTCCCCCCCTGTTTTGCTGGATAAGAAGATCTGTTCCCTCTCCCGGTTCAATCTGCAGGTGGGAATTATGAATATCCGGCCGGGAAAAGATGATCTTCCAGCTGCGGTCCGTCAGGTCAAACCGGGCAATATGTGCCATGCCGTCATTATCAACGAATGAGGTGCAATAGTAGCGGCCGTCCGGTGTTATGATACTCAACCAATATGAATCATAAACACCATCAGCCTCTATTAACTCCTCCCGCTCTCCGCTCCAGAGGTTTTTCCTGATGAGGATACTTTTATGGGGTTCCTTTTCCCACAAATAATAGAAATAGTCCCCGTCGGGGGCGATCACAGGACCCCTTACCGGTGTCTCACTGGTCAGCCGGCGAAGATACCATCTGTCCATTTCACAAAGCCAGTATGAAATTGGTTCATCGGGAGCATCCCGGCGTGTATAGACGAAGAAACGGCTGTCCGGTGTAAAAATCGGGGCCTCAGGATAGATGTGATGATGCATCTTCGGGCTGCTTGTCAGCTGTTTTATCCTGACTCCCGACTCTTCATCCATACGCCAGTGGTGATAAGGAGTGTGCTCCATATGACCTTTGTACTGAGGGTATCTTTCTGTTACCTTAACCCGGGTTCGGGGTGCTGATCCGGGGTTGACAGGTGGTCTCTTTTGATCTGTCCTGGCGGCGACAGAGATAAAAGGCAAAGAGGCAAGTGAAGCCATACTGAGCTTCAGGAAATTGAGTCTGCTGATAAGGTTCCGTTTCATATTTTATTCTTTTGGCCACACTTTGATACTGGTTTCTCCTTCCCACGTCTGCTCAAACGGTCCGGCGCCTGGGTTTTTGCCTCTTCCATTGGCAAGATAATCCAAATCAATAGTGAAAGGCGTGCCGTCCGCATTTTCGAATGGCTGCTTCGGGGTACTTGCCTCTCCCAATAACTCCGAAGTAACCAATAAATTATCCAGATCATTAAATGACGCATCAAAGGTCAACTCCAGATATATGCCCTTATCTTTTTCAATGATTTGAATATCCGGATTAAAGTCTCTTAGCGCAATAAAGTTCTCTTCTTTCTGATAAGGAGTTGTGCCTTTCATGTAAATGTTTCCATCCACATACATGGGCAGGTCGGCATTATTAAACACATTCAATCCATAGCCTGCTGTATAGGTGGGATGCCAGATCGTATCCGAGATATCGGTTTTCCCTGCCACAAAAATATTATTGTAGAAGCGGTGATCACCTGTATAATTGTTGGTATAAAATCCCCTTAATGCGGTTGAATGTGGTTTATGATAGGGCGTCCACCTACCACCATAGCAACTGACCAGAAATCCGGCAACCAGATTATGAATATATGCACCACCCTGGGAATAATTGAAAACGGCGAGCCTGGACAAGAAAATGTTATTATCTACTACAAATGGACCATGGTTAACCTCCGGGTAAAAATCTTCGATAATATTATCATAGCAAATATTCCCCGATACACGTGCGCCCTGGGCCATCCAGTCGAGCCATATTCCCCGTCCGGTGTTTACCACCCGGTTATCTTTGATCAGAACATCGATGGCACCATGAAGCTTTATTCCTGCAATTTCGGCTCCGTTAAACTGCCTTTTTGTCCAGATGTTATAGATGTTATTATTGGTAATCTGGCTGAAAATAGCACCCAGACTGCCACAGATACCGGTTTGTTCACAATCGGATATGGTATTGTTCCTGACAATGTGTGAACCAATGTTCTCTTTTGACCAGCCCGATTCAAGTACCCGGAAGATTATTGCAATATATTCATAAGTACCAGCGATTTTGCTTATACCTCTGTTACAGTCGTTATGCCCTGAGGCCCGGTCTTTGCCCAGGGTAATGCCGGAACATTTTGAATGGCTGATCTTGTTGTTTTCTATGATCCAGCCTTTGCTCCAGTTTGTGCCTATCAGACCTATCTGTTCGGCAGTGGGAGGGGCCCATTGTGTGGCAGCCTGGCTCATGTGAAAACCCCTGACTGTGATATAATTTCTGCCGGGAATAGCGGGATAAAAACAGGCATCCCTTACATTGATCTCTGTAAGTTCCAGGTTTGGATCATACTGGTGAAAATTGGCCCAGATGGTAGTGTTATTTTCATCGCTTTCGCAATACCAGGTGTATGTGGATGCTTCTTTATTACCTTTTACCAATTGAGGAGGCAGCGCTTGTAATACTTTAGCTGGCTCTGCGACGCATTGGTACAGTAGCGGTTTCGGATCTAAAACTTCGTCCAGCGTTGGCTTTTCGAATAGTGACTGCCCATTGAGATAGACCTCCCCTGTATGGTGTGGCCGGCCCATGTCACCGAACCAGTCCCCTGCAATCAGGTCTTTGTACGGATGATAGTCACCAAAAAATGTGTTCGGGAGGGTCACCTTCCATACACCCTTCTGCACCTCTTCCCAA
Source organism: Bacteroidota bacterium (assembly GCA_039714655.1). Lineage (GTDB taxonomy): Bacteria > Bacteroidota > Bacteroidia > Bacteroidales. The sequence continues at coordinate 15,589 of JBDLIX010000025.1, forward strand.
TCCTTGATAATTTCTGAACCTTTGATCCATACCTCTTCACCTTCTGCTGCCCGGTATGTTATTCTCTTCGAATTGGATTCACCTCCCCGGGGAGGGGTGATCCGCTCCCGGTAGCATCCTTCATGCACGGTAATCACATCGCCCTGCATGGCCACCCGGGCTGCTGCCATGATGGTCAGAAAGGGAGCATCCTGTGAGCCGGAATTCAGATCATTACCTGTTTTTGATACATGGTATTCTTTCTCAGAAACACAAGATGACAGAAGGAATCCGGTTAAAAGAAAAAGGACCATTTTTAGATTTCGTGTGCAGGTCACTGGAGTCATATTATTTTTCTTTCAGGTTTCAATGCAATTATCGGAAGTCTTTCATGTAAAATTAATAATTTAGCATTGTTCTCGTGCACATTTGTATTATCTTTTGCATTTAAAACTGTTTTAGTCAACCATTCAGGTACAAATATTACTCTTTAATACTATGGCTGCCGGACAGGAATGAACAAGGATTTTAAACTCACCTGGAAATAGATGAAAATTCTTACAGACATTCCATTTGAACTGGACATAGATACGCTGCTTCAAAAGAATCATATTGAAAAAGGGAGTGATTGGGAAGTAGAATTCCAAGGCCTTGTTGATGCGGTTGAAAAATCAGGAAAGCCAAAAATCCTTTTTAAGGAATGCTTCATCGACAAGAGAGGAGCAGATACAATATCGATAGGTGATATTACATTTAAAAGTCATGCATTAAGAAGGAAATTAGACACGGTTGAACGTGTTTTTGTATATGTTGTTACCTGTGGCAGAGAAGTTGATGCGATTGAACTCCCTGAAAGAGATTTTCTAAAGGAGTACTGGCTGGATACAATTAAACAAGCGCTTCTAAGTTTAAGCAGAGAATATCTTTATGAATACCTCTTTCAATACTACAAGATTGAGAAGATAGCATACATGCAGCCAGGTTCTGGTGATGCAACTGTTTGGCCTATTGAACAACAGAAAGAACTTTTTTCGGTTTTAGGGGATGTTGAAGCTCTTATTGGAGTAAAACTAACAGATTCATTTTTGATGGTACCAAATAAAACTGTTTCAGGAATAATCTTTCCAACAGAGAATGATTTTAAGAGCTGCCAGCTATGTCATCGTGAGAATTGCACAGGAAGAAGTGCTCCTTTTGATCAGGATCTGTGGGAATCAATGCAGCTTTCAAAGAACGTATAATAATTTTTAGCAGACACTAAGATGCATATGAAACGACCCTGGATGATCTGTAGAAGTGGGATCAGGTTAGTATCCGCTTCGCCCTGGGCTCGAGATCGGTTAGTTCAGCGATTTTTATCAGCTTTCCCGATTCGATGCTTTTTCGTGCAGCCACACCGATCAGCATCGACATGGCCCCGTCACGCACTCCGGCAGCTCTGTCGAAAGGATCTCTGACTTCGGGATTTTTGAAGATTTTATCCGTCATCATTGGATCTGCCCCGCCATGTCCTCCCGTTTTCCGGGGAACTGAAATGGTTTCATAATCATCTTCCCAGAGCTTATGCACAGTGAGAGAATCACTCCTAAGATCATCCTCATCCATCCCTTCCTGATTCTCAATCAGATCATCGATCAGAGGAATATCCATCCACGCTTCGATCCTGCCCTTGGTCCCGTTAATGGTTACGCGCCATCCTTCATAGGGAGAATAGGCGATCAGGGAATAATTGAGCACTGCACCGTTCTTGTATTTTACCTGCAGAGACATTTTATCGTAGATATTAATCTCCTCGCGGAAAAGGCAGTTGTCGCGGATATAGCCGTCATGTTCTTCATGGTCCACATAGAGTCTCATGGAAAGATCATCCTTTGTGATATCCCAGAAAAACTTGCATTCATCCTTGTGGGGACAGCTCCGGCAATTATCTCCACGGAACGGGCCGGCCGGGCCGTAATGTTCCAGTGCACCATAGGCATAGACCTCTTCCGGGTCGGAATCGATCCACCAGTTGATCCGGTCAAGATGGTGTGTGGACTTGTGAACAAGGAGTGTACCGCTATGCTGCCTTAATCCGTGCCACCGCCTGAAATAGGAGGCCCCGTGGTCGGTGTTCAGGTAGTAGTTGTGGTCCACCGATCTAATCTCCCCAATGGTGTTCTGCATCAGCAACTCTTTGATTTTTGTATTGTAAGGGAGCCACCTGGCATTGAATCCGATGATCAGGTTCTTACCCGATCTTCTCTCTGCATCGATCACAGCCTGAGCCTTATGTTCGTCAATGGTGAGCGGTTTTTCGGTGATTACGTCACAACCCATATCCAGTCCCTTGATGATAAATTCATGGTGGTTTGAATCCCTGGTAGTAACAATTACCAAGTCCGGTCCTGTCTCCTTTATCATCTGTTCAAAATCGGAAAATGTGGGACAGGATAAACCAAGCTCTTTCTTCACGTATTCCATACGGCCCGGATTGATATCACACAATCCCACAAACTCTGTGATCTCTGTATAATAGGTAGTCAGGCGTCGGCCCCAGAAAAGATAACCCCTGATACCCGTGCCCACCAGTACTACTTTAAGTTTTTCAGGTTTACCGAAACTAAATGCACTCAAAGGCATGGCTGTACTGGCAGCCAGCATACTCAGTGAGGTAAGAAATTGTCGTCTGCTTGATTTCATAATTTTTAGATTCTATTTGGCAAGGTAGTGAAAACTACTAAACGTGCACGTGCACGTTATCTGTTTTTCTATATATTTGTTATTCACTCACACATGTCCTGAAATGAAAAAAGAGACACTACTGGTCCTGCGCGGACTCACACTTCAGGGAACAAGAGGTGATGTTGTTCTGGTTTCCACAAAAAATGTATTTGCCCCGGGTGCCACAGTCGGAGCATACAGTGCAACCAAGGCCAATGCAGTAATGTTCTTTATCACAAGGCAAACTCCAACCGCCGGGTCGACCATTCCGGTTGATGGTGGACTTCCGGATGCAACGCCCAGGTAATGGCTAATAATAAATTACTAAATCTTAAATAGATGAGATCAAACCTGATCAGCAGACTCAATTTTCTCAGACTCGGTATGGCTTCACTGGCAGCTTTTCCTTTAAGCGCCATGGGTGTCAGGGCAAATACTAACAACAAAAAGGCTAATCCTCAATCTTTGCCGGCAGATTCACCGGGTGTTGCGGAAAAATACCCTCCGGGCCTGGGACACAAAGAGCTCACCGATTGGCAGCTGATAGAAGAGTCAGGCGCCGAAGTATCGCAGTTAACCATGAGCCCTGTGATTCACACGCATATATATCCGCATGCCAGGATCTTTACTTCGGACAGCCGCTTCTTTGTCTATTCCCGTCGTCCTACCCATGAGCAGAATGAAACCTTCTGGCTTTGTGAAACAGGTTCATGGCGCCTCTACAAAATACCCCAGCCGGACAATTCATCCTGCCCCCATATACCACTTGACGGCGACTACACCTACATATACTATCTTACAAAACCATCCCCTGAAAGAAACATCGTTGTCAGACAGAACTTCTGGACCGGGGAACGGGAGGAGTTGATGGAGATAAACAGAGCTGGTGTTAGAGGGGGAATTGGCAGCCTTACACCGGACCGACGTTATGGTTTTTCCTTCGCCACAGATGAGGATGGCATGTGCCACATCATCCGTTGTGACCTGGTCGAACGCAGCTGGAAAATAATCCACTCCCGCCCGGACATTCACAATCCCCACCTGATGAGTGAGCCCGGAGAGGGAAAGGATCTGCTGATACAGCAAAACAGGGACTATGTCTTTGATAAGAATACAAAGAGCTGGGGGCCTTATACTGACAAAAAAGGATCCACCCTCTTCTTAATAGACATCGACGGAAATAATTACCGCCCCCTTCCCATCGGAAAGCCTCATACTCCCGAAATCTGGGGCCACCAGATGTGGCTGGGGAATACCGGAAAGGTGCTTGCCACACTGGCCGGTGAAAGGTATTTTGAAGGCAATCGGGTATATAAGAGAAATTTCAATGTGGAGATCGATGGCAAAACAGGCAACCTGGTAACCGTATCTGACAAGGAAGAGAAAGCTACTGTCATTGCAGGAGGACCAAATTTCAACCATATAGCCTCCTCAAAGAATGGGAAATACTTTATTGCTGATGACATGGACGGAAATATCTGGGTTGGCTCTGTAGTAACAGGGAAATACCGGAAGCTATGCAATTCAGGCACTGTATTTGCCAGGGCAAGATACTCTCATCCCCATCCTTTCTTCAGCCCTGACCTGAAATATGCCTTTTTCAACTCTACAGGAAGCGGGGTTCCACATATTCATGCGGCTACGATTCCTGAAGAATTTCTTAAATCTCTTGAAGGATAAAAACAGCTAAGGTGCAATGTGTCAGTTTCATGCTAATGATTCAGGTGGTTTATCCCTGCGGCAACATAAAAATCAGGTTCTTCAGTGCGGTGGTGATCGCCTTCTCGTAATTGTCCATGTCATCTATATGCAGTATGTATCGCTCCGGAGACTGCTCGCCCAATTCCCACTCGGTGTGACCGCTATCTTCACTCTTAATCCTGGCGGGGACAAAGGAGAAAACGGAAGCTCTTTTGGAGTTCAGCGAGACAATATCCCCTTTTGCGGTCACTTTTTTCCCGGCAGCATGAAGAAAACCGGCCGTACACCACATCAACCTGTGCTGGGCGCCTTTTGAAGCCAGCAAGCGCTGATCCGGTTCTCCATTCAGATACTCCAGCCATTTATGGGATCTTGCCTGTCCTAACATAAAGAGAAAGAAATTGAGTACCCTTTTGGGAAGCAGAGGCAGAATATCACCTTGCAGGAACTTATAGTAAGAACTATATTCGCCAACCTCATTGACCCCCGGTTCATGATCGCAGGGGAGCCAGTAAAGCGGACAGGGTACATCGAATATGGCTGCATAGGAAGAAACATCCAGGCTGGCATTATAATCAGGCGGTGTCTCTCTCTTTCTCAACGCAATTCCGGCATTCAGATAAATGGCTTTGCATTTCTCTTTAAACAGGACGGGCTCTTTTTTTGCAGCAAGGGCAATGTTTGTGGCCGCACCCACAATATTGATGACCACGGGAGAGGGTGACTTTTTCAATGTATCGATAACCCAGTTAATCCCCTGGTGTTCCATGCGATTTGCATCAGGTTGAATATCATTCCTGTATTTCATGGGGTTAGGAGCACCCATAACTGACGGAACCACCAGTCCGGTAAGATAATTCATCTGTGCAATGCCCATCACATCGGGATCCCCGAATGTCCGCCTCGGGGGCCAGTCGATGATAAGGCCTTTCAGTTTAATATGACCTGAATATGCCAGTGCATATACGCTGGCCAAATCCCAGTGGTCGTCCGGATCTCCGTGTTGGTGATAGAGGTCAGCCGCATGGATCATGGGAACGGCATCCGGGAATTTTTCATTTGACTGATGATGTTGCATCCCGCTAGCCGGCAGATTCATTGCCGCCAAACCTGCCGACCCGGCCCCTGCTGTTCTTAAGAAATTTCGTCTTTTCATATGGCTTGTATAAAGATTGTTTTGTACGTGTTTAACTCTGTGGCAATTGAAGGAGCAAGTCTCTCAATGCAGTAGTCATTGCTTTTTCGTAGTTCTGCTCGTCGTCCACATGGAAGATAAAGCGCTTATCGGAATGGGGATCTTTTTCCCAGTCAGTATACCCCTCATCATCGCAATCCACTTTGACAGGTACGAAAGAGCATACCGACTCTCCTTCTGAATCGAGAGGAACAATATCACCTTCGGAGGTTACTTTCTTACCTGCGGCATGCAAAAAGCCGGCTGTACACCACATAGCCCTGTACATATCACCCTTTGAATCCAACAACCGCTGATCGGGTTCACCATTCAGATATTCCAGCCATTTATGAGACCTCGCCCAACCAAGCATAAAGAGAAAGAAATTGAGTAGCTTTTTGGGAAGATGCCGGAGAATATCATTTTGAAGAAAACGATAATAAGAGCCGTATCCGCCTACCTCATTGGTTGCCCTGTCATGGAAACAGGGGAGCCAGTAAACAGGACAGGGGGCATCAAACAGGGTAGCATAGGCAAAGGGGTCAAGGCCTGTATTATACTCAATGGGCTTATCTCTCCTGGTTATCGCGGAACCGGCATTCTGGTATATGGCTTTGCATTTGCTTGCAAACAGTTCGGGCTCTTTTTTAATTGCAAGTGCTATGTCGGTTGAAGCACCCACCACATTAATAATTACTGGCGAAGGTGATTCCCTCAGGGTTTCAATGACCCAGTTGATGCCCTGATGGTCAATTGGATCCGCATCAGCTTGAATATCATTCCTGTGTTTCATGGTGTAAGGAGTCCCGGTAACAGCCGGCACCACCAATCCTGTGATATAATTCAACTGGGCCACTCCCATCACATCAGGATCCCCGAATGTTTTCCTCGGGGGCCAGTCGATGACGATGCCCTTTAAATCCACATATCCGGAATAGGCAAGGGCATAGACACTGGCCAGGTCCCAGTGGTCATCCGGGTCTCCATGATGATGAAAAATATCACCCACGTGGATCATGGGCACAGGCCCGGAGTTCTCCTGATCCAATCCGGAGGTTTCCTCTTTCGAATGATTACTATGCCTTGCAATGGCAGGCACATTCATTGCAGCCAGGGCGGCACCGCCTAAACCTAAAAATCGTCTTCTGTTTACTCTTTTCATGGTGTCTCTATTTGTGGTATTTCTATTTGACAAATATCATTTGCCAAAATGCTTTGCCAGGATCTGTAAAACATGGTCGTATTTATCAAGATTGAAATCCTCGCTTAGCTGGACCATATAGGGCCGGCCATTAAATGACTCGTTCAGTTCATTGAGAAAACTGACAATTTCAGACTCCTCCGCCGTGCAAAGAGATGCCGGAAAATTGGGACAGATGACCTTGTCGGGCCAAATCTCAAGCGCCTCTTCAACTTCCATATCCCCTCCCATCATGGGGACGGAGAAGGATTCGACAATATCGAAAGGAGCTTGCTTTAAATACTCTTGCAGCTTTCCGGCTTTTCCGTCGATATGAATTGCATACACTTTGCCTGCCTCCCTGCATTTCTTTCCGTTTTTTGTGTAAAAGGGGAGGCAATATTTCGAGAACATGTCGGGCGGGGTCATGTCGGTGGTAATGTTGTCGGGCTGCCAGATCACCTCCACGTCTGAATTCATGGCTCTGTCAAACTGTTCATCCAGCCGGAAATCGATCGCCTCCATCAGTGTTTCAACCGGAGCCGGATCGGTAATCAGATCGACCAGGAAATGTTCGGGATCTGCCAGTTCGATCAGCAGTTTCTGGTAAGGCGACCTGTCCACCCTGCCCAGTACCACACCATCCTCGCCCAGGTCACCGATTCTCTGTTCAACAGCCTTTTCATTGCTGATCAACAGGCTGTTTTCAATCACATAGGTCATGATCTTATAATCCTCGCCTGATTGAATATAGTGTTTCTGAACCCAGTCACTGCCGTAAGAGGGGTCTTTGATGATCTGCTGGGTGAGTGTACCCACCGGTGTTTCAATGATGCGCTCCTCAACCAGGTTGCTGTTCTCCCAGGCATATTTGATACGAAAAGAGCAATTCTTCACCTCTGAAAGGTATCCTGCATGCATATGCCATGGCGGAGCGAGCAGGGAGATCACGGGATAGAAATCGAGGATCCCCATTCCTGCGTTCCTGGCAATCCTCTCACTCTTCCCGATCCGGTGATAGCGGTTATAGATCCCCAGTGGAACACGGTCCGGTTTGCGGTTTCTGTAAACCGCCATCATCCTTTCACGTATGGTCATCACTTTTCTCTGTTTTCGTTTATAAATGCATGGATCTCATCCATTTCAGGAATTGATTCAATCACCCCCAGCCTTGTTGCAGAGAGAGAGGCGGCCATAATAGCAAATTCAATAGCTTCCCGGATCTCCTTTCCCTGCTGAAGCGCGTAGAAAAAGGCACCGCTGAAAATATCACCGGCTCCTGTTGTGTCAATGGCCTCTACCTCAGGTGCCGGGAAATATTCGGAGCCTTCGCTGTTAACCAAGACAGCCCCCTGTTCACCCAGTGTGACAAGCACGCTCTTCACACCCCTTTCCAGAAACCACCTGCCCGCTTCAACAGCGCTCTCCCGGTCCTTAACCTCTATGCCGGAGAGGGTATAAGCTTCGGTTTCGTTGGGCTTAATGATATCGATACATGGGTAGATATCATCGGGCAGTTTTCTGGCCGGGGCCGGGTCAAGATAGACAGGCACACCAAGCTCGTGCACCTTTCTAATTCCATATTCGACCACATCGAAGTTGTTTTCCAGTTGAAACCCCACGATCATGGACTCCTTCAGCACCTCCTCTGCGGAATCGATATCCGCCGTGGAAAGGTTAAAGTTGGCTCCCGGGACAATGGATATCAGGTTGTCACCACTGCTGTCGATTAACATAATGCTGATCCCGGAGTGGGTGGTTGCATCAATTTTGATCATATCAGTGGAGATACTGAAGTCGTTGTACATTTTCAGGGCGTCCAAGCCATACTTATCGGCTCCCAGTCTCCCGATAAACCGGGTATCTGTACCAAATTTTGCAGCTGCAACGGCCTGATTGGACCCCTTCCCGCCTCCCCCCTCCAGGAACTGGTCGGCAATAATGGTCTCTCCTACCTTAGGAAAATCTTTCCCTTTCAGGAAGAGTCCTACATTATAACTTCCTATCACTGTAATCTTTTTCCGTTCCATTTTCTAAGGTCTTTTCTTTGTTTATACTTGAGCAAATAGAGTTAATTCTCCGGCAACCAGAGAAGCATATCCCGCAGCGCGGAGGTCATGGCCTCCCCGTAATGATCCACATTATCCACGTGGAAGATATATCGTGTGGTGGATTGAGGATCGGCTTCCCATGAAGTGTAGCCCTGGTCATCACAATGTGCATCCACCGGTTCAAATGAGCATACGGCCTCCTCTTCTGCATCCAGCGGGACTATTACCCCTTTCGTTGTCACTTTCTTCCCGGCAGCATGAAGGAATCCTGCGGTGCACCACATGGCCCTGCTTTGGGGACCTTTCCAGGCGATCACGTTTCGATCGGGCTCTTCATTCAGGTATTCCAGCCATTTGGTATGTCTGCTCCTTGCCAGCATAAAGAGAAAGAAATTCAATAGCTTTTTAGGAAGGTAGCGGAAAATATCATCGTGCATAAAGCTATATTTCGAACCATAACCACCCACTTCCAATTTCTTTCTGTCCTCATATACCGGAAGCCAGTAAACGGGACAGGGAGCATCGAAAATGGCGGCATAAGAGGATGGATCAAGTTTGACATTGTAATCATACTCCTCCCCCTTGTTGTTAAGGCCAATTCCTGCATTTAAATAGATCGCTTTGCATTTGTTTCTGAATAGTTCAGGATCCTTTTTCAGCGCAATGGCCACATTGGTTGAAGCTCCAACAATATTGATCACCACGGGCGAATCCGATCTCTTCAGGGTTTTGATCAGCCAGTTGACTCCCTGAAGCTCAATGGTATCGAGATCGGGCTTCACATCATTCCTGTGTTTCATGGGCTGAGGAGAGCCCGTAACCGAGGGCACCACCAATCCGCTGATATAATTCATCTGGGCCACCCCCATCACATCAGGATCCCCGAATCTCTTGAGAGGCCAGTCAAACAGGATCCCTTTCAGGTCCACCAATCCCGAAGAGGCCAGGGCATATACAGTGGCCAGGTCAAAATGGTCGTCAGGATCTGCATATTCATGGTAGATATCCCCGGCATGGATCATGGGAACCGGTCCATTGGATCTCTCCGGTGCAGGTCCATTGGATCCCTCGTTTGAAATAACATGATGCCTGGAAATAGCTGGCATATTCATAGCAGCCAGTGCGGCACCACTTAAACCTAAAAAACGTCTTCTGTTTAAGTTCTTCATCATCAAACAATTAAATTTTTCATGAATCAAAATTTATTTCTCAGGCAGCCAGAGGAGCATATCCCTCTGGGCCACAGTCATCGCTTCTTCGTAATTATCCACATCATCCACATGAAAAATATAGCGTGTGGTGGATTGAGGATCGGCTTCCCATGAAGGGTATCCCTGATCATCACAATGTATGGCAACCGGTTTAAAAGAGCATACGGCCTTCTCTTTTGCATCGACCGGGACAATCTTGCCCTTTGTTGTCACTTTCATCCCGGCAGCATGAAGGAATCCTGCGGTGCACCACATGGCCCGGCCACGGGGACCGTGCAGCGCGAGCAGGTGCTGATCCGGCTCTCCGTTCATGTACTCCAGCCAATTAGATTGCCTGATCTTTCCCAGCATAAAGAGAAAGAAATTAAGTACTTTTTTAGGGAGATGCTGCAGAATATCATCGTGTACAAAGTTGTATCTCGAATTATATCCACCCAACTCCTGGTCCCCAAAGTGCTCAGCAACCGGAAGCCAGTAAACCGGACAGGGAGCATCAAAAATGGCTGCATATGCCATAGGGTCATACCTTACATTGTGATCATGCTCGGTCCCTTTAACAGGAAAAGTAATTCCTGCAGTCAGATAGATTCCTTTGCACTTGCTTCTGAACAGTTCAGGTTCCTTTTTTATTGCGATGCCCACATCGGTGGAAATACCCACAATATTGATCACCACCGGGGATTCTGCTTCCTTCAGGGTTTTGATAATCCAGTTGACTCCCTGGAGCTCAACAGCACTGAGATCAGGTTTGGTATCGTTCCTGTGTTTCATCGGTTCAGGAGAACCCGCCACCGAGGGTACCACCAATCCGGTGATATAATTCATCTGGGCAACACCCATCACATCAGGATCCCCGAATCTCTTGGATGGCCAGTCAAACACAACTCCTTTCAGATCCACCAATCCTAAAAAGGCCATGGCATAAACACTGGCCATGTCAAAATGATCGTCCGGATCTCCATATTCATGATAAATATCCCCTACATGGATCATGGGGTCCGGGTTGCCAGAGGCAGGCATGGCCGTTACTTTTCTGATGAAATTTCTTCTTTGCATAATTAACATGTTTTTACCTGGCAGCTATCACCAGGACCAGTCCCACTATATAGAAGAGAAACATGATCGCCAGCAGGGTATTGGTGTTCCGGGGGGCTCCTTTAAACTCTTTCCAGATAAAGATGCCCCAGATGGCAGCCACCATGGTGCCTCCCTGGGCACCCAGGCCGTAGGAGATCGCATATCCGGCCGGACCGGCCGACAGGATGCTAAGGATCATTCCGACTCCCCAGATAATCCCTCCCAGAATACCGATCAAATGCAGACGGGGGGTACCTTTCCTGAAATAGTCTCCAAATGGTACCCGCGAACCCGCAAACGGTCTGGCCATGATCAGCGTATTAAAAATAAAGCTGGAGAGGACCAATCCCACAGAGAAGAAAAGAACGGCCGTATAGGGACTTAATTTCCCGGGTTCCAGGTTTGTGAAGTCGGGCGACATGGAGGCTGCCACAAAAGGGTAGAAAAATCCCATGGTTATTCCGGCCAGTATGGAGAGAATAAATCCCTTCATGGGTGTTTTTTTTCCATCGGATGGTAATCTCTTATATGCAATGGCATCGGCAACCAGTGCAATAACAACACTGCCGATTCCCAGGAAAATCATCCAGGGATTGCCCACCGGATTGGTTATATAATTGGTAATGGTTGCAATGATCAGGGCCAGCCCGATGGCCAGGGGAAAAGCAACGGCCAGACCGGCAATATCCACAGCACCCACAAGCAGGATATTGCCGAGATTAAAAATGATCCCTCCCAGTAAGGCCCACCAGATTGCCTGTCCGCCGGCCTGGGAGAGGTCGGTGAAAAAACTTCTGCCTTCTGCGCCAAAACTGCCGGCTGTCAGGGCTGCAATCAGCGAGATGATCAGGACACCAAATCCGTAGTCCCAGTAAAAAAGCTGAAAAGGCCAGCTCCTGGTGGCCAGTTTCTGCGTGTTGGCCCAGGAGCCCCAGCATAACATCGTAATGAAACACATCACGACAGCGACTGAATAGTTTTCAATGATTACCATGTAGATTTAGTTTTAATTATCAACGAGCGACCAATACGTTAGTTTTTGTTATTCCATTTATGATTTTCTCATCACATTTGGGATCTGTTATGATATAGTCAATCTCTTCAAAATCAGCCATCTTCTCTAAGGCCACTTTATTAAATTTTGTATGATCAGCTAATATAAACACCTGCGAGCTGACACTAATGATTTTGCGCTGTATCGCCACCAGCTGTTGGAAAGGACCGGTTACTCCAAATTCCGGTGAGATTGCACTGGCACCCATAATTCCTTTAGTCACTTTAATTTTTGAAATAGTGTTCTCTACATCCGGACCAACAAAACAGGCAAGATCTCTGGAAAACAGCCCACCAAGAAAATATATTGTTATACTGGGAACATTTATTAACTCGTTCATAATTAATGGGTTATTAGTGTAGACTGTCAGCCTGATATTGTTTTGTAACAATTTAGCTACTTCAACACATGTAGTACTTCCATCCATTAAAATGACATCGCCATCTGATATCATACCTCGCATCTTCCTGGCGATCTTCCGTTTTTCCTCGATACTGCTTTTAAGCCGGTAATGCCATTGAACCTCTTCTGTTTTATCCAGGTCAACTGCACCCCCTCTTATTTTTTTCAGCACCCCTTCCTCTTCTAAACATATTAAATCACGATAGGCAGTTACTTCTGATACATCAAACATTTTGATAATATCGCCTATCTTGATGATTCCCTTTTCTCTTACAATTTCCGCGATCTTTGAGCGTCTGTATTCTTGCATTGCCTTCTTGTCTTTAATTGTTATTTTAAATCATATCTGCAGCTTGATCGATAGACTCAATATCATTCCAGGATAACAGTAATTTTTGGCCGATCCCCAGGGCATACTTTTGTGCGCGTGCCCTTAATTTATCATTTTCCAGACTTGATGTGTCCGGAGTATGTGCGAGCCCCAGGGTGCGTCGAATACATTCACAGCCTGCGAAACCTATGGATTCCCTGAGATGATCTTTTAAGCACTGCTCAGCAAACCCTTTCACCCTGGTAAATTCCTCTCTTACATCACTATGCCAGATTTCCATGAAATGCGTTTTGAAGCTGTCATAAGTTTCAACAAAACTCTTCATAAGATAATCCCGGTATTCTTTGATCTCTTGCTGATTACGATCAGGATGCGCTTCCCAGGATGCATAGTTTAACAGAAGGTTACCGAGTACGCAACCCATGTCATATGAGGGAGGCCCGTAAAAGGCAAATTCAGCATCAAAAACCCTTATCTCATTTTCGTTGATAAATATGGATCCGGTGTGCAGGTCACCATGTATCAGGGACTGTGCTTTATTCATATAGATCTCTTTCAGGCATGATGCTTCAAGAAACAGCTGCGGTTGGCTCCAGATAGATTCGGCCTCTGCACGAAGCTCAGGATTCACATTGTTGCCGGGTGCATCAAAGAATGGATCAGTGAAGACCAGATCTTCAACCAGCTTGCAAAGTTCAGGATTCACATATTTTTTAACAGCCTCTTTTTTGCTACCGGCATCCATTACCAGATGGGATGTATGCAGAAATGTCCTGGCCAGAAAAAAACCCATTTGCTCTGGAAATTTCGGAAAACACCGCATCTGCATGAGTTCGGTACGCATTAGTTCTAAATAACCGAGATCCTCAAAAACGGCTACAGCCATTTCCGGGTCATCGTGCAAAACACGCGGAACGCAATCCGGGCATATCCGGCCAAACGTTTTGGTTGTTTCAGCTTCAATTCTTGACCGGTCGATGGTAAGGGGCCAGCCATCTCCGAGAATCCTAAGATAAGGTAATGCTTGCTTGAAGATCACTGAAGTTGAATTATCGCTTGTGTTTATTCTGAAAACCCAATTCACATTACCATCGCCGATCTCGGTGGAAACCACCTTATCCTCAGGTGAAAAAAAATTCGTGTGATTCTTCAGATATTCAATAGATGTCCGGTCTGTTAACTCAGTATATGATCCCATCGATTTTCTCTTTCGTTTCATGTGATAGTAATTTATCTTTCAATGGCCACATGTAACTCGCGATCATGCTCGTTTCAGTCTTGTCCATATTTACGTGCTTCATCAAACATCGCAAGCACGTTTTTTAAAGGTACATCCGGCATGATCCCGTGATCCGCACCGCAGATATAGCCACCCGATCTGCCTAACACAGAGATTCGTTCACGAACCTCTTTCCTGACATCCTCTTCAGTTCCATAGGGTAAAGTGTTTTGGGTCGAAATAGCGCCGTAGAAGGTAATATGAGAACCATACTCTTTTTTAATTCGCTCTGGTTCATTACCGGTAGCCTGTATCTGAACTGTTTCCCAGACCTGAAGCCCGGCGTCAATCAGATCGCCCATAACCGGATGAAAGGAGCCGCACGAGTGCATCCAGACAACTTTATCATGTGATCTTATCAGGTCGAAAAGTTTTTTATACGTCGGCAGAAAGAAACGGCGCCACTGCCCGGGCGCCATCATCATCCCGGTCTGGGTTGCAAAATCGTCACCAAAGTATACGATATCAGCTTCGTCTCCGGCAGCTTCCAGAAGCCGTCTGTAAAATTCCAGCATAAACCCTTCAATATTTCTCACCGCGGCATCAATTATCTCTGGTTCAAGAAGCAATTTCAGAAGCGTCTCTTCAAGGCCAAACATATCAAATAAGGTGCAAACCAGGGGGACCCAGGGACCACTCTGGGTCAGCTCTTCATGTGAATACCCTTCGGTCTCAAGCCCGTATTTACCATCCAGACGCTTTGCACGATCATTGGGAATAGTTTTTAATACTTCAGGCACAACCTCATAGTCGAAATCATCCGGATCGGGCCAGGGAAAGTTTTCGATGTCTGTGACAGTTGATGCGTGAGCCAGGGGGTACTTTCGATCCGAACCATACCCGACGCCGGCGGCACCATAGATATCCTCCAACGGAGCCCCCCAAATGCTTAGCCCTTCTTGTAAACGAGGACCCACATATACAGGTCTGGCGCTTTGGATGTCTAGGTCAAGCTTGTCCCGAAGTACTATTTTATCTTTGGTGTCAAAGTGTTGATACCAAACCGAAGGATCGTATATGCCCTCCAAATTTATGGGTGTTGTTTCGGGTTGGATATGGTTAATTGCTTTGAGTATGCGTTCACGTGATGTTTCCATATCCTATCACTTTGAAGATTCCTGAATCTTGCATATTCTTGCATTATACGTCAAGCAATATAACAAAATAATTTGTGTAATTCATCCATTTTCTGATATATATAACTTATGAATATTACATATTCTTGCATTATCTTACATTTATATCAAGCAGTGCTACTAAGCTATTATGGTTTTATGGCTCAGGATGAGAGCCTATTGGGATTATACTTAATTCTTTTCCATGAAAGATTTCTTTGACGTTGGAGTTGATGCCGCCAGGCTGATCTTTACTTTTACCATGTTCCATTTATAGTACGGTCCATGATGGTCTCCGGCATCCGAAAAGACCACATACATCTCTGTTCCATCTTCTGAGATCCATTTTGGGCTTAGTTGTGGAAGATAGATGCGGTTCATATCCTCACCGACTTTCCACTCTTCTTCACGGAAGAACTCTTTCCAGGGTCCCCATGGATTCTTCGACCAGAGGAACATCAGGCTTCCCGATTTGATATGCGGAAAATTAGAAAGGGGATCTCCGGATCCCGGGGGCTGTGTTCCTCCTGTTGCCATGATGTAAAGTCCGAACTTCTCATTCCAGACAACGCTGGGAAACCAGGAATAGAACCCCCATCCATCCGGAAAGTGGTGTACGATGCCTCTTTTGGAGATATCTCCTGTGGCCCATTCTGCCTCACCATTCTCAATGTGTTTTACAAAATATTCCCACCGGGAACGGTCTGTTATCTCATCCTTTTGCACCCTTGCCAGGTTTAAGTTCGCGGCTCGCTCTTTTCCTTCCGGTGAATAGATGTATAGATAGCCATCTTTGTATTTACTGTAATCCTGTCCATACTGTACTACGGAGATAAATGAGAAGGCCAGATCCGGTTCATTAAAAGTCACTTCATTACGATGGTCATCCCTGACAAGGATTTCTATTGGGATGCTTCTTGCCCTTAGGTCATTTAGCTTGTTTATTAGTTTATACCATTTTGATATTTTCATCTAGGGAGACACAATGGTCACCTGCTCATCACTCTTATCGAGCAGTGTTAGAATCTTACCTGAAATTCCCCAAGGATTGGTAAGTTTCATTTGTATAGGCTGTTTCAATGGATTGATGTGGCGGGAGGAGTTAAAATCGATAGAGATTGCAAAAAAACCAGTGATTGCGAAAAACAGCCACAATCCTGCCAAAAAAATGTCCCGTTCGAATGCGATATGGTTAAATTTTATCCATGAAGTACCTATATAGATGTCCCTACGGATAATAAATAGCTGTCCATAGATAAATATTATCCCCAGGGCGCCTAAAATATATACTGAACGGATAATAAATAACCACACTATGAGAAAACAATTGAGTTGGGATATTATTAAGGTGTTTTCGGGGGGAAACAGGAATTGGTTTAGTTATATGATAGTCAGCGATGAAAAGTGCCTCATATCACTATAAATGATAAGACCTGAGAATCATCGATATAGCCAGAGTGTTATATGATAGGAGGTGATGGCGGAATTTCCTGATAAATACAGTAAATATCTAAGCAGGATAGTCTCAGACATGGAAAAGAAGGGTCTGTTATATAAGGTATCGCGGTATACGTTCCACATTGTTCCAATGAGTGCCGACCCGGAGTCATATGTTCCTGGAGGACACCAGTGGGCTAAATTATTATGAGAGTGCTGCATTGACGAAAACAGGAAAAAAACAGCACAAATGTTCACGAGAACAAAGGGATATGATTTATTTCATTGAATCTCAGCAACATTAATTATCTGAAAAGCTCGTCCAAATCCGTAACCCTCTGCTCTTTAGAGGGAATCTCCGGCAAAGGCTCGCTGGGTAGAGGTTCGTACCAGAATGTTGCTGTGGACCAATCGTCATCACGCTCATAATAGCAACAGCCTATTTGTTGTATGGTAACGCTGCACTCTTTTTTCCAATAGATGGGATCGGGTATGTGCCAACGATACATGGAGATGTACTCCCGGTTCATCTCTTTCCGTTTATTGTCTTTACAATCGCGTACTTTAATAGTCGAGTCGGATTTAAAGTTGAGATTGCAGCCAAGGTATTGAAATGTTGTATTTTGTATTCCGTAGGATAATCCCACGTAATCTTCAGAACCTGTTCCGCAAATAGTCGGGTAATCTGTGTCTCCATCCATATAGAACTTCACCTCACCTTCGCCCCACCAGCCGGGATAGAGTGTCCTGACACCGATGACAGCTCCCATAAATCGTCCGGTTCCTGTTCTTTTTGGCATCAACACAAAATCCTCCTTTTGGGTAGTAGGGTTTTCTCTTCGAAATAGCACATGCAATCGTCCCACATCCTCTTTATGTTGATCATTTATTGTATAATCAATTTGATAAAACAGGGTAAAATTAAAATCAGATTCATTGGTGAGGGTGATTTTAGCACCTTCCGTAAACGGCATTGGTAACCAGAAGTTAAGCGCTCCATTTTCTCCAACAGAATGTACTGCAGAGTGATAAGAAGTAATTTTTGAGTGAGCAAATCCCATAAAGTCACCCAGAGGGCATTCAATACTCGGGTGCTCCTGTCCATCCCAATAGGCGCGGACAATAAGATTGCGTAATATCATTTCCCGTCCGGGAGCTTCATCCTTTATCCAGGGAAAATTTATGAATTCTCCGGTCATCCAGATATGCCTGATGGTTCCGGAGTTTTCAATGTCACATAGTACGACCGTTTCATTTGTCCTGATAAATTTATTCGGGGCACCTTTTCGGGTCGCTCCTAATTCACTTGCAGCTTTTCCGCCCTCTCCGGGGGCTCCTGTAGTATTCTCAAATGAAATTGAACGTGATTCCAGTGTAGTGTTTACATTATAAAGCTCATCAACTCTATCTATTTGAGCAAATGCTACAGCATTGGCACCAATAATCAGAAGAGTAATAAAATAGATTTTTTTTGTGATTTGTCCTTTTGGCATAAAGTGTCTCATGATTTTTATTTTTTGTAATTTTAATTCTCTTCTCCGGCAAACAGTTCATCGATTAGCCTCACAGTCTGGTCCACCAGCATCTGTCCTCCTTCAGGTCCCACCTGGCAACTCCCCGGAAAGCCCCGAACATCAGGATGAAACATTTTGCCGACGAGGGAGCCTCGCAGATAATATCCATCAGTGTGCCGGAAGGGACTTTATGCTTCAGCGTTTCGTACATAACTTCGTCTAAAGGTAGTGTTCCCAAATTTACTTAGAATTGTATCAAAGAGTGAAAGCCCCTCTAACAACTTCAGAGGCTTTGCAGGCATCTCCGCTCTCAATGTTTTTTTCGATCGTGGGATAGAACTGTTCCCGTAGTGCACGTACTTTCTCATCATGCTTAAAAAAGCCCGGTAGATTATCAGAATCACGATCCTTGTTTGAGTAAACAATTTTTCTGTTAGAGTATTTCCCGACCACAGAAGAGTAGTGCCCGGGGAAACCGGTACATACCCGGGTAAAACCATGGTTTACCAGGTAATCAATGGATTGCGGGTCCAAATCCACGTGGTTCATGGCGTATCTCTCCTGGATACTGCCACTGATATCGAACTGCCTTTCTGCGATATCAGCGTGTTTTACAATTTTAATGTGACTCGCTGGTTCCCCAGGATGTGCTGAAGTGGCCTTCGGGTATTGTTATCATAAATGATTTTAAGAATCCTCACTGCACTGAGTTTACAACCGGGTCTCCAGCCATTTCGTTAACCAATTACTACATTTACTATTAAGCTGCCTCTGGGGAAGGCCTATCCATTATTCACTTCAAAATTATGCCAGAATATAATTATACTGGCATATATTAGATATCTAATTTACGCCAAAAATATGTATCTTTGGCAATAATTAGATTTGTTATGTCAAAAATAGTTGTAAATAGACTAATTGAAGAATTTAAAGAACGAGAGTCTTTCAGCAGGGAAGAACTATTTGAATTCTTTTGCTTATTCGAACCAAACTTAAAGGAAGGTACATTCGGATGGAGAGTCTATGACCTCAAGAATAAAAACATAATCAAATCACTAAAAAGAGGATTGTATTCTATTTCTTATAAACCAACATTTAAACCGGTATTATCCTCTGATCTCATCAAACTTACAAAGAAGGTTCATGAAAAATTTCATGAGATAAAATATTGCATTTGGGAAACTGATTGGTTAAATGAGTTTTCGCAACATCAAACAAGTAAACGAATACTCATAATTGAAATTGAAAAAGATTTTGTTGAATCATTGTACTATTATTTAAAAGATAATTTCAAATATGATTTGTACTTCAATCCTGATAATAAAGCAATAGAATTCTATATTTCAGAAAGCAATCATCCGGTGGTTATTAAGAAGTTAATTACTCGTTCTCCTATTGGAAAAAGAACTGAGAATGGGTTGAAATTATCAACTCCACTGCTTGAAAAAATTCTGGTTGACCTTTTCGCAGAAGAAAAACTTTTCTTTTTCTATCAAGGTTCGGAGCTGATACATATTTATGAAAATGCCATAAACCATTATACAATCAATTTCACCAAGCTCTTTAGTTATGCAAAAAGAAGAGAACGAGAACAGGAAATTAAATCTTTCATAATGAATAATATGGACTATCTAATAAAAGACATAATAGATGATTAACGATAAGTGCTTTACTATTGAATGGTTAGAATCCTTTAAGAAACAAAAGAAGCATAAATTAATTCAGACTAACATTCTGGAGAAAATGATTTATGCTCTTCATCTTCTTGAGCAACTAAAAAACAATGGACTTGAATTTGTCTTTAAAGGTGGTACCAGTTTGATACTTTTATTAGAGGAGGCAAATCGGTTCTCTATTGATCTTGACATTATTTGTAAAACAGAGCGAAAAGAACTCGAAGCTGTTTTGAATAAGGTAGTCGAAAATTCAAAATTCATTTCAGTCAACCTGAATGAACACAGAAGTTACAAGCCAGGTGTACCGAAAGCACACTATTCATTTGCTTTCGAATCAGTTTTTAACACTAAGACACCAGGGAATATATTACTTGATGTTTTGGTAGAAGATTCCGTTTATCCCGAACTCGTTGAGAGTACTATTCAAACAAAGTGGATTGAAATTGATGATGAAGTAACAGTGACAACCCCTTCGATTAATGCGATAACAGGAGATAAATTAACAGCATTTGCACCCAATACTATTGGTATCCCATACTACAAAGGTGAAGATCCATTCACTATGGAAATTTGCAAACAACTTTTTGATTTAAGCAGGCTTTTTGAAAAGATTTTACATATAGAAGTTGTCTCAAAAAGTTTTACAGTTCATGCAGAGCAAGAAATTGCTTTTCGTAAAGATGGAGATGTTAAAACAGTGCTAACGCCTGAAAAAGTTCTTCAGGACATCATCGAAACTTGTTTAATTATCACTAAAAGAGACACAAATAGAGATGAACCGGCAAAATCAAATTTCAAATTATTACAGGAAGGAATCAGAGCGTTTGGTACCGGTTACCTTATGTCAGGCAATTTTAGGATAGATGATGCAGTAATTGCCTCTTCAGGAGTGGCCCTTTTAGCTACAAAATTATTAGTAGGTGATTTAACACCTATTCTGTATTATAATGGAGAAGATATCAAAGCACTGACCATTGAAGATCAGGAATGGAACTTTCTTAATAGACTAAAAAGGCAGCCCGATAAGTCTTCGTTTTTCTATTGGTACCAAACGGTAAAACTTTTAACAAATAAAAAAGTATGATGCAAAAACAAACAGAAGGAGTATGATGGTTTTTTTATTCATGATATCAATATTAGCAATATTTGCAGAACATTGATCTCAAATACAAGTGGTAATTTGTTAATTGAACTATGTCAGTTTATATTGTTTTGGAATCGATCCTGTTATCCTTTTAAATACCTTGCTAAAGTGATATCTGTTCTTAAAACCACAAGATACAGCTGTTTCACTGATAGACTTTACCTCAAGATACTCTTTTGCCTTTTTGATATAATTCTGATTTTTGGTAGAGTATGTGGATATACCGAACACGTCAAAAATCCGGTTCAGCATTAAGATGTTGTGGTTCATTGGGGAGAAAGTTTTCCCACAATAGGCGTTTGTTAGTAACATATAATATTGTTGTTTACTAACAAATAATAATGTTGTTTATTAACGAAAGGTGTCATATATTTGTTGAATGATACTGAAATCAGAAATAGAAGAAATAGCTCATTCACAAAAGAAAAATATACTTCTCAAAGACTTGGGTGTTGATAGAATTGTTGATTGGGAATTACCAGATATCCGCTCCCATGCACTGATCCTAACTGGTATTCGACGCTGTGGAAAGAGTACTTACATGTATCAGTTAATGCAAAAGACAGGTAGGGTTTGTTTTTTTCTCAACCTGGATGATCCACGGCTCTATGGATTTGATCTTAATGATTTCCCCCGGGTTCTTGAAATAATTTCTGAAGGTAAATATGAGTATCTTTTCTTTGATGAGATTCAACTGGTTGATAAATGGGAACGTTTTGTGCGTCAGCTTGTTGATTTAGGGGAGCACCATATTGTATTATCCGGATCAAATGCCACTATGCTCAGCAGGGAATTGGGGACACATCTGAGTGGACGGCATATCAGCAAAGAGTTATTTCCTTTTTCGTATGAGGAGTTTCTGAATTGTACGGAAACTCAAAGAGGAATAGATACTGTAAAATCCTATTTGGAAACCGGGGGATTTCCTGCATATGTGAAAAGCAGATACCCTGAAATGCTTTCCGACGTATTGAATGATATCATCTACCGGGATATTAGTGTCCGTTTTGGTGTGCGAAATCATCATGCTCTTCAACAGCTCTCTCTCTATCTGATCTCAAATGTTGGAAAACTTATAACGGCCAATAGTTTGCGTAAGCTATTACCGGTGGCTTCCACCAGTACTATGATGGAGTATCTGAACTATTTTGAAAATGCTTACCTGGCTTTCTATCTCCCCATGTTTAGTTACTCTTACAAAAAGCAGATTCAGAATCCACGAAAAGTATACGCAATTGATACAGGTATGGTATCGGCAAATTCTACATCATTTAGCAATGATGAAGGCAGAAAATTTGAAAACCTGGTCTTTCTCTCTTTACGAAGAAGGCATAATGAAATATTCTATTTTTCCGGGAAAGGTGAGTGCGATTTTGTGATATGTAAAAAGGGAAAGCCACAGAGTCTGATACAGGTATGTCTCAAGCTCACAAGGGATAACCTGAAGCGTGAATTAGATGGTCTGCATGAGGCTATGGAATATTTCAGTATCAAACAGGGGTTGATCGTTACACTTGAGCAGGAAGATCAATTCAAGAAGAACAGTCTGAAAGTAATTGTGAAACCCTTTCATCAATGGGAATCCTTTTAGAACAAAAGCTCTCCCCTTTTCCTCATGAAAGATTCACAATCCCCACCTTTAGTTTTTCTGAGTTTACATCCCGGAAAAGATGTGATGACAGCTATGAAATACTAAATATCATCCGAGTGTGCACGAGAACAGTATTATTTTTCTTCCTATATTTATCAATAAAAATACGATGGGATGAAACGAATTCTGAAATTCTCCGGATTGATTGCTATAGCAACCCTTTTGCTAAGTTGTAAGCCCGGTTCTCTTGAATTCGGGAAGTCGGTAGTGGCCGAAGTATTGTCCAGGCGAATTGAACGTGGGCTCCTCACAAAAGAGATAGCAAAGGAGATGATACAGTGTATCTTCAGGGAGAATGCCATCGAAGTATTTCAACTGGAGGAGAGGCTCAATCGTGAATTTTAACTCAGTAAGCAGATCATTTCGAACAAAACAAAAACAAAAACAAATACTATGACATCAATCTGGATCAGCAGAAACAACTTTATCAAACTTGGTTTAATTTCAATTGCTGCAATAGCTTTTAGTCTCTGTACCAGGACACCTGAATCAAATCTGCCGGAAACAGTCCCTGAACCCCCGGCAAGTGCCAAAAAAAGAGTCCCTCCGGGAAAGTCTCATAAAGAGTTCACCTACTGGGAACCCATAGAGGAGTCGGGGGCTGAAATGTCACGCTTAACCGTCAGTCCGGCGATCCATTTTCATATCTACCCCGAGGCCCCGATCTTTACCCCTGACAGCCGCTATTTTGTCTATGCGCGCCAGTTTACCCAGGACCAGCCTGTATCGTTCTGGCTTTGTGAGGTGGGCACATGGAGTCTCTATAAACTTACCGATGAGTCTCCTGTGCATGGTGCTGTTATTTCACCCGACGGGGACTATTTTTACTATATATGGGAAAAGTCACCCGACAGCAGTGTCCTGGTGAGGAGACACCTCTGGAGTGGAGAGCGGGAGGAGTGGATCGTGGCCGATGGTGTGAACAACCTATACTGGCTGGGAACCATGACACCGGATGGCCGCTACTATGTTTCTTCATTCATTGATGAGCACCACATGGCACACATCATCCGGTTTGATCTGGTGGAACGCAACTGGAAGATCATCTGTTCCCGGAATGATATCATCAATGCCCACCCGCAGCTGGAACCCGGAAAAGGAGATGATCTTTTGATTCAGCAGGGTGCAGTGTGGGACGAAAAGTTACAGGCCTATAATTACGCTACCGACAAAGGATCCACCCTGTTCCTGATCGATATCAACGGGGAGAACTTCCGCCCCCTTCCCATAGGTAAACCCCATACTCCAAATATATGGGGCCATCAGGTATGGCTGGGAAAAAGCGGCAAGGTACTTGCCACACTGGCCGGGGAGAGATATTTTGAAGGAAAAAGGATAGGTAAGAGGAACTATGATATTGAGATCGACGGAAAAAAGGGTAATCTGATTACCGTATCGGACAAGGAGGATAAACCCACAGTAGTTGCGGGTGGTGTATTCTTCAATCACATTGCCTGCTCGCCGGATGGCAGGTACTATATCACGGATGATATGGAGGGCGGTATCTGGATCGGTTCAGTAAAAACAGGCAAATACAGGAGATTATGCAAATCAGGCACCATTTATAGTGCCGACGGGTACTCCCATCCCCACGCTTTCTTCAGTCCTGACCTCAACTATGCCTTTTTCAATTCAACGGCAACCGGGATCCCGCATATTTATGCGGCTACCATTCCGGAGGAGTTTTTGAAATCGCTTGATACATAAAGAGTTATTGCATTAATATACCTGTAATGAAAAAAAATCTGTTTCTCACACTGTTATGTATCACCGGAATCCTCATCTCGTCGTGCAATACCAGCACTAATGGTAACAAAGAGAACAACACCACACCGGCAACTGAACCCTCCAATAACATCCGTGCTTATCTTTCGGCTGCGGCAGCAGAGATAACGGATCATGCGCTGTCGGATATCAACACACTGAAGGAGTGGGAAGATCAGAGGGCCCAGCGATACGATGAATTTATGGAGATGATGGGCCTTCAGGATATGCCTCCAGAAGGCAGCAGGACGGACCTGAATATTCAGCACACAGGCACCATTCAACAGGAAGGATTCCGCATTGAGAAACTCTACTATGAGTCTCTTCCCGGGCTGTATGTCCCGGCCAATCTATACATTCCGGATGAGATCGATGAACCGGTACCGGCCATTCTTTATGTCTGTGGACATACGAACGACCAGTTGGCCCATTATCAGCCCTTCGCAAGAAAATTTGCCAGGCTGGGTTTTGTCTGCCTGATCATTGAGACCATTGACCGGGGAGAGGTACATGGGGAACATCGTGGTTGTCTGGTAAGGGGCTGGTATGATTGGTACAGCAAAGGGTACACTTCGGGGGGACTGGAGTTGTGGAACGCCATACGCGGTATCGATCTTTTGTGTGAAATGCCCGAAGTGGATCCTGACAGGCTTGGTGTGACCGGTATTTCAGGAGGCGGATCCCAAAGTTTCTACATAGCAGCAGCGGATCCCCGCATCAAAGCTGCTGTTCCGGTTGGCGGAGCCACCACACTGAAGGGGCAGATTGGTCAGCGAAGCATTGATGACCACTGTGACTGTATGATGCCTGTAAATACTTACCGGCGCGGCTTTATCGATATTGGCGCACTGATCGCTCCCAGGCCGTTAATAATTGCACAGGCAGATCGGGATGCATATTACAGTATTGAATCGGTCAGGGAGATGTATGACGGGATCAACAAGATATACTCCCTCTATGGGGTACCGGAACATGCCACACTTGAGGAGTACCCGCGTGGTCACGCCTATCAAAAAGGAATTCGCCAGAAGATTAACTCCTTCTTCCTGGAGCATCTGATGGGAAAAGAGGTGACACCCGAAGAGGCGGGGGATATTGATACTTCGGCACATAACCAGCTGCCTATCGAGCAGCTAAGGGTCTATACAGACGGGTTCCCTCCCGGTAACAGGACCCCCACCATACAGGATTCATTTGTAAAACTGCATGAAGATCCTGAGATCACCAGCGAAGCAGAACTGGAGGCATACCGCAACTCGGTCACAGACTTTCTGAAGAGCAGGACCTTCGGTGCATTTCCAGAGGAAAAAGCCCCGTTTGAATCCAGACATGAGTTCCGTTCCATAGACGATTACAATTCAGTGGACCGTGATGTCTATAGTTTTATATCGGAGGAGGGCTGGCGGCTGAAAGTCGATATCCGCTGGAACAATGATCCGGATCGCAGGAAACCGCTGATGATCGCCCTGAAAAAGCAGGGTGAGAGTCAAAAAGAGGTTAAGGACTTTGTGGCGGGACTGAAAGAGGAGTGGAACATCGCCTACCTTGAAGTGAGGGGCGTTGGAGAGAACGGCTGGGATCCTGCCTTACAAAGGCATATTCGCCGGGCATCGGCGTGGACCGGCAGGACCGTAGCCTCTATGCAGGTGTATGATCTGATGCGGACCATGGAGTTTTGCCGTACCCTGGATGGGGTGGATCCTGACAGAATCGGAATCGCGGCAAAAGAGGAGATGGCGGCAGTGGCCATGTACGCTGCACTGCTGGATGGCAACTGCCACACCCTGATCCTGAAAGATCCCCCTGCAACCCAGGACGCTCCGAGCCGGCCCGACGGTCAGGGTGCTGCTATAGAAATGCTGAATTGCCTGAGAATTACAGACCTCGGTCAATTGCCTGCGTTACTTGCACCGGCTAAAATTGATTTTCAGGGAGAGGTGCCGGATACCTATCAATGGCCGGAATAGCTACCTGAAATCTTTTAATGACCATGCTGCATGTTACTCCTGTTTTCGTCAATGCAGCACTCTCATAATAATTTAGCCCACTGGTGTCCTCCAGGAACATATGACTCCGGGTCGGCACTCATTGGAACAATGTGGAACGTATGCCGCGATACCTTATATAACATAACATACCATTCTTTTCCATGTCTGAGACTATCCTGTATAGATATTTACGTATTTATCAGGAAATTCCGCCATCACCTCCTATCATATAAAACTTTGGCTATATCGATGATTCTCAGGTCTTATCATTTATGGTGATATAAGGCACTT
>JBDLIX010000026.1:0-41998 GCA_039714655.1 Bacteroidota bacterium
CTGAATCTGCCAGTCGCAGATAGAACTGTCCCATAATGGCTGCCGGCAACGCCGGAGTGATGTCGGTCTCTGCAGTACCGATGAGCAATTCCCCGGCATATAAATGTATTGCCGTGATTAATGCCAGTAGGCTTATTATTAGCTTTTGTCTTTTCATACCGTTATTTATCAGTTTGTTTCAGAGCCAAAACAACCAATATCACCATAGCCCAGATTGTCGGCAAGAATGAAAATAAAATTAGGCCTCTCATCTTCCGGACCACTAATTTGACAACCAACCTAAAACCCCTCATCTGTAAAGATTTCATCGATCAGACCAACCGTTCTGTCCACCAGGATCTGTCCGCCTTCAGGGCCCACCGGGCAACTTTGAGGCACGGCACTGTATCCGCCTCCCTGTACTGCCACTGCGGTAGGTATGTAATGGCCTGACCCTGACCCTCCCGCAAGTTGCAGGGTAAAAGTCTGCAGCGCCCTGCTGCGTGCCTGTATGCTAATACCAAAGTCAGTGAAGAGTTCATAGGGATTGGTGCAGATGACAATGTCTCCTAAACGCAATACATGCACTTCAGACGGATCATCGTGAAACACTCCTGCCTGTTGTGTTTCGTATCGCTTGCAGGCATCATCATTCCATGTCATGCGTGCATAAACGTTGACAGCTGCATCCGGATCCGCATCGATCATGGCAGCATATTTATCACGTTCTGCTTTTGCAGCAAGATACTCCCGTTCTGAAA
The DNA here is from genome assembly GCA_039714655.1 of Bacteroidota bacterium. Classification (GTDB taxonomy): domain Bacteria; phylum Bacteroidota; class Bacteroidia; order Bacteroidales. The sequence goes on from JBDLIX010000026.1 coordinate 741, forward strand.
TTTTGTACATCGGCAAATCAAATGTATCAACCTTATGCACCAATGGCACATCTGAAACTCCTTCGTTTTTAACGGTTTCATAGGTTTCTTCAACAGCCAGTACAATACGTCTTGCGATCTCTTCCATCCGGGTTAAACCACGTAGTTCTCTCATTCGGTCTTCAGCTGATTTGCGATAGAGTGTATGGGGTGACTGATCGCCCGATGCACCTATCCATCCAAGAACACACAAATCCTTGCCAAACTTTTGTTTCAGCTGTTCTCTCACAGGATGCCAGTAGTCAGCATTCATAGCTTTCCGCCCCTCAACTTCCTGTGCCGGACATGGGACATCAATGGCCATGGCAATGATTTCACCTCCCTTATTCCAGAAGAACAGGGTATTGACATCATCTTCTGACATGCTCTCCAGACTCTTGAAATCAGGAGAATCGGGACTTCCGTACATTTGAGCTGTTCCGTTTAAAAAAGGACCCGGATCGGGAGCCCTGCTGGAAAAGACCAATCTGCGATTCTGTGCAACAGATGCATGTCCCAGTCCCCATGTAACACTTCCCGGAGCACGGTTTTCCCATGCTTTAACAATGGCGTTGGTTACCTGTTTAACAAACAGTGCCTGGTACGCTTCAACCTGAAAAACTCCCTCTTTGGGGATCGGGTATCTCAATTTAGCGGTATTGACTAAAACCGGAGCTGTGTGGGTGTGTGTTGCATTGAGGATAATCTTTTGTACATCCACATCGGGTAGCTGCCTTTTAACCTCCTCGCGAACCTGCCTGGAATATACAACAGGAATCACTGTGAGATCGCAGGAAACCATAATGGCTATATCGGACAGTTTACCTGGACCCTGTGATTCAAGAACCAGAACGTTGGCAGTTAACGGGGTTTCCACAGTATCTGCCAGCCGCATGCCAAACTGACCCATCACGGCGACAGGAAGCGGAGGGGTTATTTCAGTTTCTGCAGTACCGATGAGCAATTCCCCGGCATGCAGATTCACAGTGGACACCAGGCTTATGAAAAACAGCACCAGCACTATTATTCTCCTTGAACTTTTCATATCTGCAGTGTTGTCAAATTTATAAACGCAAAATATCAAGAGAGCCTGATAATTGAAACGACTAGGTTCACCATTGGCGACACTATATTTGCATATTTCCAATACAATCTACTTTTTCCTGCTAATTATTGCAAATATGGTGTCCTTGTTCGAACATATAGTCGTTTCCTGAGGCTTCCATATTACCTATTTTGTTCAGCCTTTTTGTTCTTTTCATGGTGCAATGCAGTTCAGAAAAAGCTCCTGAAGAATCAGCTGAAGTCAGCTCAGTGTATCCGGGTGAGACCTTCACTGCCAGGGTCCGCCACATCATTACAGGCATCAACAATATTGAAGATCTGAAACCACATTGGGATCGGTTTATGGATGATTAAGAGCGTATCAGGAAGCTGCAATCTTGTTCGCATACTCTTTGGCGGTTAACCCGACAATGAGCTTAAACTGCCTGTTAAAATGCGAGATATTATTATACCCGCATTCATAGCAGATTTCAGAAACTGTCTTGCTGTTATCAACCAGTAGTTTACATGCGTTTGCTATTCTGATCTCGTTGAGAAACTGAGAAAAGGTTTTGAATGTCCTTGACTTGAAATAGCGGCAAAATGAAGATTTATTGAGATTTACCAGCATGGCTACATCATCTAATTTCAATTCCCGGTAATAGTTCTCCATACAGTAATTCATTACTTTATTGATCCTTTCCGTATCGGAATTCAGGATGGAGTTTGTGTAGCCCGGACTGGATAATAATTCATACTCCTTTGTTGCTGCAAGCGCTTCAAGGGTTTGTAAAAACAGAACCAAACGATCAACTCCTTCAGCATCATGGACATCCTTAATCAAACCAGATATCTTTCTCTTCACTTCACCTTTAATAAAAAGCCCTTGCTGACCCCGTGCAAACAGTTTTCTTACATGGGTAAATTCGGGAAGTTCAAAAAAGCCTTCCCCAAGGGCGTTTTCCAGGAAATGGATCACAAATACATCCACCTTCAGCGCTGAATGCTCCTGGTAATATTCCTCATCATTCTTCCACACATGAGGCAGGTTCTTACCGATGAAAACAAGATCTCCATCAGAGAAATGCCCGATGTGATTTCCCATCAATCGCAGACCATGGCTTTTCCGGACATATATAATTTCGTACTCAGGATGGTAATGCAACGGGTAATCCATATAGGCGGTTCTTTCCCTTTTTACCGCTATCGAGGAAGAAATGGCAGCTGTTATTTTCTCAAGCCTTGGTTGCATAGTATGCAAATATAGTGTCATTATCTGAATACATAGCCGTTTTTTGAGGTTTCCATTTCCAATATTTTTGGTAAGATATTTCAAGATCCTCAAGTAAAAAAATAGTGATATGCTCAAAAAAGCGTTACCCCTCTATCTGATCTTTACAGCCATGGGGCTGGTCGATGCCACGGGCCCCATGGTAAGCCTTGCCAGGGAGTCCTTTTCCATCTCAATGACCATGGCCACCCTGTTGCCGCTGTTCGGCTACATCATGTACGCCCTGTTTTCTATACCCATGGGGGTGCTGCAGGATAAAAAAGGGAAAAAATTCACCATGAACCTTGGCCTTCTCATTGCTATGACAGGGTTACTGATCCCTGTTCTGTCCGGAATGCGCGGATCATTGGTCGTAGATACAGACTCATTGAATCAGTTCTATAAGATTCTGATTACCATTCTGTTTTTAGGGGCCGGTGCTTCCATACTCCAGGTTTCCGGCAATCCGATGATGCGCGATATCTCTGATGAGGGCCATTACTCAAGAAACCTGGCCCTGGCCCAATCTTTCATCTCTGTGGGTTCATCACTGGGTTTCCTGCTGCCCGTTATTATGCTCTATTTGTTTGATATGGACTGGAGCATTGTATTTCCTTTTTTCCTGGGCATTATAGTGATCAGCCTGATTTGGATAAATTCTATTTCCATAGAAGAGAAAAAGAATGATGGCACGCACCATGCCTCATTAAGATCCAGCCTAAAACTCCTCCGCAACAGGTATGTCCTGGCCATGGTGTTAGGCATATTCGTCTATTGTGGTTTGGAGATTGCCATGAGTTCCCATGTGCCCATTCTGTTACATGAGAACTATTCCGTATCGGTTGAAAAGATGGGCATCCTGATTAGCTGGTTGCTTCTCTATCTCCCGATTCTAGCGGGCAGGGTATTGGGCTCAAGGATTATGCGGATTATTGCCCCCAGGAGGCTCTTAATTATTACAGTATTGGTTGCCCTCAGCGGAATAGTATGCATCTTTTCCGGTTCCTATACCCTGACACTGATTGGGATCTTCCTGGCTGGACTGGGTTTTGCCAATGTTTTCCCACTTATTTTCTCACTGACCATTGAACGGATGCCCAAATATACAAATGAGCTTTCCGGTCTGATGGTCTCTTCTGTTGCAGGAGGAGCCATTATCCCTCCCATAATGGGCCTGGTCGCAGATAATGCCTCTATCCTTATTGCATTTATTGTGCCGGTAATATGTCTCTTGTATCTGCTCTTTGTAGCGCTGATCAATAACAGGAATAAACATCAAATTAATTAGAAAGATGACAAAAATTGCATTTGTTGGTTTTGGAGAGATCAACTCTCCACAAGATTTAATTAAAGCGAAATGTGCTGAAGCACTGGAGCAGGTAAAAAGCTTTGGTTTTGAGGTGATAACAACGGAGGTTGTTACCGATGATCCTGCAAACGTCGATGTTGAAAGGGCCATCAGGGATCTTTCAATGGAGGATTTTGATGCCCTGATCATATGCATTGCAGGCTGGATCCCTTCCCATGCAGTTATTTCTGTTACCAGTGTGTTCAAAGAGAAACCGATGGTCTTATGGGGACTGGCGGGCGATATCCGGAATGGGAAAGTGGTTACTGCAGCCCCTCAGGCAGGTACTACTGCACTGAGGAAGGTCTTTGAAGATCTTGGATACAAATTCAGGTACATCTATAATATCATCGGTCAGCCGGCCCCACTGGATAGAATTCAAAGTTTCCTCCTTGCTGCCTGCGGATCAAAATCGCTGGAGAGTGCCAAAGTGGGAATGATGGGTTACAGGGATATGAAATTATACAATACGTTGTATGAAGGGCTCTCACTTAAAAGCAGAATCGGGGTGGATGTGGACTTTTTTGAAATGCTGGAGATGCTCCGTGAGAGTGAACAGGTCAATCCCCAAGAGGTCGACAGGATACTGAATAAGATAAAGAGTGAGTGGGAATTCGTAAAGCCGCTGGATGAGGAGTTTCTGAAGCAGGGCATCTCCTATTTTCTGGCTATCCGGAAAATTGCAGAAGAGAACCATTTTAATGCCATCTCATTAAAAGATGTGGATGGAATGAAAAAACTCCTCGATATGCCCCCCGCCATGGCTTTCATGCTCCTTTCCGATGAAGCGGGCCTCTGTACCATCCCTGAGAACGATGCCATGGGAGCCGTTACCCAGCTAATCATAAAACAGTTGACCGGACAGTGTGCCGCATATCTTGAATTCTACGAGTTTTTTGAATCGGGTGTGCTAATGGGTGTCCCCGACTTTGTCCCTGCTGAAGTTGTGGATGGAAAGGTGACCGTCACAGAGGCTGCATTTGGGGGTATTGGTGGGGGGTTGCTCAACATCTCCCGGATGAAAACGGGCAGGCTGACCCTGGTCAGGGTATCCAATACGGGCAGTGTGTACACCATGCATATGTGTACGGGTGAGGGCAAGCTTAAGGAGTGGGAAGAGGCCGGCTGGGACGATCCCGCTCCCCAGTTGCCCAGCCTGGAAATACTCCTTGATGTGCCCATGGATGATTTTACCCGGAAAATATCCGGACAGCACTACATCATAGCTTATGGCGATCACAGCCGGGTTTTAAAGGATTTCTGCTATTTGAAAGGTATTAAAGTAGTCTGATGGTGTGTGGCAAGAGATACGATACTGTTGTGGCCGGTTATACCTGTCTGGATCTTACACCGGAGTTCAGTGAAAGTGAAAGTCTCTCCATTCAGGAGCTCTTCAAACCTGGCCGGCTGACTGAACTGGAGGGCATCTCATTTATACCGGGTGGTGTAGTACCCAATACAGGTATGGCCATGAAGAGATTCAATAAAAAAGTATTTCTGAATGGACTGGTCGGGGATGATTTTATTGGTGCAACACTTATAAAATGGCTGGGGCAGTATGGCCTCTCTGAGGGTATTCAGATTACTGAAGAAGAGAGTAGTGCATTCAGTATTGTTATCGCACCTCCCGGTCATGACCGCAGTTTCCTGGAATCGATTGGGTGCAACAAAGTATTCGGTACAGACCATATTAATTATGAGGCAGTTGCCAATTGCAAAATTTTCCATTTTGGTTACCCGCCTCTTTTAAAACAGTTTTATTGCGATGAAGGCAACAAACTGGCCGGGATGTTTTCGAAAATAGAGAATATGGGGGTGACAACATCGCTCGACTTCAGCTTACCCGATCCCAATAGCGAGTCAGGCCGGATAGAGTGGAGTAAAGTACTGGAACGGGTATTGCCAAGCGTAGATATCTGCACACCCAGCCTGGAAGAAGCCCTGTTTATCCTGATGCCTGATCAATATGTAAAACTGCAATCTGCTCCCGGTTCCGGGGATCTGATCGACCGGGTCCCCGACAGTATGATCCTGGAGATTGGAAGAGAGCTGGTTTCGTTGGGAGCAAAGATCGTGCTGATCAAGGCGGCCCACAGGGGGGCATACCTGTATACTGGTGATATTGTTTCTGTCAATCATAAGCTGGGGAATATTCTGGATAAGGGCAGATGGAACAACTGCGAGTTATGGTGTCCGGCCTATCCGGCGGATCAGGCAAAGATAAAGAATGCCACCGGGGCCGGGGATACGGCCATCGCAGCCTTCCTGACAGCCATTTTGAATGGGAATGACCCTGACCGGGCTTTGCAGTATGCTACCCTGGCGGGAAGGAATAATTTGTATTGTAATAACCTCTATGAAGAGCTGGACAGCTGGGAAAAGATCACCGAAGAATTAAACAACCGATAGTTTCACAGCAGATAATGTTGATTTAAGCTCCTTAAATACTAATCTTTAAAACCAGAATATTCATGTGGGTACAATAATAAGTTGTTACAACTTAATAGATTTATGACAGCAATAACGAGAAGGAAAGCGGTAAAACAATTTGGCCTGGGATCGGCGTTCTTAATGGTAGGAGGATGTAGATGGAAAAATCTTTGGAAAAAACACAAAATTACCCTCAGTTTTGATGATGGCCTTGAGAGATCAAGTATCAAAACAGCCGAGATCTATGAAAAATACAAGCTATCAGCTACGATTAATGTGCTGGCCAAAGGTTTTCGCGTGAAGGATCCCACTACACCACCACTTGGAGACTTTGATCTCTGGAATGATCTGCAATCCGGGGGACATGAGATCATGCCTCATGGATACAATCATAGCCATTTACCACAGCTGCCTTTTGAAGAGGCCTGTGAGTTGATCAACGAATGCCTGGATACGTTTTCGGAGAAACTGGATGGTTTTGTGGCAGAAAATGCCATCTTCAATTTTCCGTATAATGATTCAACTCAGGAGCTTGAAGATTATCTAAAAACAAAGGTAAGGGCTTTCAGGACATCAGGACCTGCTGTTAATCCATTACCACATCCCGGACAGTTCCGTTTGACCTGTATTTCAGACGGTCCGGGAAATATTGACAAGCATCTTGACAAAACAATTGATGAATTTCTGGAAGGTCCTCCGGGGTGGTTAATATATAATACCCATGGACTGGATGGGGTAGCTTGGGGACCTATGAGCTCTGTTTTTCTGGACGAATTGTTGGACAGGCTCACGGGACTGGATTCAGTGGAAGTGCTTTCCATTACCCAGGCTCTGAATCAGCTTCCATGAATTTATCAGCATAGAGAAAAGTAGCCGGGAAGCCTCCTGTATGCCAAAAAAGTACATTGGTATGCGGTTTGATTTTTTTGTTTTCCAGATAATCTAACATCCCGCAGAATGCTCTTGCTGTATATACCGGATCAAGTAGTATGCCCTCAGTTCCTGCAAGTTTGAAAATAGCTGATCGTTCCTGTTCGGTCATCACCCCATAACCGGCTTTGTCATAATCTCTGATGAATGCAATATCGTCTAACTGATAATCCTTCCTGATGCTTAACAGCTCGCTGCCACTACGTATCAGATCCAATATGTACTCCTCTGCAGGAACACCATATGTTTCGGCTTTGTCTATATTGATCGGTATGAGTTCCGCATGCAGGTCAAACAGATCCATACCTAACGTAAGGCCAGCCTGGGTGCCGCCAGAACTGGAAGCAAAAAAAATGTAATCAATATTATAGTTATGTGTAATCAGCTGTTCTTTCAATTCCTTCACTGCATTCACATAACCTAAAACCCCGGTAAGATTGGAACCACCATAAGGAATAACAGAACATCTGTTACCCTTTAACTCCAGTTCAGTTTGTAAAGCTTCAATATCTTCTCCTTTTCTGTTTTCTCCTGCAAAGTGGATGACTGCTCCCAATAGATATGAAATCAGCAAATTTCCATTGTACACATCAGGGCGGGTACCTCCCAACAATAGATGGCATTTCAGACCTGCCGTAGCACATGCTGCAGCGGTCTGGCGACAATGATTTGATTGTTGTGCCCCGGCAGTAATCACTGTACTACAGCCACTATCTATCGCTTCCTGTATGAAATATTCAAGTTTTCTTGTCTTATTTCCCCCTGAAGCCAGTCCGGTCTGGTCGTCTCTTTTAATATAGAGATGATAATCCGGATACGCATTTGATAACTGTTTTAATGGATGTAGCGGAGTTGGGAAAAAACCTAAATCAAATTTGTTTTCAAGTATCTCCATTCGTGTTCTTAGTGAAATTTGGCTACTTTGTTTGATAGATTATAATTCAATTATTTCCTGCGTGCGTTATACTTATCCAATATCTGCAAAGTTTCTTCTATGGGCAAGGCCCTCATCACCCTTCCTTGTTGCCCTTTCATATCGGATGCCATAATAAGCGAATTATAGATCGCCTCTTCAGTCGCCTCTACCACTGCCAGAAACAGAGGTGACATGTAGTTATTTGATACTTCAGAAATAGTTTTTTCTATCTCCCGGTCGCCATCATGAATCCGGAGACCGGCAGCGGTGCTGAATGCAATGCTGTAGTCGCCACTGCCATTGGAAGAAAAGCCCCCCACCCTGCCGAAAGCGAGAAAAGAGCGTTTTGCAAGACGTTCCAGATTTCTGGCCGACAACGGGGCATCAGTGGCAATCACTATCATGCAAGAGCCATCCACCACATAAGGAACATCCCCGGCCATATAGTACTTATTCATCTCCTCTCCAACAGGAGCACCGTTTATGGTCAGGATGCCTCCAAAATTTGTTTGGACCAGCACCCCGATGGTATAACCTCCCTTATCTTGTGGAAGCACACGGGACGATGAGCCAATACCTCCCTTAAAACCAAAACAGATGGTTCCGGTACCCGCCCCCACATTCCCTTCCTGAACATCCCCTGTGGCAGCCAGTTTTATAGCCTCCTGCACATCTGCACTGCTTACATGACGCCCCCGGATATCGTTAAGCCAACCATCATTGGTTTCACCAACAATGGGATTGACCGAACGGACAGCGGCATTTTCAGGGATAGTGAGCGTGTAATCGATCAAAGCATTGGCCACCAAAAATGTATTCAGTGTATTCGTCAGGGCAATGGGAGTCTCTATGTTCCCGAGTTCTTTGATCTGGGTAAACCCGACGGCTTTACCAAATCCGTTCCCTACAAACACGGCAGCCGGGACTTTCTCCTGAAAAATATTCCCCGGGTGGGGCATGATCACAGTAACGCCCGTTCGGATGGAATCGCCAACAATCAGGGTCTTCTGTCCCACCAGAACACCTTTCACGTCGGTAATAGCATTCCAGCGGCCTGGGGTTAGAATACCGGGTTCAATGCCAAAATCCCTGGCCCGTTTTTGAGCCTGACCGTTTAGTGTTAAACTAATTAGTACTACAAAAAGAGTAGTGATCTTCATGCTTCTGATTTGGCTATAAACTCCAGGGTTTCCTATATTCATAGTGCAGTAAGGTATTGGCCTTTTCATTATTTAACACCATTTCCCTATCCGCATCCCATTCAATTCTTGATTTGGTCCGATGTGCAATATTTGCCAGATGTGCAAAAGTTGTCGAACGGTGTCCCTCTTCAATCGGGCACCAGGGTTCTTCCCTGGATTTAATACAATCAAGAAAATTGCGTACCAATCCTGAAGTTGTATCAATGCGTGTACTCTTATCTTCTGCATACTCTTCAGGTTCAATCAGTTTATCCCAGGTCTGAAATTGACCGGGTCTTGAAGGAACAACCTTATAATCATAATCCGAAATTCCCATATTCCCTCTGGTTCCAAATAACTCCACATGTCCCAAAGGCGTTGCCCCACCGCCACTAGCTTCATGTATCATGAATTTCATGATTGCCCCGGAAGGTAATTCATACAAAACCTCCATAGTATCCGGGATATCCCCATCGTGCGTAAGAATCCTCTTACTTGCCTGGACACTGACAGAAACAGGGGCCCTTTCTCCCAGCATCCACCGGATCGCATCAAGGAAATGTACCCCCCAGTTGGCAATTTGAGATGAATAATCGCCCCACCACCTAAACTTATAGGGAGCAATATTGTATTGATAGGGACGTAAAGCCCGTGGACCCAGCCACATGTCCCAGTCAAAATCTGCCGGAGGCTTTTGATGCTGAAAATTACCGATTCCGTTGGGTGCCAGATTACTAACCCTGATAGCCCGTGCAGTAGAGATCTGTCCGATTTTTCCAGCTTGTATTTTCGGGGCAAGATCCTGGTACACCTTCGCAGCCCTGCGGTTCAGTCCCACCTGGACAATCCTGCCGGTTCGTTGCTGTGCCTTGACCATTTCCCGGCCCTCTTTTATGGTAATGGTCAATGGTTTTTCCACATAAACGTCCTTACCCGCTTCCACTGCCTGTATCATCTGAATGGCATGCCAGTGCTCAGGAGTAGCAATGCAAACCGCATCGACCTGCTTATCTTCCAACAAATCCCTGAAATCATGATACCGCTTAACCTCTTTTCCAAAATTCTCTCCCATTTTTGGGATCCTCCCTCCCAATTTGAGATATTCCGGATGCACTTTTGAATAATCACGATTCAGATATGGCTCGTAAATATCACAAAGGGCGGTAATCTCAACATCCTCGTTCTTCATAAAAGCGTGCAACAACTGTGAGCCCCTGTTACCGATACCGATAAAACCCATCCGGATCTTTTCTGTTCCTTTTTTAGAGTTTGATAGTGCTGTAGCACCAATTGCATGACTACTCAACGCAACACCCGCAGCAGCTATTGATGAACTCGCAATAAATTTTCTTCGGGAAGTGGTTTGCTTTTTCATGATAGTTTATAAGAATAGAAATTTCGACTATATGTAGTTAGAAAATAACTCTTTAGTGTTTTTCAAATAATCCATTGTAATGTTCAGAGTCAGTTAAAATCCCTCCACTTTTAGCATAAAAATCTTTATCAAGTCCGAAAACCCCATTTTTGGTTTTTCTCCATTCAGCATTTGTAAACGGGTGGTATGATTCCATTTCAGCCCAGTTTTTGTAATTCTGATGTCCGTTTGTTTCCAAAAGACCGGTACCTAAACCAGGAAAAGGGTCAAGACGGGCAGCCACATTTTTATTCCAGTCCACCAGAATTGGATTCACTGTTAAATCAGCACAAAAACAGGGAACATCATTTTGTTTGGCTATGCTGGCAATTTTCATGGTCATACTCAGGGTTTTGGCAATAGCTTTTAAAGCAATGGCCCTATATCCCATTTGAATACGCATGAATGCATCTATATCGGTATGGGCACTTTCATCAGCAGCCAAACGTACAGGAATGTCAAAAACATCAATCTCAGCATGCTCAGGAAATGGCTCTTCAATTATGGCAATCTGATCGAAAGCACCAATTTTCCTGGCATGGTCGAGCAATTTCAATAAAGTTTCCTTTTTCTCGTAGCGTCCGTTGGCATCAAAATAGTAAGGAAGTTTCCCATCATCAGTGTGTTTGGTTCTGTAATGTCCAATAGCATGATGGATTTCTGTTAAACGGGCCTTGTCTTTTTCCAGCATCTCTTTTTGAGTGCCGGGTTGCCCAATTTTTATTTTCATAAAAAAATAACCTTTATCTGCGGCCTGCTTTATTTCTGAAACCGGGATGGAATAAGCCATTAATGGAATGCTTGCCACTCTCTTATGATGGTGTGAAAGGGCAGGACGATACGCTTCCGGAATCATTTCATCGAATGAAGCTATCCCGTTTTCGGAGGCAAAAAGCATCCAGGCCGCATTGTCAACTCCCACAAGGGCATTTAATGCGAATGTTTTTCGCAGATCTGGGTTGTCGGTTATTTTCTGGCCGTAAGCATAAGTATCCTCCAGAATTTCATCAAGCAGTTCAATGGGTGATTGAAATGATTGGCCCTTGATTAATTTCAATGCATGTTGAGTCATCCCATACATCATGGCATTTCCACCACTTTCAGAGTAATCTTTAAATACCTGTGCGTCAGACCAAAGAACGCTTTGTGTAGACAAGCCAACTTTGCTGATTCCGGAAGCTGACTTCAACCAGGCAGCGGTTTGCCATATTTCTGACATATATCCTCCTTTAAATCCAAATGGACGAATCAAGGGCTCCCGTTCAAAATTGGAACTGGTATCAGAGATATGAATGGTCTTGTTTTTTCTGTTTTTATCAGGGCTTAAAGAAAATGAAGGAACAGTGGCAAGTAAGCCACCTGCAATTCCGGCATTTCTTAAGAAGTTTCGTCTTGACCAACCCATTTTTTCTATGTCAAATCAAATTGTTTATAATACTTTTTCAGGAAAGTGATATCCCTATTCAACCAGGAATAAATTTCAGCAAGGTCCATGGCAGGATTTCTCTTTCCATGTTCGGCTCCACCCAGATCATATTCATAATGAATGGAGACAGGAGCTTTAATATTCAGTGATTTATAGAGTGCAAAATAGGTGTCGAAATCTACCATTCCTTCACCCAGAGGAACATTTTTTAATCTCCATTCCCCATTTCTGTTTTTATACCAGATAAAATCTTTGATGTCTGTAGTTTTTATCCAGGGTGCCAATAGCTTCATACCCAGTGGCCAGGAGACACCACCTTCAACCATAGCATGACGAACATCGTATTGAACACCAATATATTCAGGGTCGCGTTCTTTTAACAAATAGTACAAATCCCAAACCGGACCACCCACTCTTAATCCTGAATGATTCTGGTAATCCCCATGAACTCCATATTTCCGATTCAGTTTTTCCAGTTTTTCGAAGTTAGTTTTTAACTCCTCAAGATTTTTATGAAACGGCTTCTTATCCTCATAATCCAGGTAACCCATCCGGTAGTATTTGATACCCAGATCTGCCATTGTTTTTATGATTCGTTCTGAAAGCGGATCATCGGCATTGATAATTTTTGTAACAATCATGTGGGAATCCACTCCGGCTTCCCGCAATGCCTTTACCGCTTTCGGCAGGTCGCTCTCCACATTCTCAGGCAAAACCTGCCCTCCAGTCCGCACGGTCAAATCAGCCCCGTCAAATCCCTGTTTAGCAACAACTTTCGCCATTTCATCGTAATCCAGAAACTGCAGGCACTTTGTAAATATGTGGATGGGGCGTAATCTTTCCTTTGCCGATTTAACAGAGGCCGAAACATGGCTTCCTAATGTAATTCCAGCTACTCCGGCAGTGGTCGTTTTTATGAATTTCCTTCTCGAATTCATTCGAGCTATTTTTGTATCCTATGTATAGATCACCATCCCCCGTTCGGCATCCCAATCCATTCCTTTTACATACATATTATAGATCCCCGGTTGAGAAAATCCATCCCATACGACCTGATGGTTACCGGGCTCAAGTCCCTCTGCTTCCATGCGCCATACCACATCACCATGCCGGTTCAGAATATCCACATACACATCCCCCTTATCCGGAACGGTAACCTCCATCACCACCTGATCATTTGAATCAGTGCCCAGTGCTCGGATTGAAGGAGTATCGCCCCGGGCTATCTTTCCAGATGCTTTCCATGCACCATAATCGAAGGGTTCATCGCACATATGATATTTGTCTTCGTCGAAACCATCAACATTTCTCCTGAGATAGGTGGTAAGAAGCGGGGTCCGTTTAATTGTATCCAGGTTTACCTTTCTGGCCACACTATCTTCCCAGAGATAAACCGGAATATCCATTGGGTCAAGAATATCTGAAAGACCGCGTTCAATGCCAATATGAAAAAGCCCAAAATTCCCCGGTTCATGCCCCGCAAGCCAGTGTGCTATAATGTCAACCCTGAATGCATCCTTCCCGAAAATCACATGATTACTCATATAAGTCTTACCTTCCCCATCATGGGATCCGTTTCCGAAACCGTTGCCATCGAGGCCATATATTCCCTCAACAATACTTATTCCTGTTGGAGTAACACTGTAAGAATCAAGCATGCGCTGAATCCATTGCTCCATAAAAAGCCCCCCACCCTGAGGAGGTCTGTCCATCAGGGCGCCCCAGCGTGGTATGCCATCCTGCAAATGCTTTTTGTGAAGCTCTCTGATACGATCCATATAATCAGGATGGAAAAACTGATGATACCGTTTATCATAAGATTTAAAAATATCAAAATGGCCTCCACAAAACATGTGAAGTTGCTTGCCGACAATCCCCTGCAGGTTTTTGATTGCACCGGTAATTCCCATCTGGTGTGCTTTGAATTTTGCAATATTGATCAGGAAAGTATCCGGTGCATTCATTGGGGCCATATATGCTACTTTTTTGAAGACAACTCCGTCAACTTCTTTGAAAATCAGGTCATCAGGTCCTAAATCCCAGTAATCCTTTGAGGATAAGTCTCTCAGATCGAAATTGTTTCTTTCCGCCATCCCGGTATACCCGTTGGCTTCCCACCTATAAGGGCAGGCACATTCTCTTATATAATAATTCTGTGGACCTGTATCCCTAACACCATTCAAATAACCTTCGATAAAATTGAGATCGGTAGTTATACCTAGCTTCGATTCCAAATCTAAATCCGGCCTGCCGTTACATGTCCAGTTGGGCTTACAGTTTACTTTCGTTGAATTAGAATAACCCTGTCCACTGGTAGTTTTAACGAACATCTCACCCGCAAGCTTATATGCAGCAGCATTGATTGCCTCAGCGTCAGTTTTTTTATTTACCGAAGTAGGATTTATAAAAACTGCTTCGGGATGCTCTTTGATAAACGGGTGAAGATCAAATCCGTCTGCTCCTGATGTAGCATTATTTGCCATCGCCGAGTATCCTGGTCCCATAAGTCCAGCTACACCTGCTGCAGAGGAGACCTTTATAAAATCACGTCTTTTCATCTTTCTGTTTCGCTTAACCAAACTTATTATTAGAAAACTTGTAACCTATTTCTTCTCCCATTTCTTCGCTGCCAAACCATTTTGATCCCATACGACTTTACCCTCGCGTATGGTCAATTCGGCTTCCAGCCTTCGATCGCCCGCCATCCTGTTGCCGGCAGCATCAATAAAGCCAAAACTACCCTCTCTTAGACCCAAAACAGCAATGTCTGCGACAGCACCTTCACTTAAATGTCCCAGCTCTTCACGCTTAATCGATAAAGCACTATTCCAGGTAGCCCGAAAAATAATATCCTCAATGGACATTCCCATGTTCAGATATTTGGACATGATATCGAGCATGTTTTTCATCCCTGCATTCATACTAAACCGATGGAGATCCGAACCAAAAGAATTTGGCAAAAGGCCCTGTTCCAAAGCTGGTACGGCTATATCAAAATGAAACATACCTCCCCCATGTCCCACATCAAACCGGACACCTTTTTTTTGAGCATCCAGAACAAATGGCCGGATTATTCTCTGTTCATCCAGCAGGCACATTCTGTCCCTGGCCACGCAAAATGAATGTGTGTATATATCGCCTGGCCTCATACGATCCAGTATCCCTTCTAAAGGAAGTAACGGGAGGTGACACTCCACCAGAAGAGGAACACCAGCCATCCGTCCCGCTTCCAGGGCCCTGTCAAAAGGTGTCCATTCAGCTCCGCGATAGTGCCCGATTTTAACCCCGACGATTATTTCCGGATACTGGTCAATGACAAGGGCAGTCATGCGAGCATCCATATCATTGATATCCTCCTCGGCAGGAAATCCTGTCATACCGGAACCTGCAATATTCAGAAAAGAGAGCACCCGGGTTGTTGACCGGTCAATGACCTGTTTCTTGAAAACCGGGAAATTACGCCATCCTGAGGTTCCCGCATCCACCACGGTTGTAATCCCTGCTTTGAGTGTTATATCATCAGGAGATACACTGTTAAAGCCATCAGCAAAACCTGGATTACTACCCACAAAAACATGTGTATGCAGATCAATTAACCCGGGAGTCACGTAAAAGCCAGTGGCATCAATGACCTTAACAGCGTCTGCTGCAGCAATATTTGGAGAGACCTCCAGAATTTTTCCGTCAGCAATGGCCACATCCATTTTTGAGGCTATCCTGTTTTTCGGGTCAATCACCAGGCCTCCTTTCAAAATAATATCTGCTTCCTGAGCCTCTGCTGTATGAACAGAGGCAATGGAGGTGAACAGGAGTAATAATATGACAGATATAATAGTTGACACAGCACAATAAATATACAAATCTTCCCCAATGTCTCCTTCATGTTTCAAGAATAGGTTTTCTTTAAAGCAAAAAAGATTATCTTGAGTACGCCTTTAAATCACTCATAAACCTGTTGACCATGGCTTACAGAACGACACTAAACTACATGCTCAGGCTCGGAACCTTGATTACAGCTGCTGCAGTTGTTATTGTTATTATGGGAAGTGGATCCCCTGTAAAAAATCAAAATAGCAGCGGTATATCAGTGAAGAATGTGAATGCTGTTATTGTGGATAATGAAAATGTTAAATGGTTCAGTACAGATGTGGGAGTTGTTAGTTTTGACGGAAAAAGATGGAAACTGCATGATGGCAACAGCAGCATACCTGTCCGGCAGCTGAAAGGTGTTACTTATGTTGAGAACCCGGCAGGAGCAGCAATCTGGATCGCTTCACCCGAGGGCGCTACGGTTGCCAGGTTACCCATGAAGAAAAAGAGTGATGCCCTTACCTATAATCCTGAGAATTCATCCGTTTTAAGTCAGAATGTTGTGAGCATTACCACCGGGAAAAATTCCATTCGCTGGATGGGAACAGATAAGGGAGTATCTGCCCTGTGTTGTGACAAATGGCTGACTCCCGATTATGAAATGCATTACCCCCAACGGTTGTTTCAGTTATATCCAATCACTTCAATGGCCACCAATCCGCAAGGGGATTCGCTCTATGTTGGAACTGCGGGAGCAGGTATTGCCAGGGTTTACCGCGACGACCTGGATGGAATTTCCGGGGCATCCGTTATTGCCCAATGGGGACCCATTGACCTGCCTTCCGACTATGTGTTGAGTGTCTATATTGCTCCCGATGGCACCAAATGGTTTGGCACAGAAGAGGGGGTTGCCAGGCATACCGGAAGCAATACGCTTGACCACTGGACTGTATATACCACTGAAGATGGACTTGTGAACAACTTCGTTCAGGCAATTGGCAAGGATAAAGCAGGCAATGTATGGTTCGGGACACAAGCAGGAATATCTGTTTTTGACGGCTCCTCCTGGATCTCTTATACTACCGACAACGGACTGATCAGCAATAATATACTTTCTCTGGCCACCGATCATGACGGGATTGTCTGGATTGGAACAGAGGAAGGAATTGCCAGTTATGAAAACGGGAAATTTATCAGCTATTGACTAAAGAAAGGTTTATTTCCTGAGCCACAGCCGGGAAATCAGGGCGTATAGAACCCTGAGCATAATTATAGTACCGTAGAAGACCAGGGTCACTAACAGGACCACATGAAGCTGTGTGAACAGTTCCTTTACAGGCGACTGCTGCTTGATGATCCCGATCACATTTAATATGAATGCAGCTGCAAAACAGAATAGAAAAATGATCAGTTCACGTTTCTTATTGGCAGCTGTAATGGTAGTATTCCTGAACATAGAATTCTTTTTTTCCTAATTTAGGTGAATATTTCCTCCTTATGCAGAAAATCAACGTTGCGCTTTGTTCTTACGGTATGTCAGGTGTGGTCTTTCACGGTCCACTGCTCGAAACACATCCGGGATTTAAAATTAGTAAGATCCTCGAAAGAAACAGGAATGATTCCGCAGGAAAGCATTCCGATGCTGTTATTGTCAGGGATTTTAATTCTATCCTGGATGATCAGGAGATTGAACTGGTGATTGTTAATACGCCTGACCACCTCCACCATGAAATGACAACCCAGGTGATCAAGGCTGGAAAACATGCAGTGGTTGAAAAACCATTTACACTCAAATCGGCAGATGCTGATGAACTGATCGGACTGGCCAAAAAAGAAGGTGTACTTCTGACGGTTTTCCATAACCGGCGGTGGGATGGTGGTTTCCTGACCATACAGGAGATTCTTAAACAAGGAAAGTTGGGACGTCTTGTGGAGTTTGAATCCCATTTTGACCGATACCGCAACTTTATTAAGGATTCATGGAAAAATCAATCCAATGGAACCGGAACCCTCTATAACCTTGGTTCACACCTGGTGGACCAGGCACTGATGCTGTTCGGTATGCCCGACAGATTGTTTTGCGACAGTCGGATGTTAAGAGACGGGGCGAAAACCGATGACAGTTTTGACCTTTTTTTACACTACCCGGATTTCAAGTGCTTCCTCAGAAGCAGCTACCTGGTCAGGGAAGCCGGGCCCCGTTTTATACTTCACGGGACCGAAGGCAGTTTTCTGAAGTGGGGAGATGATCCCCAGGAGGAAGCGCTGAAATTGGGTGCTATTCCAGGATCAAATGCATGGGGAGAGGAACCAGAAGGTGCCTGGGGAAAGATCAACTCAAACTACAATGGAAACCACCTGGATAGAGCTTATCCAACCCTCCCTGGAAACTACATGGCATACTATGACAACGTGTTTGAAGCCATTCGTCACAACAGACCATTGGCAGTCACTCCTGAACAGGCCAGAAATGTGATCCGGATCATCGAAGCCGGCTATGAGAGCAGCCGTGACGGAAAAGTGGTCAATCTTTAACCTTTCGACTTTTCACTTTTCACTTTTCACTTTTCACTTTCGACTTTCGACTTTCGACTTTTGACTTTTCACTTTCGACTGTTATGGTGGCCCTTTTTACAGTGAATACGTATCCATCCTTCTCATGCAATACCTCCAGTTCAGGGTACCTGTTAAGGTACCTCTCCTTTTTATCTACCCTGAACACGAAATAGGCATCCCTCTCTAACTCATCACTCATCAACTGCTCCACACTATCATCCCGTTCACCCGGTTGCTTATCAAAATAGAAGAGGTGGGCATAGCTCTTAAATCCCAGGCTATTGACAAATACTTCCTGTCCACGCAATCCTTTGTAAAATTTGATGGCTGCGCGCTGTGTGTATCCCTCTATCCGTCCTGTAAATGTATAGATGGAAGCGGTTACGAATAACAAAACAACCACGTGCAGGATCATCATGCCACTGGTATTTCTTCGTAAAATCTGGATGGAGGCGGAAACCACTCCCAGGATCAGGAACAGACCGATCATCCATTCATATCCGCTCCAATGCACATCCCTTTGAACCGCTACCCTGGCAAATGGATCCATAAATGAAAAATTCTTTGAAAGTAACCAGTTGTAATGATCGGTCAGAAGCGGAAAGACGATGGCCAATCCGGCATAGAAAAGTGAAATAATAACAATGATTAAAACCTGCCATCCTCCAATTTCAATCTTCCTGTCAATCCACTTTTCCCATACCCACGCAGCCAGAAAAGTGAGTGGAAAATAGGCGAGAGAGCTATAGTGCAATAGTTTTGTATTAACAATGGAGAAGAGAATGATCACAACCCAGAAGAGAATATACATCCACTGCCGGAACAAACGTTGCAACTCTGTGTTTTCAGATTTCTTAGTGAAGCTTTTCAGGGAAATCACAGAGGCTGGAAAAACACCCAGGAGCAGCACCACAATGTGATATCCAAAAAAACCCTTGTGAACAGAACTGTCAGTGGAGAATAAGCGTACCTGGTAATCTATAAAATCCTTGAGAATATCAATGTTTCCATTCAATACCTGTAGTAGGAACCAGCTTCCCCCCACAATTACCAACACCCCTGTGAAAAGCCCCACATGAAGGGTAGTTGTAGAAAACCTGAATCGCTTCAGGGAGAGAAATATCAGGAAACAGATCAGAAAAACCAGCATGGCAACCGGTCCTTTGGTCAGGACCGCCAGTCCGAAAAAGAACGAAGATAGAATCAGATTCCGGATCCTTGCTTTCTCGCGTTCCGGATCCTGGTAAAAGATGAACCAGGTGATGCCTGAAAAGATAAACAGGTTGAACCAGGGATCGATCATTCCCGATTTAAAATAGAAAAAAGGCAGGATGGCTGCTCCGAAGGTGAGGATCCACAAAAGTCCAAACCGGTGACCATAGAGGCGTCTTCCAAGATAATATAGTAATACCAGGGAGGCTATCCCACAAATAATATTGGGGAATCGGGCTGCAAATTCATTGATACCAAAAAGCTTCATGGAAATTACCTGCAGCCAAAAAAAGAGAGGCGGCTTCTCCGGGAAAGGCTCAAAATCGATCTGTACTGTTAGATAATCCCCCGTAACAATCATCTCTCTTGCCGATTCGGCGTAATTCACTTCATCACTATCAAACAGATGCACAGATCCCAGGAATGGCAAAAGGAAGAGTACTGTGAATACAACGATTCCCAGGTAGACAAAGAGAGTTCTGTTTTTAGGATTTGCCACGACTGTAAGCATAAGGTATTAAATGTACTAAAATTGCCTTATAGAAAATGGATCAGATATTTTTTTCTACATTTGGCTCTCAAATTTGAATCCATGAACACAGATCAACTAAAAGAGACATTCGCTAGTTTATATGGAGAAACTGAGGATGAAATTCATCTATTTTTCTCTCCCGGCAGGGTGAACCTGATTGGTGAACATACAGACTATAATGGAGGTTATGTTTTTCCCTGTGCCCTCTCTTTTGGCACCTACCTTATTGTGAGAAAAAATAACAAACGGAAGGTTCTTTTTGCCACAACTAATTTCGATCACCGCGGTGAGGTCAGTTTGAATGAACCTTTCGAGAAAGAGGGTAAATCGTGGATCAACTACCCGGTAGGGGTTCTGAATGAGTTTCGGAAAACAGCCAGGGAAATTGAAGGAGTGGACCTGCTATACTCAGGGGATATTCCCAACGGAGCCGGACTTTCCTCTTCAGCTTCCATCGAAATGGTCACAGCATTTGCCATGAACCAGCTATTTGGATTTGGACTGGATCGTATGGAATTGGTAAAGCTTTCCCAAAATGCCGAGAACCTTTTCGTTGGAGTCAACTGCGGAATCATGGATCAGTTCGCATCGGGAATGGGTGCTGCCGATCATGCTCTTTTTCTGAATTGTGACACCCTCGACTATGAACGGGTTCCCCTGAAGCTGGAAGGAATGAAGATCATCATAGCCAACACCAACAAGAGAAGGGGATTAGCCGACTCAAAATACAATGAGCGAAGAGCACAATGTGAATCAGCTTTAGAGGCTCTTCGCAGTCAGAAAAACATCAAACATCTGAGCGATTTGAACCTGGATGAATTCAACTCCATGTCACACCTGATCCAGGATGAAATTCAGAAGAAAAGAGCCAGGCATGTGATCTCTGAAAACAACCGGACACTGACAGCCATTGATGCACTTAACTCCGGTGATATTGAATCTTTTGGTCAATTAATGAACCAATCACATGATTCCCTCAGGGATGATTATGAAGTGACCGGTGTGGAACTGGATACCCTTGTGGAAGAAGCGAGAAAAATCGATGGAACAGTCGGAAGCAGAATGACCGGAGCCGGATTCGGAGGTTGTACGGTAAGTATCGTTAAAGAAGATACCGTAGAGACCTTTATCCGTGAAGTGGGAAAAGGCTATTCTGAGAGGACCAACCTGACCGCTGATTTCTATGTGGCAGAGATTGGTGACGGGTCCAAACAGATCTTGTGAACTGCTACCTGACCAACAATCCGATTTTAAGCAAACCTGTCTCATCAGAGGAGGGCCCCATCAGAATCTCAAACTGTCCGGGCTCCACCACGTAATCTCCCTTTTCCGTATCGTAGTATGCAAGCTCTTCGGGACCAATGGCCATAGTAACGGCAATGGTCTGTCCTGCTTTAACATATAGCCGTTCAAAACCTTTCAGTTCTTTCAGTGGCCTGACCTCGTCTGACTCCACATCACGAATGTAGAGTTGTACTACCTCTTCTCCATTCACAGCTCCGGTGTTGGTCACATCCACGCTTACCATCAAAGACTCATCCTTTGAGATCTCCTCCTTTTCAAGGATAAGATTGTCATAATAAAATTGCGTATAACTTAATCCGTACCCAAAAGGATAGAGTACTTCCCCCTCAAAATATCTGTAGGTTCTGCCCAACATATCATAATTCTCGAATGGTGGAATATCGTCTGCTGATTTGTAAAAAGTTACGGGCAATCTTCCTGCTGGATTATAGTCACCGAAGAGCACATCTGCCACCGCTTTTCCACCCTCTTCGCCCCCATACCAGGCCTGGAGAATTGCAGGCAGGGTTTCATGCTCCCTGTTGATTGAAATGGCAGAACCGGTCATCAATACCAGGGTAACCGGTTTGCCTCTGGCTGCAATGCTCCTTATCAGCCTTTGCTGCACTTCAGGAAGGTTCAGGGATGTGCGGTCCCCTCCATTGAATCCATCAAGGTTCAATCCCCTCATCTCCTCCCCTTCCAGCCGGGCTGTCAGTCCCATCACCAGTACCACATGATCGGCCCAATTTGCTGCCTGAACAGCCTCCCAGAGAAGGGGCAGTTCCGGCTCCTCCCAGTGGAAGGTACAACTGGCATCTCCATGTTTGTCCTGCATCATCACTTTGACCTTGTACTGTCGCCCGGCTACCAGCTCCAGCTTTCGGTATCTCTTATTGGGGTGATGGATATTATTGTGCTGCAGAATTGTATCCCCCTCAAAAATTAATCTGAAATATTTTCCTTCCACACCAAGGGCATGTTGCCCGCTTTTACGGGGTACCAGGTATCCGCTCCACTCCACTGAGTATTCATCATCGTTCAATCCTTCAACCGGGGGTTCCCCATCCCACCAATAGAAATCAACCATGGGATCTCTCCTGATCAGATAAGGTTCTCCGGCAACCTCCTGGTTGGCGAAATATCGTGCCGTTAGTCCTGGTAGGGAAATCTCAGGATCAGAGAATAACACATCTCCGGGTACAGGCACCAGGTACGGCAAGCCTTCGTGGTGAGGAGATCCAAGGAGATATCGTACTTCAGCATTCTCTCCCAATTTTGACTTGATTCCTTCATATACGCTAACAGGGTTCACAGGTGAACCATTGTAATTCCCATACTGCACATGTACGTTATGGGCATTGGGACCAATTACTGCCACCTTCTTCAACTTCTTACTGAGGGGCAGTGCATCTCCTTCATTTTTCAATAATACGATGGATTCCCTGGCCATCTCAAGAGCGACTTTTCCATGCGCACTACTGGCAACCGTATCGATTGGGATTCCCGACCAGGGTACCATTTCATCGGGATCAAACAAACCAAGTTTCATCCTGGCCAGCATCAGCCTTTTGACTACCACGTCAATATCCTCCTCAGCAATCAATCCCTTCTCCACTGCTTTCACAAGTGCAGGGTATTGGTTCCCACAATTTAGGTCAGTCCCCGAAAGTACACCCAGGGCCACGGCCTCTTCACGGCTCTCTACCACATCATGCCCCGTATGGAAATCATAAATGGCACCACAATCCGAAACAATGTATCCCTGAAATCCCAATTCTCCCCGAAGTAACTCCTCCTGAAGCGGAAGACTACCACAACAGGGCTCTCCCAAATAACGGTTATAAGCGCACATGATCGAGTATACATGCCCTTTTTCAACGGTTTTTTTAAATGCAGGGAGGTAGGTATCCCGAAAGTCACGTTCACTTATCACTGCATCAAAACTATGACGGAGCGGTTCTGGCCCACTGTGAACTGCATAGTGCTTTGCTGTGGCCACCACTTTCAGGTAGCGTGGGTCATCACCCTGGAGTCCTTTAATAAATTGTACTCCCATCTCACCGGTCAGGTATGGATCTTCCCCATAGGTCTCATGTCCTCTTCCCCACCTTGGATCCCTGAAAATATTGATGTTGGGTGACCAGAAGGTAAGCCCCTGATACATCCCACGCTTCTCCCTGGAGATGAAATCGTTGTATTTGGCCCTGGCTTCAGTGGAGGTAATATCGGCCATCCTGAACATCATATCCCTGTCAAAGGTGGCTGCCATCCCAATGGCCTGTGGAAATACAGTAGCCTTTCCGGCCCTGGCTACGCCATGCAGACACTCGTTCCACCAGTTGTATTGTGGAATTCCCAGGTGCTCAACTTCATCCGCATAATGGGTAAGCTGACTCACCTTCTCCTCCAGTGTCATTCTTGATACCAGGTCATCCACCCTGGATTCAAAATCAAGCTTTGTATTCTGATAAGGGAATCTGGTTGAATTTTCGCATGACAACAACAAGGTACACAGGGACAGGGCAACTATGTTTTTCATGTTCATCGTTTCGTGGAGATTTGAGTTCATTCAATGTTACGAAAATTATTTATAAACCTATGTTCAAAATGGCTGATCTCAGGAGGGCGATATATTACAGAGATAGTACATTAAGACTGGTAGTTACAATTAAGTTTCCCGATAAGGAAACATTAACTAACTTTACAAAAGATAATGTATGAATAAATATGACATTCGATTTATGGAATCTGCAAAATATTTTTGGATATACTGGATGATAAATCCAGAGAAAAGATACTTTTCAATATCTGGAAATCCCGAGAGACAAGCGATCCGGAATTGTTTAAGAAGCTAACCGGAGATATATGTGAATTTCGAACGCGATTCAAGAGTAAACAATTTAGACTTTTTGCGTTTTGGGATAAGAGTGATGATAAGACCCTTGTTATAGCCACTCACGGTTTTGTGAAAAAGAGTCAAAAGATTCCCAAAAAAGAGATCAAAAAGGCCGAACAATTACGTAGGGACTATTTAGCAAATAATTAAATGACTAAAGAGATGGTTGACAAAAAAATTCAAACATATTCACTTAATGAGCTTACGGACAAGTATATTGGCAAGAAAGGAACTGACAAGAGAGAACAATTCGAGTTTGACCTTAAACTTGATATTCTTGGAGAAATGATTAAAAGGGCCAGGACAGAACAGCAACTAACACAAGACCAACTTGGACAACTAATTGGTGTCCAAAAGGCTCAAATTTCTAAAATTGAAAATAGTACTAAAGATGTTAGATTTTCAACAGTTCTTAGAGTCTTTGAAGCATTAAAAGTTAAAGTTAAAATGACAATTGAGTTTGACCCTAATTCGCATTTTGAAATTACTGGACGATAACCAGGTATATTCCCCTGGCCAGGTATCGGAAGAAGGCAAAACGAAGCAAGAAGTTCAATGCCACTTATTTACTTGAGATTTTGACGATACGTTCCTTATAGGTACGATCTGAAATGTGCATGACAAGCAAGTAGGGGCCATCTGCCAGGATGGAGAGATCCAGCATTACAGGATTCTCAGCATCTATGAGCCTGAACACCTCCTGCCCACTCATATTGGTAATCAGGATCTTATCAATATGCAATGTATTTATAAAC
This sequence comes from Bacteroidota bacterium, assembly GCA_039714655.1. GTDB lineage: Bacteria > Bacteroidota > Bacteroidia > Bacteroidales. Next base: position 25,766 of record JBDLIX010000026.1, read on the forward strand.
TGGATAAAGAGCTTATCCAATACCGGATTCGGTCCGTAAATAAACTTCCTGTCAGGTGGTATCTGTTGAATCACATTGGCTGTCTTCAGCAACCAATTATCAGGATCAAAAAGCAGGTCCGTAACCAGACCTTCCACAGCAACAGAATACTCTTCCACCTGCTCATCCTGGATCAACCGCAACAGATTGATTGTACCATCTGAGCTTCGAATCTCAATATCGAATGGTGTATTAAACAAAGGAGTTATTTCGGGAGCCGATGAAACCTGCTCACTGCGAATCCTTAATGAATCACCCTCCTGGAACCAATGGATAGTGAACCTGGGATAACCTTCACCGTAATACCATTGATCAAAAAAACAGGAGAAGTCCATGCCACTTTCAGATTCCAGGATCCCCCTGAAATCATCACCATGTGCATGTCCATTCCCGAATTGTTCGAGGTAGGTCCGTAGTACCCCAAAAAAGAGCTGATCATCATCCAGTTGATACCTGATCATATGTAAAAGAATAGCACCTTTCTTATAGCTGAGCCCGTAATCAAATAGCCTGTAAGTATCATTCACCTCTTCTTCAGGAACGTAAACCGATCCTTCTGTCTCCCCAAGGGCTATGGACATGGCAGTCGCCATCCAACCATCGGCAGATTCTTCTCCCCTGAGCTGCTGACCAGCCACATACTCCATATAGGAGGCAAATCCTTCATTGATCCAGATGTCCTGCCAGTTCCCGCAGGTGATATAATCCCCAAACCATTGATGAGCCAGCTCATGAGCCACCAGGTAAAAACTAAAATCATGGATGGTGGTCATTGTCTGATGTTCCATTCCTCCGCCCAAAGGAGCCATGGCATGTCCATATTTTTCATTACTAAAAGGATAATCCAACAGTAGATTTGAAAAAGTTGAGATCATTGAACCAGTGGCACGGATCTCCTCTTCCCACTCTGAAAACAATGCATCGGAATCGTAAATATAGTTTTGTACCAGCACCGAATCCCCCTCCCCCGATAGGGCTGCATTGAATGAAAAGTCCCTGTAATCGGCCACAGTAAATGAGAGAAGGTAGTAGGCCATGGGATACCTGGTTCGCCACTTAAAGGTATGGGTATTTCCATCTCCCGGTTCGATCTCTTCAAGCAATCCATTGGAGCCAACCATCAGATCATCATCGCATCGAATACTCATCCAAACCGAATCGATTTTATCCTCCAGCACCTGTTTTACCGGAAACCAGTCTTTGGCATTATGGGGTTCAGAAAGCGTATAAGTGACATCAAATCCATAGGTGGGATCCTTCGAGGAGGTAATTCCAGCAAAAAAACCCCTCTCCTGACCTGCCTCTCCTTCATATTCGATAAGAATATAGAACTGTTCCCCGGCACTTCTGCTCCTGTTTAGGGGAATGTAAATTGCATGACCGGTATGATGATATCCAGTCAGCTCTTCAAAGGTCGGATTGGCAGGATCATCAGCAATGGCAATCTTAGTGATATCAAGGGAATCCTGCAATTCAAGAACCAGGGTATCCATCTCCCTGACCGGTTCAAGAAGAATAGTAGCGGTTCCTGAAATCTCTGTACTGGTATTGGAAACAGAAAGATTGAGGTCATAAAACTTCACATCATAGGCTGAAAGCCATTGTTCATACAATGGGTTCTCGTAGTCTTTGGCAGCATGGTCATGCAAAGGGCATGTATGGTATGCCTGAGCTCCTGTCTGGAGGATAAAAGAGAAGATATATAGAATTGTGGCTATGCTGCGCATACTACTTTCTGAACCTGTAAATGGTGACTGCCGAATACTCTTCGCCAGGCCGTATCACTGTGGAAGGAAAAGATGGTTGATTTGTGCTGTCAGGAAAATATTGAGTTTCAAGGCAGATTGCGCTATGTTTTTTGTAGACCTTTCCACCTTTCCCGCTGATCCTGTCCACATAATTGGTTGTATAGAGCTGAACTCCGGGAAGTGTGGTTAAAACTTCCAGGGTACGTCCAGAAACAGGATCATATACTGCCGCTACCCTTGTTAACTCACGGGAGTTCATAGCAACTACATAGTTGATATCATATCCTGGCTCCACTTCTGAAATTCTCTCCCCAATGGCACGATTCAGCCGAAAATCATACGGAGTGGATTCCACAGGTAGAATCTTCCCTGTGGGAATGCTTTCATCATCCAGTTCGACTATCTGGTCAGAATCTATAAACAGTTCATAATCAACCACAGAACCTTCACAGTTATTCAGGTTGAAATAGCTATGATTGGTCAGGTTCACATGGGTGGGTTTGTCGCTCTTTGCCCTGCAACTGACACCCAGCTCATTCTGATCATTCAGGGAGTACTCTACCTCCACCAACAGGGTACCCGGGTACCCCTCCTCCCCATCCTGACTCTCAAAACCCAGTTTAAGGGATACCTGGTCGGGGGTTTTATCACTATAGGCAGTCCAAAGCTGTTTGTCAAATCCCTTAAGCCCGCCATGAAGGTGATTGACACCTTCGTTGGCATGGAGATGGTATATTTTTCCATCCAATTCGAAGCGTGACTTCCTTATCCTGTTGCATACCCTGCCCACCATGGCCCCAAAATAGGGATGGCTGCCAAGGTACTCCTCCAATGTATCGAAACCGAGCACCACATCTCCATGTTCATTATGCTTGTCGGGGACCCTGATTGAGGTAATGATTGCACCATAATTGATTACCTCCACCTCCATCCCATGATGGTTTTTCAGGATGTATTTATCTACTTCCTTCCCGTCCGGGAGGGTACCAAAAAGTTGCTTCTCAATTGTCATAGTTATCTAAATTAAAAGGGGAAATAAAGATAGGTATTATTCCATTAGTAGCTGATCCGTTACTGCTGAAGCATTCAATCAAACGCTCGGGTATTAAGATTCTCCTTCAAAAAAAATACTTCCCACTGACTGATTTCTATCCACCTGTCACATTAACAGTTGAACAAATGAGCTCAACGTTCAGGTGGAAACCGAAAAACCTTTAACAGAGTAGGTCCTTTAAATTCAATCAAATGAAAACAAAAATGAATTTCTTAAGTAAAAGTCTGTTGGGAACAGCATTGTGTATTGTAATATTCATAGCTGCCTGTCAACAGGAGACGGGTCCTGTCGCTGAACAGGTGGAGAGAGACGAGATACTGGCCAATGCTGGAAAACTTCACAACGAAATGATCTCCTATTATTACACCAATCGATTTGAAGGGGAGTTATCCTCTGAAGAAAAATTTGCCGAACTTCTTGATCTGTCATGGGAATATCTGGACGATAATGGATATGATTCAAAATATACAAAGGAGATCAGACTTCTACTGGAGGAAAAGATCAGTGCTACAACTTTAAAAAGTGTGACAGGAGATGATTATTCCATTGATTCAGAAAAACTAATTTCTCAATTGTCAGAAACAGGGATGTACACCAAACAATTTCTGAAAGAAGTGAAAAAGATACTGAACCTTGCTCATAAAAACGATGACCGGCAAAAGATCAAAGAATATGTAAATTCTACCTTTTCAAGGTTGAAATTTGATGAAGAGAATGACATAGCCGGACAGCAATTGTATGTAAATATTTTCAACGCATCATACGATTTCTGGGAGAGTATGGATGAATCCCTGTTAAAAAGCACTAACTTGAAAAATAGTAGCTGGGTGATTATCAACGATGGAATTGGAGGAGTGTTAGGATCTGTATTTGGACCTATTGGATCGATTGTTGTTGCCACTGCGTTTTCAGTTGGCACAAATGAAGAGATAAATAATTAATAAAGCAATCCGCTAAAACCTTATTCTATGAAGAGTATAACATATTTACCTTTGTATCACTATTACTTTAAATACCTTGGGCTATTGTTGTGCCTGGTGGGTTTGGGTCTCCTCTTACTGGTAAATCCTCAATACCAGCTGCTCTCTTATATAGGTTTACTTATCATCGTATTTTCAAAGGAAAAGTCTGAATCTGATTTCACTGAGGCAATAAGGGCCGAGGTATTTAAATCAGTTTTTGGATTTACGATCTCATTGGCTATTGCATTACAATTAACAGAACTGTTTTCAGAAAGTTTTACTGTTGTAATAACCCCCTTTCTAATCATCGGATTGCCTCTTCTCCTGTACTTACTGATGTTCTACATTACATTAATTATTAAGATCAACATCAACAGCGATCAGGACCTTGCAGAAAATCTAAAAAACCATAGGCGATTTTATCTCATTTGGTTTATTATTATTCTGGCTATAGCGGTTCTGTTTATTGTTAGGCTTTTTATGGAATGATCATGGATTAGCTAATCCGAACGGTATTGGTTTAGTTTTCCTTTATTGGCACAAAAAAAAGAATAAATAACCTTGCATAATCATTTGAGGGGATCATGTGGATGTCATATTAATCGGTCACTCTGGGTCGAGATGTGAATGTCCACATATTCCTTAAACTGACAATGTTGGAGGTGAATTTGTCATAATTTTTTCACAAAAAACAAAAAAATATATTGGCTGGTTTAAAACCATTGGGGATAAAATGTATATTTAGGACTCTATAATAGAGCATTTGAAAACCATTAACTTTAAACCTAATCATATGAAAAAACTATTTGCATTTGCCCTGGTGGCAGTCTTCTCAATCCCTCTTCTTCAGGCGCAGGAGAGTATGTTCGATGTTGGAGATGGTGTAGTGAACCTGGGACTAGGAATCGGTAACACCCTTTATCTAGGAGGGTATGGCTATTCCACCGGTGTACCACCTATATCAATCTCTTATGAACAGGGTATATTAGATGATATCCTTGAAAAAGGAGTGATCGGCGTGGGAGGGTATATTGGTTATACCTCTTACAAATTCAGGGATACCTGGTTGGGATCCGATTGGGGTTGGAATATCTCTAACACCATCATTGGAGCCCTTGGAACATTTCATTACCCTTTATTGGATAAACTGGATACCTATGCGGGTATAACACTGGGGTACAATATTAATACCTGGCGAGAATACGGTGATATTCCTGGCGGAAGCTATTCATCCAGCTCGAGTGGATTGGCCGCCTCCGGTTTTATCGGTGGTCGATACTACTTTAATGAAAAATTTGCCGCATTTGCACAGGTGGGTTATGGAATTGCATACCTGACATTTGGGGTGAGTATTAAACTCTAAACTACCAACCACAAACTACTGAGAGGGCCACAATGGAACGATCCATTGTGGCCTTTTTTTTACCTGTTTGTGGGTTCATACTATTCATTGGGCTTTGCAGGAGTGGAGAAAGGTGGTGGTGTAACTTTGATCTCTCCCTGTTCCTCCAGCAGTCTTAACGCCTCTTCTACTGCACGTTCCAGCTGAGGATCGAGTCCCTTCGACAATGATTTCGCATCCTGACGCACCTCAATATCCGGAGGCACACCCCTGTTCTCTGCAACCCACTGGTTATTGATGGGATCAAATACCGCATTATCGGGAGCTGTAAGATATCCACCATCCACCAGGCTGTAATGAACCGACGACTTAACCAGCCCTCCCCAGGTGGTAGTTCCAATAAGGGGACCAGCCTTCTGCTGTCTGAATACCCATGGGAAGAAATCTCCCCCAGAACCAGACATCTCATTGATTAACAATACCTTTGGACCTAATATTCCTGCCGGAAGCCTCATGGGTGTGCCATTGGGAACCTCATTGGTGAGTCCTGCCCTTAAACTGCGGGTCATCAGGTCCACCATATAATCATCCAGCAATCCGCCGCCGTTGAAACGCTCATCAATGACTGCACCCTCCCTGTCCTGCTGCGCAAAGTAGTATCTGTCAAAAGAGACAAGGCCAGGGGTTCCTGTATTAGGAACCCAGACATAAGCCAGCCTGCCTTTAGATAGACTATCTACAAAACGCCTGTTGTCCTCCACCCAGGCCCTCTGGCGCAGGGCATATTCGCTTCTGATGGGTTTCACAATCTCCTTCCATGCACCCTCAAATGCTGGTTCTTTATTTATGTGCAGCACAGTTTGACGTCCGGAGGTTCCATCAAGAAATTGATAGGGATTGTCTGATGCCATCATTTCTTTGCCATTGATACCCACCAGATAATAACCCTCTTCGATCTTTACACCCGGTCTGTCCAACGGACTTGATAATCCGGGATTCCAGCTTTCGGTGGTGTAAATTCTCTGGATTCTCCATCGCCCATTTTGGATCATCAGATCTGCACCCAAAAGCCCCAACCTGGAGGTTTCAACCTTAGGGAAATCGCCACCCCCCACATAACTATGTCCCACCGACAACTCACCATTCATCTGATCAAGTATATATTGCAGATCAGTGCGGTGCTTTACATAGGGCACAAGTGGTTCATAGCGGCTGTATACCTCTTCCCAATCGCGGCCATGCATACCGGGATCATAAAAATAATCACGCTCGTACCTCCATGCCTCTTTAAAAATTTGCTGCCACTCTTCTGTTCGATCCACTTTTGCGCTTAAATTTGTTTTAAGAGATTTCCCTTCACCTCCCTTATCCTTGCCAGCATCCAAGACCTTCCATTTACCTCCGATCCTTACAAGGATCTTCTTTCCATCCGCTGAAATTGAAACCTGTTGGACGCCTGTGGAATACTCCTTCAATTCACGTTTTTTTAATAAATACTTGTGCAAAACCAGACCCTTGCCATTGGGTTTTCGTTCTCCTATAAAAACTGAACCGCCGGGTCCATTCAGGAGTGTCTGGTAGTCACGCTCGGGCATTGGCAAGGCAATAATTCGCCGTTCAATCCTATCAAAATCAATAACAACAGCTTTTCCCTTAAGGGTGTCTGAGACCTCAGATTCCTTCTCTTTTCTTGAGGATTTTTTCTTCTCTTTCTCTCTATCTTTTTCTTTCTCAGCATTTTCTTCTTTTTCTGAAGACTCTTCATCACTGCGGGGTTTAAACGGCGATGGATCATCTTTTTTCAAATTCACAATATAGACTCCATATTCCGGTCTGGATGCCATGGAACTTGTATTGGCCCAGCCTGAAGCAAGTGCGAGGTTGGTACTGGCCATAAAATAGAGATGATTGCGATCCATATCCCAGGCAGGAGAATAAGAGTCAGCAAAAGCATTGGTTATTGCGTGAACAGTATCATCCTTCAAAGACCATATCATGATACGCCTGAATTGATTCTTTCCACTTTTAGAGTATGCCAGCCATTTTGAGTCGGGTGACCAGGTGAGTCCCATGGAGCCACGTTCCAGATTGGTTCCTCCCATATCGATGGTCTTCACATCTCCGGATTCAATATTCACAACCCTGATCCTCACATCATCATCGGTAAATGCGATCTGTTTCCCATCGGGAGACCAGGTGGGTTCCCATGCCATTCTTGACTCTCCAATGGATACTCTTTTTGGCTCAGTTAAACCATCCTGATCTGCGATCATCAGTCCATAGGCTTTCCCTCCAATATCTGAAAACCATGCAATATGATCTCCTTTTGGAGACCAGACAGGAGCACGCTCAGCAGCACCGGAATTGCGTGTGATATTTCGGGCATCTCCATGCTCTGCAGGGATGGTGAATATTTCACCACGTGATTCCAAGATAATCCGTTTTCCAGTGGGTGAGAGAGAGACCGATCTGATGCTCTTACTCACATCTTCCCAGGTGGTTTCCGCCCAGGGAAAATCTCCTTTAACCTTTATGTTCAGTTGCTTGTTCTCACCAGTCTCACTATCCAGGATATGCAGATAACCATCCCTTTCATAAGCAAGCTTTTTACCATTGCCTGATAGCCATTTTACATCCGATCCTTCAAACTTTGTGATTTGATCGAGATTGCCTGTCACCAGAGAATATGACCATATATTTGATGTCCAATCCCGGTCCGACAGAAAATAGACCTTTTCTCCCAACCACAATGGTTGAATGTCGGTGGTCGATTCATTGGGAAGCACTGTTTCTGATAGATCATTCAGATTAAGAATGATGAGTGGAGTATTCTGACCCCCTCTGTAAGCACGCCATTCCACATCCCAGCGACGTATTCTGTCAATGATGATTTTCTCTCCCTCCGGTGAGAAACATCCATTTGTCGCCCACTGAGCAGTAAGAAGCTGTGAAATTCCACCTTCGGCTGGTACGGTCCATAGCCGATCATATCCGGTTGGAGCCGTTTCCCTTGAAGATGCATAAAGGACCGCCTTCCCGTCATTGGTCCATCCCCGAACAGTAGCTGGAGCAGGATTCCAGGTAAGTCTGGTTGCTTCACCACCCACAGATGGAACAATATATACTGCCCTGTTTCCAGATCTGTTGGATGAAAAAGCAATCCATTTCCCATCAGGAGAAAAATGTGGATCACTTTCAACCGCAGGTGTGCTGGTAAGTCGTACAGCAGGGTTTGCATGATTGAGTTCTGAAATCCAGATATCTCCTCCATAAGTGAATGAGATATGGGTGGTGCTGATTGTTGGCTGACGCAACAGCCTGGTGCCCTGTGAGTAGGCAGCAAGAACAGAGGTCAGCAGAATGATTCCTGCAAGAGAGGAAGCGCAGAATAACCTGGATTGGCACGTCGAATGAATGTTTAACCTTTTCATGATATGTTGAATTATTTATCGATCCAGGGAGCACCAGCCTCTTTAAGTTCGCGTTCAAGCTGCGGTAAAATTTCATTGCTCAATTTCTCAACGCCCAATTTTATTGGTTCAAGTTCTTTTATACCCAATTCAAGGCTCTCCCTGTGAAGATCTGTAGGACCGTATGTGGTATTCAATCCCCTCCATGCAACTGATATTCGATTCCTTGGAGTAGCGGTTTGTTTTTCGCCAACCTCCATTTTTGAGCGGTTTCCGTTCAATTGCCTGTCAAGATCCAACAATAGAGTTTCAGTTTCAAAGATTCTGCTTTGTATTTCAGGATTCTCCCGATCGCTCCGGAAATAGGCCTGTTTCATAGCCTGTATAATCTTTTTGTCACGCTCCAGGAGAGAACTAACCATACCCAACTCCTGTTCAAATGCCTTAAAACTCCGCCTGTACTCTCCAATCTCTTCGTACGTGGATCCCTGTAAATATCCTTCTCGCAAAGGTTTTATTTCAAAAAACTCCTCCTCTGCCAGTTGAATAACACTCCCCTCAGATACGGATAAAAGAGTTACAGAATAGTTGCCGGGTGTCACCAATTCGCTGGAAGAGATGGCTATGTCAGGCTGAGCCTTCATCCCAATGATTTGTTTTGACGCATGCCGGAGGTTCCAGCTTACCCTCTGTATCCCTTTTTTTGCGGGTGCGGTGACACGGTTGACAATATTGCCCTGGTCATCCTTGATGGCGAGCAAAAGGATGGGCTTATTTTCAACCTTCTCCTGGTCCAGGGACTCCCATCCTGGAAAAGGAATATCCACCTGCTGCTTTTCAAACTCTTTTTCTCTCTCTTTTCTCTTCTCTTTAAGAGTCTTAATATCTTCTTTCAAATAGTAAGTGAACACTGCCCCAAAAGGGGGATTCTCAGCCACGTAATCTGCTGCACCCTGTGCACTTACCACATTTTTCTGAATATACCACCAGCTCTCTTTTACCGGGAACAACACTGCATCCCGATCCAGGAGATCAGTGGAAACATCTCTAAGGGGAGTATAATCGTCAAGTACAAAGAAGCTCCTGCCAAAAGAGGCAGCCACCAGATCGTTTTCACGCCGCTGAATGGTGATATCCCTGAATGAGATGGTTGGGGTTCCACCTGTAAATTTGATCCATTTCTCTCCTCCATTGATGCTGAAATAGATCCCGAATTCAGTAGCTGCGAACAACAAATCACGCTTCACATGGTCCTGAACCAGTCGCCACACCAGGGTGCGTTCCGGTAGATTCCCGGCAATGCTGTTCCAGCTCTTTCCTGCATCTGTACTTTTTATAAGGTAAGGCTTGAAATCTCCGAATTTGTGATTGTCCAGGGCAGCATAAACGGTTTTTGCATCAAACAGGTCTGCCTTGATATCATTCACAAAAGCTGTTGAGGGGATCCCCTTAATGGATCCCACCTCCAACTTTTTCCAGTGACCTCCTCCATCTTCAGTCACCTGGATGATCCCATCATCCGTTCCTGCATAGATCAACCCTTCTTGCAATGGAGACTCTGCCAGGGATGTAATGGTATTGTAGGTGGACATGGCACTCAGGTCCCAGGCATTATCCCAGCTCTGAACCCTTCCCATAATCTCCAGCGTAAGACGTTCCTGGTTTTTGGTCAGATCCGGAGAGATTGTTTTCCAGCTATCCCCCCTGTTATCGGAGCGCCAGACACGGTAAGATCCGGTATAGATGCGGGCCGGATTGTGCGGACTCACAAGAATGGGTGTATCCCAGTTGAATCTCTCATGAGGCTCTCCGGTTCCGGCCTGGGGTTTAATATAGACCTGTTCCCCTGTGGTTCGGTCAATGCGGTGTAGTCCGCCCTGCTGCGACTCGGCATAGACTATGGCCGGATTTCCTGGTTCAGTGGCTGTCTGATGCCCATCGGCTCCAAGAATTTTAAACCAGTCGGCATTCCTGATGCCATGTACGTTATCGGTCCTTGAAGGACCACCATGGGATCCATTGTCCTGGGTACCACCGTAAATGTAATAGAATGGTTCACTGTCATCCACAGCCAACTTGTAATATTGTGTGATGGGTAGATTGGCTATAAAACGCCAGTTCTCTGCAAGATCAAAGCTTTCGTAGATCCCTCCATCGGTGCCAACCAACAGGTAATCCGGGTCATCTTTGCGAAATTTTATGGAATGGCTGTCAGAATGCTTGGACCGTTCCTTCATCCTGCGAAAAGTTTTTCCATGATCATCAGAGATCTGAACATAAACATCCATCAGGTATAGTGTACCCTCATGGTGTGGGGATGCATAAAGCTCCTGATAATAGTGTGGTCCGGTAGCACCGGAAACTGCATTGGATTGTTTTTTCCATGTGACACCACGGTTCTTTGATATGAAAACCCCGCCGGTCCTTCTATCCAACTCAATAGCTGCATAGATCACGTCGCGGTTAAAAGGTGAAATGGCGAGTCCTATTTTACCAAGATTTGAGCCGGGTATTCCTCGGCTCATCTTTTCCCAGCTCTCTCCACCATCACTGCTTCGATAGATGGCTGTACCGGGTCCGCCCCCCATGTAGGCTGCCACATTCCTGTGCCTTTGCCAGGTGGCAGCGTACATCCAGTCGGGATCTTCCGGATCGATGACGAGATCCGTAACCCCGGTCCATGGATCATCTCCCAGCACCTTTTTCCATGTATTTCCTCCATCCTTCGATTTATAAAGTCCCCTTTCTCCCCCTTCACTCCAGAGTGGGCCCTGAACAGCTACATAAACGATGTTTGAGTTTTCAGGATGGACAACAACCTTCGATATGTGCTCCGATGATCCCAATCCCATATTTTTCCAGCTCACTCCGTCATCCTCGCTTTTATAAATACCATCGCCAAATCCCACATGTCTTCCACCCACATTTTCACCTGTACCCACCCAGATGGTATGTGGATTGTTGGGATCAATGGTCACACATCCTATGGAATAGGAGGTCAGCGTGTCGAAAATGGGAGTCCAGGTTACCCCTCCATTTGCCGTTTTCCACACGCCTCCCGACCCAACAGCAACGTACCAGATGTTCTCATTTTCAGGGTGAATAGCAATATCTGCAATGCGTCCTGAAGCAAATGCCGGACCGATGTTTCTTAGTTTCAATCCACTGAATGTACTTTCAGATAGCAGTTGATTCTGATCCTGCGCCATCATGGTAGAACAGAGGGCAAGTAGGATAATGGATAAGTATTTCATAGGACTCTTTTTTGGTGTATTGCACTATTAGTAGACTAATATACAAAATCGGCCTATTTTCTATACATTCGCAACAGATAAAGGGAGAAAAGCCACAGCACAATGATCCATGAACTTGTTATCGCTTTTATGCTCGGACTCATCGGCGGAGTGATTCCCGGACCTGTAATTACTGCGGTTTTCACCGAAATCCTGCAATCGGGATTCCCCAGAAGTATGAGGATAATCTTCATTGCCCTGGTGGCAGAAACAATAGTGGCAGTCATTAGCCTGGTAATCCTGGATTCTCTGGATTTCAATGAAGCATTTTTCAGGGGACTTTCCCTGGCAGGGGCGGTCATACTTATATGGATCTCCATCTCCATATGGAAAGTACGCAGCATGGATACCGGTGAAAAAGTTCATTTTACCATCTGGAAAGTAGTAATTATGATCCTCTCTAACGGGGTCTTGTGGAGCTATTGGATCACCATATGTATTCCAAAGGCCATCTTATTGAGCGATCAATTGACCATGGGAGCATATATTTTCATGGGCCTGGTACAGCTGGGATGGCTCATTTCAACCATCCTTGTGGGATTTCTGTTTTCCAGGTTCAGAACAATCCTTTCAAGGCCAAAGGTTGTTCCTGTTATTTTTAAAATATTTGCAGGGGCATTTGCCTATTTTGCATTAGACATGATCTATAAAAGTTTCATATTCTTCTTTAACTAGATTTCCACAACCAATGTGTTCAACGGATATAACCATCTTAACCGACTCCAGGTATGTGGCACCCGGGAAACGGGATCCTTATATCCGGAACATTCTTTATGAAGAAGAGCTGGTCAAGTCTGCCTTTGAAAAGAGAGGCCTGAAAGTTCAGCGAACAAACTGGGACAATCCGGAAGTGGATTGGTCCGATACACGCTATATACTATTCAGAAGCACCTGGGATTACGTGGATCGTTTTGCTGAATTCTCCGGTTGGTTGGAGCGTGTGAAAAACCTTACTTCCATGATTAATCCTTACCAGATTATCAAATGGAATCTGGATAAACATTACCTGGAAGAACTCTCCACATTGGGAATCAACATCCCCCCCACCCGGTACCTTGAAAAGGGAGATCACACTTCCCTTCAGGAAATGATTTCAGAATCAGGTTGGAAGGAGATCATTTTGAAACCTGTGGTTTCATGTGGAGCACGTCACACTTATAAGTTCCTGCCTCAAAATGTGGGGAAATATGAACAGATCTACAGATCGCTGATCCGGGAAGAGTCGTTGATGATCCAGGAATTCCAGAACCAGGTACCTACCAAAGGTGAGGTGGCCTTTATGCTATTTGAGGGGAGATTCAGTCATGCCATTCTTAAAAAAGCGAAAAGAGGTGATTTCAGGGTCCAGGATGATTTTGGAGGCAGTGTTCACCATTATGAACCCTCTTCGGAGGAGGTGTTATTTGCCGAAAAGGTAATTTCAAACTGTAAAATATTACCCATCTATGCCAGGGTGGATGCATTCTGGGACAACCACAACAGGTTGGCTATTTCAGAGCTGGAACTGATCGAACCTGAGCTCTGGTTCAGGTTCCATCCTGAAGCAGCCGACCGGCTTGCAGAAGCATTTATCAGGTATTCCGACTAATCCGGCTCCACCCAACCATCGGTTAGTGTTTCAAGAAAAGCCACAATATCCTCCACCTCCTGGTTGGAAAGACCAAGATCCCCCATTTCATCTCGATTCAGGTTTGCTTGCACTTCTGGTTCAGGCCATGGTGCCACATCCCTTGTATTATAAAATGAGACAACCTGGTAGAGGGTTTTGAATACTCCGTTATGCAGATAGGGAGGAGTGATGGCCACATTCCTTAGGGTGGGTACCCTGAATTTTCCGATCTCTGACGAATCGTTTAAGAATCCACCAAGTCCGGGATCCCTGAATTCGAATCCGTCCGGGTTATGTTCAGTGGGGAGCAGGTAAAACGGATTTTCAGGATTGGAAGGAGTACCCAGGTTATCATAGGTGAAATCTGTAAAAAGAGCAGGTGTTCCATCCTCAGATGGGGTATGTGGGTGACAAGCCAAACAATTGCCCTTGCTTTCTACCACAAACAACATAAATCCCCGCTGCTCCTGCTCAGTGAGGCTGGACTCTCCCCTTTGCCACAAGTCAAATTTTGAGCTAAAGGGATTGACTTCCGAACTCCGTTCATATGCAGCCAGGGCATCTGCCATATTGAAATAAGCTGAATGGGCATCGGTGAGTGCTCCCTGACCGTACACATCGTCAAACAATTCAGCATATTCCAGTGATCTGATCTTCTCAGCAATGACCATTGTATCCTGATTGGCCATTTCGAGGGGATTTAATGGAGGTCCCATGGCTTGTTCGGAAAGCGAATTTACCCTTCCATCCCAGAACAGCCCTCCTGTCCAGACCTGTTCCAGCGTGTCATAATAAAGGGGCGGTACATACATGGAATAGGAAACGGTCATGTCGTTACGGCTCCCGTACAATCCATGCACTGCACCTCGTGAAACCGGCAAAGAGGTTTCCGGATCGGCAAACGCAACCTTTGGATCGTGACAGGTGGCACAGGACTGGCCCGATGGTGTTGAGAGAGTCTCATCAAAGAATAATCGTTTCCCCAGTTGTTCCTTCATAGAAAGTTCCACAGTATCCGGTCTTGCAGCCTGACTACATCCTGCTAACATTATAGAGGTTATGAATCCCAGGAATACAGAGAATCTTATAATTGTGGATTTCGGGTACATGGCTAATTATTTGTGAATTTAAATCCGCTAATATTGGGTACCAGAAAATTACTAATTTTAGATCAACTATGCTACACCCAAGAGAATTTAGAAAAAGCTCTAATGATATTATAGATTGGATTGACCACTATTTGAATCAGATGGCCACCCTACCGGTGAAATCCCAGGTTAGACCCGGAGAGATCTACCAAAAGATCCCTGATCAGGCACCATCACAATCCGAACCCGTGGAGAAGATCATAAAGGATCTGGATAAGATCATCCTTCCCGGGATCACCCACTGGCAACATCCCAATTTTCACGCTTACTTTCCAGCCAACAACTCTGTGGAATCGATTTTTGCTGAGTTTATTACTTCAGCCATTGGAGCACAGTGTATGATCTGGGATACCTCTCCTGCTGCAGCTGAGCTTGAACAACGCATGATGGAATGGCTCAGGGATGCGATGGGACTGCCCTCAGGATTTGAAGGTGTAATCCAGGACAGTGCATCCTCTGCCACACTGGTTGCTCTGATCACTGCCAGGGAGGTAAAGACAGGTTTCATGTCAAATGAAGAGGGAGTACCCGACAACCTGAGGATCTATTGCTCGGAAGAGACCCACTCTTCCATTGAAAAAGCCGTGGGTGTATGCGGGATTGGAAAAAAAAACCTGGTAAAGGTTGGTGTGGACAATGAGCTGAGGATGATTCCATCTCTGTTGGAGGCGAAGATCAAATCAGATATTCAAGACGGTTATCAACCCTGTGCCGTGGTTGGCACCATTGGAACCACAGGTACCCTGGCTGTAGATCCTATTGACCACATAGGGACCCTCTGTAAAAGGTATAAACTTTGGTTTCATGTGGATGCTGCTTATGCCGGCACGGCCCTTCTTCTACCTGAATATAGATGGATGATTGAAGGCATTGAAAAGGTAGATAGTTTTGTATTCAATCCACACAAATGGATGTTTACCAATTTCGATTGTTCCGTCTATTTTGTAAAAGATGCTACCCTGCTTATAAAAACCTTTGAAATCCTTCCCGAATATCTGAAAACCAAATCAAGGGGTAGCGTGAATGACTACCGTGACTGGGGTGTACCACTGGGCCGGAGGTTCAGGGCCCTGAAACTCTGGTTCGTCCTGAGAGGCTTTGGCATCAACGGCATACAGGAGAGGCTCCGTTCCCATATCAAATTGAATCAATATTTTTCAGAAAAGATCCAAGAAATACCAGGCATTGAACTTGCCATGGAGCCTTTTCTGAATTTCACCGGTTTCAGATTGAAGTATGATGGAATTGACGATGTCGCCTCTTTGAATAAACTGAATGAAAACCTCCTTGAGGAGATAAACCGAAAGGGAAAGTTGTTCCTTACCCACACAAAGATCCGCGGCCTCTATACCGTAAGAATGATCGTCGGACAAACGTATGTGGAAAAACAACACATTGATTTAGCGCTGAAGGAGATAAAAGCCGTGATGAATTCCATTAATAATAAGAAGTAGGCTGAGACAACCAAATGAAAACCATATTTTTATACCGAAATGCCATATGACCCACATGATAACATTCATTTGATTACCGGAAAGGTACAGGGAGGAAAAACCACATTCTTATCCCAGTTGGTTGAGCATTTAAAAAAGGAGAGTCTGAAGATCACTGGGTTTCTGAGTCAAGGC
>JBDLIX010000027.1:0-41408 GCA_039714655.1 Bacteroidota bacterium
TCCCTCTCGCTACTTAATAATCAACCACTTATACATCCATTTGTATAGGTGGTTTTCTTTTGTGCTAGGTTTACGCTAGGTTTTGAAAAAAAACAATAATAACTTGGTTCGGTAGATAACGGTTAGCGTTTCTGCTGTCGGGCATAATGCTATCTACCACCCGGAGATTCAAGGAAGATCCCCTGCATTAGGCACGGTCAGTAGAAAACGCTTGTTATGCAGAGGGATAGACCTCAGCCAATACTCCTGTATTGAATAAAGATCCAAGATACCATTGTTCCCAGATATACCAGGCACAACACCCCATGGAAGATCCGGTTTTTCGTTAGCATAGCAATTAAGGCTAAAATAATTCCAGAGATCTGCATGGCGAAGTAATAAAAACCTAAGTCGAACAAATTATCGAGTCCGTGCATAAGAGTGTCATTCAGTTCCGCAATAGGTAAAAGAACACCAATGAAAAAAAACCATTTACGGATGGAGAAAAAGTGAGCCTCAAGGTCCATACCTGGTTCCAGATTTGAAGGGAGGATCAAAGCAGCCTGGAGGTAGAGGAGGATCGCATAGAAAAAGAGGCTTATGAAGTTGACGAAATGCCAGGTTTCCATATTCGAATAGCCGAAAATGACTGCCCACCAGAACAACACCAGGTATAACCCAACATTGATGGACCAGATGACCTGGACCCAATAGACCTTCAGTTGCCTATGAAATTCTATAGCACGACCAAGGCCGCTGAGTAGGCGGGTGATACCTAAGCCCACCACTACAGAGAGGAGGATCGTGACAAATTCAAAAGTGCTCATAGGTTATCTCTTTTGGAGTGGGAAGACCGTAAAGGTGAATTTAGGGTGAAAAAGTTTGGTTTTTAGCACAGTTCATTGTTAGGCCGCAGATTTTCAATCCTCATTGAAGAGTCATTCCTTTTTTGCGTAATAGTAATAGTTATCACCTTCATCTGTATTGTTGCCAATTAATGATAACTCAGCGGATGATAAAATACGTTTATATTTTTCAGCTCCGAGTGACCGAGACTCTACAGCGGCCATTATATCATTCCAAGTGCATACCGCTTTCGGAGATGTGAATAGAAACTGACCTCCCGGGTTAAGAATAGTTGAGACGCGATGAATTAACTCGGACTGGACAATTTCAGATAATAGAAACAATAAGCCCCCAGCGACTACGCCGTCAAATTTTCTGTCAAAATAATTCGAAGTTTCTATAGGCTCACATGTTACTGTGAGGTCGGGAAAATGTTCGCGGTATGATGATATTAGTGTTGGGGACGAATCAATTCCATAGAGTGTATAACCGTCCTTGACTAATGCTTCGGTAATCGGAATACCGTTACCACAACCAAGATCCAGAATCACTGCTTTAGGCCCTAAAGTACGCGCCCATGAGCGGACAACTTCAGCACCAATAGTTGAATTACTGCGGTAGGTGATGAAATCCCGAGCAATCGCTTCATAGCCGTTGGTAGGGTCATTTTTCAATTTGATCCAATTACCTGTTTATTCCTTTGCAGCTTAACATATTCTACTGCTAATAGCTGCATAAGTACGAAAGTACTACATGCTATACAGAAAGTCAATCCTTAATAAACATAACTATTCTTAAAATCCGTCTATCATATACCAATGGTGCGGGAATCTTTACATGGAAAAACCGATGCCCCTGACCACCTGTAGCCAGAGTTGATTGACAATCTCAAATCAATGTTAATCACCTGTTATTAAACTATGTGAGTCAAATTCAATCTTACTGGCGCGAGGTGGTCAATGCTTCCGTTTCTTCCATATATTGCTCAGAATTTGCTATTCTTAATTAGAAATAGTATCAGATTTCCCGAATAATATTCACTTATACAGACATTCAGTGGTGAATTGAATGTTTGGACATTCTAACATATCCAAATCTAGACCTCCAGATGGGAATGGGGTTTCCCATACACATACTTCATGAATCAATGGTAATTTGAATAAGCGCAAGTATCTAAGTGAGTTATTTTTTGAAATATCTAGCCTAGAAAGCGGTAGATCATTGCAAGCTAGACTTGAAAGTAATGGACAATTTGATATATCCAAATTCGTAAAATTGTTACTTCCAATAGCTAAATCTCTTAATGAAGAATTATTTGAAATATCAAGTGATGTAATTGAATTTTGATTGAAGCTTAGAACCTCCAACTTTGTTAGGCTTGACACATCAAGATCACTAATATTATCTTGACCAATAATGAGTGTAGTTAGCTCAGAATTATTCGCCAGATTAATTTCATCAAGATTACTTACATAGCAATATAGTTCTCTCAAGGAAGTCATCTCAGAAAGATCGAGGCTGGTAATTCTATTAAATCCAACATATAATATCCGCAAAGAACTATTGTTGCCAACTATCAGTGTCCCCAAGTCGTTATCAACGCAGTTTAACTCCTCAAGCAAAGGGCAATTTGAAATATCGAGGACACGAATCTTGTTCTCTCTGCATTTCAGTGAGACAAGTTTTGTAAGCTTAGTTATGTCAAGGGAATAAATTTGATTATACTCGCACGACAAATCAAGCAAATTTACGAACTCTTCAATTCCCCCCATATTTGAAATTCCACAATGATTCACATTCATGAATTTCACAATTGATGCTTCTTGATAACTTATTAGACCGTCATTATCTCTATCTACACCTCTCTCAATTAATGCTTTGAGAAACTCTGAATCCGTGATCTTAATTGGATCATCGGGGAGTATTTCGAGTTCTTTTTCACATTGAGTAAAAAAAACAATGAGGGCTATGGTAAGGAGTATGGAGAATGTAGTTGTCTTCATCGTCTTGGGGTTTAAATTAGTCTCCGCAATCTGTTGTGAAGTATATATTTGGGCTGTTGTGCATGACAAGCTGAATGGCTTCTGGGGGGAAGGGTGTGGTCCAAACACATACTTGCTCAAGGAGCGGATTTTGCCATAGCTCCAGGTTAACTATCTTTTTATTTGCTGAGATGTCAAGAGTTCTCAGCATGTTGTTCCCAGCATTCAGATAAGTTAGATCCAGATTCCCTGAGAGATCAATAGAGCTAAGCTCATTGAAAGAAAAGGCTATCTCTTTCAGGTTTGGCAACTGAGAAAGATCAAGGGCGCTGAGCTCGTTACTGGCACAATAAAGAATTTCGAGCAATGTATTTTTCGAAAGATCAAGGGTGTCAAGTTGATTTAGAACACAGTCAAGATATGTTATTGAACTGTTATTGGAAAGATCTAGTTTATTGATATTGTTTTTCGTGCAGCTCAGTCCTTTCAAGTTTGTATTATATGACAGATCAAGGTTTTCTAATTCACATTTCTCGCATCTAAGGTATTCCAAGCTCTCACTATGGCTAATATCTAGTTGGGAAATGGGATTATAGCTGCAACCCAGATCAATTAAAAGTGGATTCTTTGAGACATCGAGGCTGGATAATTTGTTTTCCGACAACTCTAATTTAGTAAGTTCAGGGTTTCCTGAGAGATCCAGATTACTTAAATCACAGCCTGGACTAAATAGATTATCCAGCTTTATATTATCCGTAATATCAATGAAGGTGAGTGGATTTAAACCGCAATTGAGTTCTACCAACTTGGGGCAGCCCGAGAGATCAAGGCTAGACAGTTTATTATCATAACAATGTAGTTCCTCTAATGCATTGTTATTAGATATATCCAACCCTCTCAGTAGATTTCTACCACAATCCAATTCTTTTAGAACTTCATTCTGGGAAATGACCAAGCTGTTAAGAAGATTCAAACTGCAATCCAAATACTTAAGGTTGGATATGCCTGTTACATCTAGGTGTTCAATAATATTATTTGAGCAATTAAGTTCAACCAGGTTCACAAAAGCTTCGATACCTGAAAGATCTGCGATACCTTTATCATGAAGATGCAGCTCCGTGGTTCTTTCTGCTTCTTCTGCACTTATTATACCGTCTCCATTAGTATCAATCCCTGTTTCTATCAATGCATTTAGAAAATTGTTGTCAGGGATAGAATGCCGATCTTCTTCTTCTTCACACTTAGTAAATAAAAATGAAATTGCAATCAGTAAAAGGATAGTAGCGCTTGGCCTTTTCATGAATGTTGGGGTTTTAGGGTAGTTAGCCTGTCTCTATTTGTAATTTGTTACTTCAAATGATATGCCAAAAAAATAGGAGCTCCACAAAGGCGTAAATTAACTCAATAGAGTTCATCCTGTTTATTTCCTTTAAATAATTGAAATCTCACTTCATCTTCGATATTTGCTGGAATGGTTTTACTGATTCAGTCATTTTCGCTATCGGGAAGTAACTACGGTGGAATTGCAAATTCGTGTTGAATATTACTTAAAAAGAGTACCCTACTGAAAGAGCAGGGAAAAGATAGGTGTCCTGATCAGTAAAAATCAGATTTGGTGCCGCCCTGATCAATAAACCCCAAGGGGCCTGGTAACGGTAACCTACCCTTATAGAGACCGCACTGTCCACCACATCCATATCCGGATTATTATAATCCTCACTTGGCACAAAGAAATAAAAACCCATGATCCCGGGTTCAAGAAAATGTCTGACACCACCAATAAGTACTGAAGATTCTGCCACAACTCCCCAGCCATCAAAATTAATCAAACCTCCTCCCAGGGTGAGCCCTGTGTTGTGGCTTAAGGGGATCATTCTTGCGTAATTAATTGATAATAATCCGAGGTAAACAGAGTTCTTCCGAATATGATACAACGATGAAGAAATGGCTGGTATTGAGGAGTCGATAATGGTAGTGCCTGGTTTATACAGGTATTCTCTCTTGTCAATGATATCCTGTTTGTATTGCAAAACCTCTGACCTGGGAATTTGTGTATGAATCCATGTGCTGCGGGATTTCATCTGATAATATATATGGGTATCGGTAATGCTGTCTATATGGCAGGCTATGGAATCAGCTTTCGATGTAACAATAAGGTCCAGTTTCTGTGCATAACTACAGGTAACCAGAAAAAGAAAAGAAACCGAAAAGATCGAAGGTAATATCTTCTTATTCACGACACAATGGGTTTTAGGGTCAGTGATACAAATTACGAAGGGAATGATATATGAGTCAAGTAATTTGCGGTGGTTTTACGGTCAAACCGCATAAGAATGGTGAAATACTCGAATTGCAACATGAATAAAACCTAACCAGGATTCTCTTTTTTACTGCATGTGATTTAACAATTTTACCGCTCATTGGTTATATATCCTGAAGTTTGCAGTGTATGAGTTTTACACAGTGGGGATAGCCTAACCTTATCCGGATCAGTCAAATGAAAACATCCCGATTCTTTTACTTTGCCACAGGTCTCGTTTTTCTTACCTCTACAATCCTGCTTGCACAACCCGGCGATTCTATAAATAGTGAACTCCCCGATTCATCCACAACAGATCCTGTTGAAGTCTATTATGTAAAATTCGATGGAGATACCCTCATTCGGATTACGGAGAGCCTGGGGCCATATACTGCCAGGGAAAGAGCAAAGTCTTTAAGAGAAAGACTCGATCTTTTAAAAAAGAAAGAGAGAATCTATTTAGACTCCTTTAGCACATCAGAATTGGATAATTTCTCTATTGTCTCCTACATGAATCAACCCATCTACTATGTAAGTGACCAGGATGCAGTGTCATACGGGAAGAGCAGACAGGAGGCCGCCTCCGAAACTATGGAAATCATCAAATCATCCTTAACAGAGGTGCTGGAGAGGAGAACCGTTACATACTGGCTCAAACACATCGGATTCACCCTGCTCGCACTCCTGGGCTTGATTATCATTCTCTTCCTGCTGAACAAATCATACAAATGGGTTAACAAAAAGCTTTCCCGTTATGAAAGAGATATCAAACGAAAGAGAAAGAGTTTCCTCAGATACCTCTTACCCAGAAACACCAAAAATGTATTTCTTCTAATATCAAAGATTGTTAGGATCGCACTCATCATTCTAATTCTATTCCTTTACCTGCCATTACTTTTCAGCTTTCTTCCATGGACAGAGAGATTGGTAAATCAGTTTTATTCCTTTCTCGCCCAACCGGTAAAAGATATTCTGAATGGACTGCTCAATTTCCTGCCCAATCTTTTCTACATTTTTGTAATTATTGTGATTGCCAGGTATGTGGTTCGGGTCTTTACGACCATTACAAAGGAGATTGAAGAAGATAATCTGGTTCTAAAAGGCTTTCACAAGGACTGGGCCAAACCCACTTTCAACATCATTAAAATCGTTCTCTATGCCTTTACACTGGTCTTCATTTTCCCCTATCTTCCGGGATCTGATTCTCCTGCCTTTAAAGGTGTATCCATCTTCCTGGGAGTCTTATTCTCGCTGGGATCCACCTCCGCCATTGCAAATATTGTGGCAGGAATTGTGATTACATACATGAGACCATATGTTATTGGAGACCGTGTAAAGATTGGCGAATCGGTGGGTGACATTATTGAAAAGAACTTGCTGGTTACACGCATGAGAACAGTTAAGAATGAGGATATCACCATCCCCAACGCCACCATTATCAACTCCCACCTCTGGAACTATTCTAAGAATGCCAGTAGTATCGGGATTATCCTTCATCCTACTGTTACCATTGGCTATGATGTACCTTCCCAACAAGTGATTGATCTGCTCCTGAAAGCCGCACAGAACACAAAAGAGCTGACGCGTGATTTGAAACCTTTTGTACTTCAAAAAAGCCTGAGCGATTTTTATGTTGAGTATGAACTGAATGTCTACACCAAGCAACCTAAGAAGATGGCTCACTTCTATTCCGAACTGAATAAGAGCATCTTGAACGAATTCAATGCTGCCGGAGTGGAAATTCTTTCACCCCATTACAGTGCGCTCAGGGATGGTAATGCCTCAACCATACCATCAGAATCTGCCCCCACAGAGCCTTCTCCTGCAAAAAATCCCGTTGATATGATCATCCATAAGGTCACCGGGAAAAAGTAGTCCGCATTCATACATCATAAGGGAATCCGCCATGGCTATCCAATAACCACTATCACCTTCCACGAAGAAGATAGAGGGCAAGTGTATCACCACCAACAATCCTCCTCTTCTCAATTTCGAACTGACTCTTTTCAATCAAGGTTGGCAATCCGCCAATTGACATGAAATGACGATAGTTGCGAAAGTGCCTTCGTCCCGCAATTATCTCTGAAAGCAATATCACCAGCTTGTAGTACCACCCCTTGAAAGAACGTGGTTTTCCGGCGTGAAAATCGATGAGAAGGAGGCGGCCATCGCTCTTGATTACACGCTTCATCTCACTCAGAACCCTGGTGCGCACCTCATCATCCATTTCATGCAGCACAAGCATACAGAGTACGAGATCAAAAGAGGCCGACTCGTAAGGCATTTTTGTCGCATCCACCTGACTGAGTTCTGCGCTCTCCCCCAACCGGTCTCTGGCCAGTTCGAGCATAGATTGGGAAGTATCAATGCCGTATAGTTTACAGCCATATCTCTGATATATATCAAGATGGACCCCTGTTCCGCATCCAACATCCAGGATGGACCCTCCTTGGGGTGGAATGAACATGCGAATCCCGAGGACCCTTAAGCCTTTGTTCATCTGCTCGAACACCCTGTCATAGAGACCTGCAACTCTTCTGTAAGGATCCTTACTCATTGTTTTACTCCACCGGTAAGCTAACATTTATGCTGCTGCCAATAACATAATTAAATGTTAAATTGTCTGGACATTAATCAAATTGTTTTGTATGTTTACTCCTGACAAAGTATATTATAGTATAGTATATTACAGTATAGTTGAGTATAATGCAGTATAGTATAGTACGATTGCAATTAGTTTAATCAACCGATTGATACTTTGTCACCCCGGTTTCGGCCGGGGTTTTTTTATTTAATGACTCAATGGTTTGATCCGGATGTTTCTCCATCGCACTTCATAGGGTGTTGGATCATTACCCACATCATGTACCTGAAGACCAATGATCCCACTCTCACTCAATGAATCCCTGAAGTCAGCAACCACAGTCCCATTCACCATGGTTTTGATGGAACTGCCCTTGCATTCGATCCTGTATTTATTCCACTGCTTATCTTTAAAAGCTTTACTGGCTTCCGAACCCTCTTTGGGCCACCAGGGGGTCATAAATGCCCTGCGGGCTTCATCATAGACTCCACCTGAACTGCCACCCGATTCGTTGGCAATTTCAACCTGGTATCCGTAAACCCGGTCAGCAGGTATGGTCCTGGGTTGAAGAACACCCTCATCGTTCCTGAACCAGAAAACCATCTCCTCCTTCGCAATCATGCTGCGGAATTGCACGCCTGAATTGAGCTCAGGACTTACCAGCAATACCTCAAATTCAAGAATAAAGTCACCAAATTCCCGATCCGTACATAAGAAAGTGTTGGGGCTTCCTTCTACAGCGGTACCCACAATGGTTCCATCCTCTACCCTGTACCTGGCAAATCCACTGTGAACCGACCAGCCATCCAGTGTTTCTCCGTCAAAGAGATTGATCCATTCCTCTTCCTGACCCCAGGAGTTCACCAATCCAAATGATAACATTAATGCAATGAACATTGCAGCAGTTTTAGAACTTTTCATAACAGAAATTTCGAGTGAAAATCTTCATTTTATCAATGTACTCTCATAGCATCTACAAGTTTACATAGAGTAACGATAAAATACAAGTAGGTATCAACGCTTCAGTGAAGAATCCAATAAACCTCTCACTGTTTCCGGTCTCTCCTTTTAAACCACACTTTCAATTTATCCCTTATCAGAAGGACCACCTCTTTGCCAAGAAATATAAGTGATCCGTAAAACAGGACTTCGCCGGTAATAAAAACAGCCAGGATGAGTCCACCGATCTTTGTTGCATTTAATCCTATCAATCCGCCAATTGCACCTCCGATAAGTGGTGATCCTACAATCAGCACATAACTGATAATCTGCACAACAAACATCGCCTTTTTAAAAGGAGTATTGACAAGGCTTTTCAATGACCTTCTCTCCATCTCTGGTAGTCTGTCGGGATCATTCACTGAGTTCCTTCTCAATTTCTTCCAGTGTTTTTCCTTTTGTCTCGGGCAAACGTTTGTAAATAAACAGGAATCCGGCCAGACATATGCCGGCATAGAGCCAGAAAGTACCATGTGTGTTCAGTCCCCTGTTAAAGTAGGGAAAGGTAATGACCAAAATGGAGCTGGCAATCCACAGGGTGGTGGTTGCTATGGCCATGGCCACTCCCCTCACCCTGTTGGGAAAGATCTCTGATAGTACCACCCAGGTAATAGGGGCCAGTGTCATGGCGTAAACCGCGATACATAATACGACGATCACGAGAATGGTAGTTCCCTGCATTTCCAGATAATAACTGATTCCCAGGATCACATAAAGAATTGAGAGTCCCAATGAACCAAGAAGCATCAGTCGTCTTCTGCCCCAGCGATCCACTGTACGGATCGCCAGAACACAAAACAGCAGGTTAACTACTCCTGTAATGACGATATTCAGCAGGATATCAGATACCTCATATCCGGCCGCTGAAAAGACCTCCTCAGCATAGTTAAAAACGATATTAATGCCACACCATTGCTGAAAGAGCGCCAGTACGATTCCCACCATTAACATGGGCTTTATATCATGGGAAAGAAGACTCTTCAAAGGCACCTTCTGACTACCATCAGCCAGGGTTTCAGCAATCTTCTTTCTGGCACTGCGGGCATATTCATCCCCACCTATCATTTGAAGTACCCACTCAGCTTTCTCCCACCTCGAAACTTTTGCCAGCCACCTGGGACTCTCGGGAATAAAGAACAACAGGATAAAGAAAATGGTAGCTGGTATTGCTTCAGCCCAAAACATCCATCTCCACCCCATCTGGCCATTCCATGAATTTTGAATGAATTGGTCAGATGCTCCATCCGGAACCTGTTGCGCAATAAGGTAATTGACGATCTGGGCAGCGAGGATACCTACCACAATATTCAACTGGTTTAAGGTGACCATCCGGCCCCTGTATTTCGCAGGAGATATTTCTGCAATATAGACCGGGGAGGTTGCAGAGGCAAGTCCAATTCCAATTCCTCCTACAATTCTGAATGTCATAAACCAGGTAAAGGAACCCACTGCTCCGGTCCCCACAGAACTAAAAATAAAGAGAAGAGCAGCCATCATTAAGCTGCTTCTCCGTCCAAACTTTTCACCGATCCAACCGGAAATCACTGCTCCACCAATACAGCCAATCAGCGCAGAACTCATGGCCAATCCCTGAAGGCCCGGGAACTGGACAAGTTCAAAAAAACGTTCATAAAAAGGTTTAGCCCCCCCGATCACCACCCAATCATACCCGAACAGAAATCCTGCAAGGGCTGAAATAAGCGACATACCGATAACATAGCGCAGGTTAAACTTCATATCCTTATGGAGTCTAAAATGATGTTGAATCTACATATTTTTCAATACTTTTAATACAAAATCCAAACTCAATATGAAAAAGCTATGGTACTTCGGCTTAATGCTCACCTGTAGCAGCCTTTGGGCCCAGGAGATCAGAAACTCCATTTCACTGGAAGGTGAATGGGGATTCAGGATCGACTCTATGGATGTGGGCATCTCTGAAAAATGGTATTCCGGCAGTTCCGAAAGCACCATCATATTACCCGGATCCATGGCTGAAAACAGGCTGGGATATGATGTTACTCCTGAAACTGAATGGACCGGGGGTATTGTTGACAGCTCGTGGTTTACAGCTGATGCATACAAAATATACAGACAACCCGGAAACCTGAAGATACCCTTCTGGCTAAAACCGGTAAAGCATTACAAAGGTCCGGCCTGGTATCAGCAGGAAGTGGTAATCCCGGAAACATGGAGCGGTAAAAGAGTGATCCTTCATCTGGAGAGACCCCACTGGGAAACCACACTCTTTATCAATGACCGGTTGGCCGGAAGTCAGAACAGTCTCGCTGTTCCCCATGAATATGACATCTCCTCCTGGGTATCACCAGGGAAAAATCGAATTAGCATCAGGGTTGACAACCGGGAAATCGTTCCCGTGGGCATCAATGCTCACAGCATCAGTGACCATACCCAGTCCAACTGGAACGGGATTGTTGGAAACATCTACCTGGAAGCCCGCAATGCCATAAGTATTACAGATGTTCAGCTCTTCCCGGAGATCGGGACCAACAGTGCCAGGGTGGCCATCACCCTTGATAATCATACGGGAACTCCGTTTCATGGGAGCCTTGCATTACAAGCCTCCAGTTTCAATACAGACAAAACCCACCAGCCAGCCAGCCTGACTGAGCCAGTCTCTGTTTCGTCCGCCAGACAGAAAATAGAAATCACATACCCCCTGGGAAAAGAGGCCCTGCAGTGGAGCGAGTTCTCTCCAGCCCTCTACCGTCTCCATGTGAGGATGATCAGCGCAGATGGAGTTCCTTTGGACCAACAGGATGTAACATTTGGAATGCGGGAATTCAAGGCAAAGGGTACCCGGTTTCAGATAAACGGAGATCCGCTCTTTCTTCGAGGCACCCTGGAGTGTTGTATCTTTCCCATTACAGGATATCCTCCCACCGACCAGTCATCCTGGGAGCATGTAATGATCCGGTGTAAGGAACACGGTCTGAACCACATTCGTTTTCACTCCTGGTGTCCGCCGAAAGCAGCGTTTCAGGCTGCAGATAAAATGGGCGTCTATTTGCAAGTGGAGTGCAGTTCATGGGTCAACCAGGGCAGTATCCTGGGGGACGGGAAAAGCATTGACCGGTTTATCTATGAAGAGGGTGACAGGATCATGGATGCCTATGGGAATCACCCCTCTTTTTGCATGTTGGCCTATGGCAATGAACCGGGAGGAACAAACCAGGAGAAATACCTGGCAGAACTGTTGAACTACTGGAAGGAGAAAGATACGAGGAGGGTCTATACCTCAGCTGCAGGCTGGCCTCTTTTAACCGAAAACGAATACCATAACGGACCACAACCAAGGATCCAGCAATGGGGTCAGGGGCTGCAAAGTATCATCAATGCAAAGCCTCCTCAAACCAGTTTTGATTATCACGAAATCATCTCCGCATACGATATCCCTTTTGTGAGTCATGAAATCGGACAGTGGTGTGTCTACCCCGACTTTAAAGAGATGGAGAAGTATACCGGCGTCTTGAAACCCACCAATTTCGAAATCTTTAAAGAGTCACTGGCAGCGCACCATATGGCTGAGCAGGCCGAAGATTTCCTGATGGCCTCGGGAAAACTGCAGGCGCTCTGTTACAAAGCAGAGGTCGAAGCTGCCCTGCGGACACCTGGTTTTGCAGGTTTTCAGCTGTTGCAGTTGCATGACTTCCCGGGACAGGGAACTGCGCTGGTGGGCATCCTTGATCCGTTTTTCAATTCAAAGGGATACATCACTCCGGAAGCTTTCAGAAAATTTTGTAACCAGACAGTCCCACTGGCCAGGATGGAGAAGAGGATCTTTACCAACAGCGAAACCTTCCAGGCAGAGATTGAAATGGCACATTTTGGTCAGGATCCTCTGATGGATCAAACTATTCATTGCCAGATTCGGGATGCATCCGGCACTCCGATTCATGAGGTTGTCTTTCAAATTGATGAAATCCCTGTGGATAATGCAATCTCTGCAGGATCCATCGCCTTTGATCTGAGACATATCACTGAGGCTGGCAAATTCAGGCTCACAGTTACCATCGAAGATACCCCCTATTCAAACGGATGGGATTTCTGGGTGTACCCCCAACACAAAGCAGCAGATCCGGGTCAGGTATATATTACCGGAAATCTGGATAAAAAGGCCCGTAAGATTCTTTCAAAGGGGGGATCGGTCCTGTTGCTTACCCATGGCCAGGTAGGTGAAGGGAACGGCAAAGATGTGAAGATCGGTTTCTCGAGCATCTTCTGGAACACGGCATGGACCCGGGGACAGGCCCCACACACACTTGGGATCCTTTGCAATCCGGATCACGCACTATTCAATAATTTTCCCACAGAGTATCACAGCAACTGGCAGTGGTGGGACCCGGTCACCCATTCAGAGGCCATGGTCCTGGATCACCTTCCCGCCGATCTGCGACCCCTGATCCAGCCCATCCATACATGGTTTGAAAACAGACGGCTCGGACTCGCATTTGAAGCAAAGGCAGGTACCGGCAAAATCATGGTATGCAGCATTGAGTTGCAGAAGAAACTGGAAGAGCGTCCTGTATCCGGACAACTGCTACGCAGTATGTTGCTCTACATGAATTCCCCTGATTTCAATCCCAAAACTGAGGTTGATCTGGAATTGATCAGGAAGATTACCGGGACCTGATATCAAAACCCTCCGCTCCCGGAGAGCTCATTGTTGTCGCGAACCCTTCTTCTCCTCGCCTTGAAGTCTCCCCGGCCAAAGTTATGTGCGTATCCCAGATAGGCAGTACGGCTCTCCCAGTGGAATCCACCGACGGAAGGATAGAAATTAGTCGATTCAAACCTGAATCTCATGGTATTAAAAACATCATTTATCCGCAGACTTAGGGTGCCTTTCTTTTGAAACACTTTCAGGCTCACACCGGAATTGACCATCCACCGGGGTTTAATCTTCCACTGGATAATCTCATTGCCCCCCCTGTACATGCCAAACAGCTGAAGACTCAGGTTCTCGGTGATGTTAAAGGTGTTATTCATTCGAACGTTGGCAGCCATACTGCTGACCTCCACATAATTGCCAAATGCATAACCTGTCATTTGCTGTGAGTAGAGATCAAAACTTCCATTGATGTTCCACCATCCTGCAGGCCGGACCATTCCGGACATCTCAATTCCATAACGGTTTTCCCCTTCTGCATTGACATAAGTTATCTCAACTCTATTTTCATCCAGCGGATCTGTATTGGAGTATCGAATGATGTTGTGATCGATCCGCCTGTAGAAGGTTCCCAGTGAGAGCGAACCCTTTTTCAGCCTGCGGGTATAATTGATCTCGTATGAGTTGGTGAATTGGGGGGTCAGTTCGGGATTCCCAACGAAGACAAGAAGGGGGGAGGACCAGCTGCTTCTGATGGGATTGACCTGTCCAATTCCGGGCCGGTCCACCCGTCGGCTGTAACTTACCTGGAACTGGTTCTTCTCTCCGGGAGTGTATGTAAAGAAGGCTGAAGGATAGGCAGTGATTCTATCATCCCTGTAGTTTTCCGACTCTTCACCCTGATAAAAAAGCGCCTCCACCTCATATTGTTCCACCCTTACACCCACCTGCATGGATAATTTACCAAATTGCTGGCTGTAGTTGGTATACGCAGAATAGATATTCCGGTCGTATACAAATGAAGAGTGAGCCATGGGTGCGGTCAGGAACCCACCATTGCCATCCGGGATCATCATGTTGTTATCATCATAGAGAAACTGGTGCCGGTCTGTGTTGTATTGGTTCTCTGTTCCACTGTACCGGGTCTCTAACCCCATCTCCAGTTTAGCATTTTCTGAAAGTGGATTGGTGTAATCCAGATTTATCACCGTGCTGGTTACATCATTGTGGATCTTATCAATGTAGTTGGAAGTATGGTCATCCGGATCCATGGTCTGTACGTAGTTCGCATCCTCTTTCTGATCTGTCAGTGAATGGGAAGCTTCAATTTCAATATTGTGTCCGGCCTTTCCAAAATCATGCTTAAAGTTCAGGTTATAAGTGCCAGTATGATTGTCCTTTAAATTCTCGCTGAGATTCTCACTCTCCAGGATCTCCTCAAAATATATGAGGGTCGTTGCACCCCTGAAACCATCATACAGGTTCTGGGTGGTGTAAAAAGAAAACGCATTGGATCTGTTCAGATAGAGATCGGCACCAACCTTTAAAAGGTGGGAACTGTTATCATTTCTATTAGAAAAATCTGAATAGGAAGCATTGTCAGTCCGGATCACTTCTCCACCACCCTCACTTTTGCCAGTTCTGCCGCCGTAGTTGGCAAACAGGTTTACCTTTCCTTTGCGGTAATTCAGATCCAGGGCCCCATTGTATTTTACATTTTTTCCCACAGTGAGTCCCCCGTTAATCGAGCCATTCAATCCAAGGGTGGCATTTTTATAGAGTACAATATTTATGATCCCGCTCATTCCTTCCGGACTATATTTTGCGGACGGATTGGTGATCAGTTCAATACTCTTGATGGAGGAAGAGGGAATCTGCTGCAGCAACTGGGCTGCACTCACATTGGTTGGTCTTCCGTCAACCAGGATCTTTACATTTTCATTTCCACGTAGCGTGATATTCCCTGTCTGGCCATCCACACTTACCGACTGTACATTGTTCAACAGTTCTGATGCTGTGGTTCCGGTGGAGGTAAGATCTTTCCCCACATTGATCACCTTTCGGTCGATCTTCTGGGTTACGGTTGAAAGCTCCCCCCTTACAACCACCTCTTCCAGCTCCAGCGTACTCTCGTTTAAGGTAATTGTGCTCAGGTGATGCTTTGATTGTGCACGGGTTACATCAATCTCCCTGGTAATTTTCTCATAACCAATAAAGAGGATTTCCACCTTATTGTTGCCCTCTGGTACCGCTTCAATCTCAAAGTTTCCCTGATCATCGGTGATCCCTCCTGTAAGGATGGAGTCTCCGCTGTTCTTCACCACCACATTCACATAGGGCATAGGTTCCCTGGAAGATGCATCAACCACAATCCCGGTTATCAATCCAATGCCCACTGGCGGATTATCATCATTTGCACTCATATTGAATGCCAGGCCTGTGATGATTGCACAAGTAAGTAGATACTTTTTCATAGTTTGTTGCAAAATAATTATCGCAACTTACTATTTATATTGTATCTAAATAAAAAGTTTTAACTTATTTAACAGCTTCAATCCTGGAATGAAGATCTCTATTTAGTGGCCCTCTCGTACCACTCCTGGGTCTGGATAAATGCATCCTCATATCCCATTCTATGTGCCTTCTTCAGGTGATCCCTGGCATCCTGGAAGGTTCTGAAAGCACCGGAGGTATACCTGTAGTAGCCATCGGTACAGATGTACTCTTTTATATCCCCAAAGTCGTTAAACTGAGCCCGGTTGAGTTGTCTGTAACTTGCCGAAACCTGAACGGTAAACCAATAGGGATCTGTATCCTGATTATCATCCACTCCCTGAACATGCTTCAAACCGCTCGGAACATAAGGTCCGGGCAGGTTAGCCAGGATTTGAATCTGACCCGTGATCCTTACCAATACCTGTCGGTTAATATACCTTCCAAGCGGTGCATCATCACCATCAGGATAACTGTTTCTTGCCACAGGGGAGCCCTCACCCTTGCCTTCAATAGAGATCCGCTCCTTGTTTACACCCCTCATTTCCAGGTACTGTGCAATCTGATCGGCCCTCTGCAATGAAAGCAGCATGTTGTATTCTTCCCTTCCCCTGGCATCAGCATGACCGGTCAGGGCGACCCTGGTTTCGGGATTTGCGTCCAGCAGTTCAGCAATTCTTTCAACCTCCAGCGTGGCTGCCAAATTCAATTCAAACTCATTGTAATCGAATGGGATAATGGATTGCAGCTCAGATGGGATGATGGCTGGCGGTTCAGCACGCTCCTTTTCGGGAGTCTCCCTGATCGCATTCCTGTTTAACACCTCTTCAATCTCATCGGTCTCCTCCGGTTCAATGGCCTCTGTGATTGTGGCAATCTCAAGAGCTTCCACAACCTTACTATCGGGCTGACCCGTATCAATGGAATCAGGCTCCTCAACCTCAGATACCAATTCCTCCTCCGGTTCCAGTTCAATCACCATATTGAGGGTGTTGGAGGTTGGATCATCCTCTCGTCTTACAGCATAGTAACCATCCAGTTCATTCCAGCCGGGATTAAAGAAGAGATCCTCCCCGGTAGTATTCACAGGGTATCCCAGGTTCACAGGCTCACTCCAGGTACCATCCAAATTCAAGTCAGCATAAAACACATCAATCCCTCCAATGGATGCATGCCCCTGAGAACTGAAAAAGAGAATGGAATCGTTGCTGGAGATAAAGGGTGTATGCTCCTCAAAAGGGGTATTGATCACCGGGCCCAGGTTGGTGGGAGGGCCCCATTCACCTTTCTCATCAAGCCGCGAAACAAAAATATCAAAGCTTCCCGATCCTCCCCTCACATCACTGGTGAAATAGAGTGTCTTTCCATCCCTGGATATACTGGCATGGTTCTCCGATGTCCGTCCATTGATATTGTGGCCCAATGCTTCAGCTTCCGACCAGCGGCCACTTTCAAATCTGGAGAGGAAGATATCCGAATGGGAATAGTATTGATGTACCAGGTAGAGCTCACTTCCATCGTATGAAAGGGATACCGGATAAGTCTCGCCAACCATCCCAAATTCACTGTTGATTACCCTGGGCCTTGACCAAAGGTCGCCACTCCGGGTAGTCATCATGACCTTTTTGTCTGAAGGATAATCCACCAGAAAGATTAAAATGTTCCCATCACCCGAGATTACAGGATGGGAACATGATGGAAGTTCATCATCAAAATGATCAAGCACACTCTGGAACTTAAAAGAGGGGCGACCTCTTACAACCTCGCCTGCTCTTTCACATGCCTCAATCTGTAGAGCGGCATAATCAAGCTGAAGAGGATCCTGATTGGTTCCTATTGCCATATAATAATCATAATTCTCCACAGCTTTCTCAAACTCATTGTTCAGATGATAGGCTCGTCCAAGCATATAGTATGTAAGTACCGGGGCTCCCGACTCTTTATGGGAATGCTCCTTATAGCTCATACTTATACCCTCGGCCGCCTCCTTCAGGTATGTAATTGCCAGCGCTTCATTACCCGGAATGTTCAGACAGCATGCTCCACAAAGGAAAAGGATATTGCTGTTACCCGGATCGAGCGTTAAGAGATTTTTATACCGGTTAAAGGCTTCCTCATAAAATTCGGTCTCATAAAGGTAGTCAGCATCAAAGAAAATGCGTTTGAACTCTTTTGTATACTGACCATTGACTGATATTGAAACAGTCATGATCAGGGAAAGGAAAAGCCATCTGAATCTCATCATAGGTTAAATATAATGGTTATCAGGATCAGTGAATAAACCATTTTATCCACAGTGACTTAGAATTGATAAAAACCCTCAGATGAGTGGCAGTCAAGCTCCTCTCTTTTCCAACAATTTATAAAACACCGGAACAAGAACCAGCGTCATCATGGTGGAGACCAGCAATCCGCCTATGATGGTCCAACCCAGTGGAGCCCAGAGTGTTCCGCCCCGCAGGGTGAGTGGCAACAATCCGCCGATGGTGGTCAGGGCAGTAAGCACGATTGGGGTCAGACGGGTTTCCGCTGCCAGCTGCAATGCCCTGTTCAAAGGTTCTCCCCGCTCTCTTAGTTTGTTGATATAGTCCACCAGGATAATGGAATTATTCACCACAATTCCCACCAGGCTTGTGAGTCCGATAAATGCTGTAAAAGAGAAGGTGTTCCCGGTAATCCAAAGTGCCCAGATCATCCCGGTCATGGCAAAAGGAATGGCCAGAAAAACAATAAGGGGTTGCTTAAAAGATCTGAACTGCAGCACCAGGACCGAAAAAATAGAAACAACGGCAATCAGTACGGCATTGGTCATACCACCGAAAGATTCTGTCCGGGCCTGTAATTCTCCTCCCAGGGTGTAACTGTAACCTGCTGGCATGGTGTACTGCTCCAGCTTATCAATCACCGGATCAATCACCTCATCAAGGCTATATCCACTCCTGACATCGGCAAGGATCTCAGCGGTTCGCTCCAGGTCAAACCTACTGATGGAGCTCGGTACCTGCTGGAGTTTCACATCCACAAACTGTTTCAGGGGTATCTGTTTCCCTGATAATGATGAAACATAGATCTTATCCAGCTCCTCAAGTCTGAAATCTCCCCCATGTGCCATTTTCAATACGATCTGGTACTCCTCCCCGGATTGATCCCTGAATTTGGATATGCCTATTCCAGTCACAGCTGTCCGAATGGTCCGGTCGATCTCGATGACCGGAACCCCAAACATATTAGCCTTCTCTTTGCTGATGTGGAACAGAAGCTCCGTATTGGTCTTTACAAACTGGTTTTCAATATTAATAGCACCCGGTTGTTCCCTGATAAAACCTTCTACATCGGAAGATATCTCCCGCAGTACATCCAGGTCATCTCCATTCAGGTAAACCTGTACCGGTGCAGCAAACGGAGGACCCTGTTCAAATTCTTTCACCCGGATGCGTACACCAGGGTAAGTATCAAATTTCTCTCTTAACCTCACCAGCACCTTCTCAAAGGATTCGGGGGTATAATTCCAAAGATTCACATAGATCTCGGCAAACCGCAAATCAAACCTCCTCGGGATAACATTGTAGTAAATCCGGGGATTGCCGTGCCCCACATTGGTGGCATAAGATTTCACTTCAGGCATGGTATCCAGTACCCCCTCCATATAACGTGCCACCTGGTCGGTTCGATCCAGATTGGATCCTTCAGGAAGGGTTGCCTGGATCATCAGGTTTGGTTGTTCTGCTTTTGGGAAAAAACTGATCCCCACATACCGGAACATCCAGAGCGATCCCATTAAAAAAACAAGAGCCAGAATCAGGGTAAGGAGAGGCCTTTTCAGAGCCCTTCGGAGACTACTCCTGAATGGTTTTTCAATGATCCAGTTCAACAGCCACCTGAACCCCCGGAGTTTTTCCCTCTCCAATTTGGGTTCCCTGAATAACCTGCTGGTAATAACCGGAGTGAAAGAGAGTGCAATGAACAGGGAGATGGTCAGTGTGATCATGATGGTCACCGGCAATGACTTGATAAACTGTCCGGTCTCATCGGGCATGGCTGCAATGGGGACAAAAGCCAGTACGGTGGTCAGTGTAGCAACGATTACAGGCCATCCGATCTCGGAGGCAGCCAGGATGGAGGCCTCCTTCCTGGGATGTCCCATCTGAATATAGCGGTTGATATTCTCCACCATCACAATGGAGTTGTCCACCAGCATCCCCAATGCCACCACCAGTCCGCCAATGGAGATCTGCTGCAGACCGAAACCTGACATATCCACAAATCCAAGTCCAATGGTGAGCGATAAGGGGATTGCCAGGGCCACAACAATGGATGAACGGAATCCCAGGGAAAGGAAGATGATCAGTCCCACCAGAACAATGCCCTGAAGCAAATTGTTCAGGAATCCATTGATCCTTTTTCTGACTTTGGATGGCTGGTCGTAAATAACCTCAAGTGCAATTCCCTCCGGCAATTCCTCCCTGAAAGTTTCAATGACCGGCTTTAGCTCCTGGGATGTTTGCAATACATTAAGACCCTCCTTCTGACTGATTCCCATAAAAATAGCACGAGAACCTCCATACCGGGTCAGGTATGTCTGCTCCTCATATCCAAACTCAACCTCCGCCACATCCCGGAGATAAATGAGCTTCCCCTGGTAGGAGTTTACCACACAGTTCCGGATCTCATCCAGCTCCTGAAAAAAACCTGAAGACTTCACATTAAGGCTGGTTGGACCCAATTTAATGTTTCCCCCGGGTATGTTTATGTTGTTGCTTTCAATGGCCCTTGTCACATAATCAAGTGATGTATTGACCATGGCCATTTTCTCAAAATCCAGGCGGATATGTATTTCCTGACCTGGAAGACCGTACATGGAGACTCTCCTTACATTCCGGTTCTTTTCCATTCGCCTGCTGAATTCATCTCCCAACTCCTCCAATTCTGCGAAGGATGCTGTTTCAGAGATCAGTGCCAGCTGCATCATGGCCATGTCGGAAAGGGACCACTGCATCATTTCCATCTGCAGGATTTCATCAGGCAGGGAATTCCGGATGCTGTTTACCTGCTGTACCACCTCATCATACTTCTCGTCCGCCACAGTGTTGAAATCGAACTCCACGGAAACAACTGCGATCCCATCCCTCACATTGGAAATGATCCTGTCTATATCCTCCAATTCATTCAGTGCCTCCTCCAACGGAAGAACTACCATTTTTTCCATATCAATGGAACTGGAACCGGGCATCAGAACATAGATGGAAGATCCGGGTACAGTCACCTCGGGGTTCTCGGTCCTGGGCATCATGATCAAAGACCTGACTCCCAGAATGGTCAGAAAGATCATGAGCATCCAGGTAAATGAACTGTTCTCTATGGCCAGTCTGGGTAATCTCATCGCTCCTGGGTATCAGATAGATTTACGGGAACCACCTTTGCATCTTTTGTTACATATTGTGCACCATCGGTGATCACCAGCTCTCCCTCTTCAAGACCTTCTAAGACTTCGATCTTATCTTGCAGGATGGAACCGGTAATGACCCTTTTCCTCAAGGCTTTCCCTTGCACATAGATAAATACAGCAGCCCTCTTGTCACTGGCATCAAGCAGCGCCTCAACAGGGACCACCAGGGAACGGCTGATCTCAGTGGGATAGATCTGAACACGGGAAAAAAAACCGGTCCTGAACTGGGGCAATGACTGAAGCATCATCAGCTCTACTTCATAAGTTCCGGTCACCGGATCGGCAATGGTTCCCAACTCAGAAACCTCCGCATCGAAAAGCGTTCCCGGAAATGCATCCATTTTAACCTTACCTGAATCTCCAATGGATAGTTTAACAATATCTTTGTCGGTAAGAGATGCACGTACGATCCAATCATTTTCAGTAGAAGCGAATAATATGGCCGGATAACCCGGAGCAATCATTTCATTGGTCTCCACAAGAACTTTCTGGATCTTCCCGTCTGAAGGCGCTTTGATGCGGGAATGAAGCAGGTTGAAATCAGCAATCTGCTTCCTTGACCTGGCCAGTTCATAGGCCGATCTTGCATTCTGGTACTGCTCCAGTGTAGCAACGCTATCACGGTAGAGGTTTTTCGCCCTGGTCAGGTCACGCTCAGCTTTCTCCAATCCTATTCGGGTCTGGTTCACCTGGGCCCGGATTTCAGAAAGGTCAAGCAGTGCCAGAACATCACCCTTTCGCACCGATTCTCCTTCCCTGATGTTGAGCTGTTTTATGATCCCGCCTGTTTTGAAGCTCAATTTCATCTGGGTGGTTGTGCTGAGCAAACCTGTGGTCCTCACCGGAATCTTAAAGGCAACATATTCCACAGGTTGTACCCGAATATTTATGGCACTGTCACGAACCGGGGTTTTCTCTTCTGCCGGTTTGCA
Organism: Bacteroidota bacterium; assembly: GCA_039714655.1. Taxonomy (GTDB): domain Bacteria; phylum Bacteroidota; class Bacteroidia; order Bacteroidales. The sequence goes on from JBDLIX010000027.1 coordinate 22,191, forward strand.
TCCTGCAAGGGTCAGCAGGATCATTGCAATGCTAAAGGATCGAACTCTCATTGGTTGATATTAAATGTTTCAAAGTCATTGGCCCCCATGGCATATTCAAAATCAGCCAGCTGACTGAAGTATTCACTCTGAGTAATAATGGCGTTGGCTGCTGCTCCGGTAAGGCTGGTACGGGCATCGATCAACTCCAGTAATGAGGATTGCCCCTCACTGTATTTCCGATGGATCAGTTCATAAGCCCTTTGGGCGGAATGGGTCTGCTTGCGAGCCGACTGAACCGATTCATAGGCCGCCTGAAGTGCATAGTAATAGTGAATCACCTCCAGTCGGATCTGTTGTTCTGTTTCTGCGTAAAGCTCATTCAGCTTCTCCCCTTCAATTTTCGACTGCTGAACCTTCTGCTGATTGGTGGCCCCATGGAACAGATTCCAGCGCATGACCAGTGAAGCCATCATGAAATCATCTTCACCGGTAAAACTATATTTCTCCCCCTGAAATCCGTAATCAACCACACCGTACACTCCTGGTACATTTTTACCCCGGTGCAGCTCAGTAACATGCTGGTTAAGCTTACGGTATTGCTCAATCTGCTGCAACTCATCCCTTTTCTGAAGAGCCTGCAAACTGGCCTCTTCCAGTGAAACAGTCATTGGCAGAGGAGACTCCCTGATCAAATCGATGGATGAATCCAGGGGCCTGTTCAACAGGAAATTGAAATAGGCCCTGGAAGCCTCAACCATACTTTTTGTCCTGGCACGCTGCACCTCCACCTTGCTGAGTTCAGAATCGGACCGGTAAACGGCGTCTATGGTCACTTTGTCATTGTCAAACAGACGCTGGCTTACCCGCAAATTCTCCGTCACAAGATGGTAGGATGAGTCTGCCAGCCACTCAAGGTTAAAGGCTTTCTGGTAGTCATAATAAGCCTTGGTGATCTCTTTGATAAGCGCTCGTTTGTAATGATCCACATCGATCCGGAAAATCTCTGCATATTGTTTCCTGATTCTGTAGTTATGGATGATCTCCGGACTGTAAATGGGTTGAACGAGTGATAACTTGGTCTCATGCTCCACGGGCCGCAGGAAGGGAAACTCTTCATTTTCAATCTGCGGAAACCTCTCCGAGGCAGTTAGAACATTGAGGGTGGAGTAAACCGGATTTAGCATATCACCCACCGGAAATTCAATGGTCCTTCCTCCCCGGGCTACGGTAAACCGGGCATTCATACTCAAATCGGGCATAAACAATCCCCTGGCTCCTTTTAATACAGATAAACTGCTGGCGTAGTCCAGCTGTTTCTGTTTCAAAGCATGGTTGCTCTGGAGCCCCACCCTGATGTACTCCTCCAGAGCGGGATTCTGGGCAGAAGCTTCGCTGACTGTAAAGATGCATGCCTGCAAGAAGATCAAAAGGCAGCTTTGTAGAACAAGTTGTGAATGTTTCATGACCGTATCCCGTTTAAAACCAGCTCAAAATGACTTTCATAAACCTGAACAGGCGTTAGCTCCAGCATTTTAATCAGAGTCGATTTTGTGGATACAAAGCGTACCACACTGAGCATTTGCATCCAGAGGGTATGGGCAATGAGAGGAGCTGGAATGTCCGCTCTGATCAATTTCTCCTTCACTCCCTGCTCAACGATCCGAATCACAATCCCCACAGGCGAATCTTTGAAAATCACATCCTTCAGCTGACTGGTGCTGTAGCTGGTCTGCTGTAGCTCAAAACTTTCAAGAAGCATGATCGATTTCATCTGATCCGGGAATTTGTTTGCAAATTCAATGGTTGCCCTTCCCATGCTCACCAGTTTCTCAAACGCATCTTCATCAAGATTTTCAATTCCCATCATTGAAGCCTTCAACCTGGAACCCACCTTATGGACAACCGAAATATGCAGGTCCTCTTTGCTTTTAAAATAGAGATAGAGTGTTCCTTTGCTCAACTCAGCTTCCTCGGCGATATCATCCATGGTAGATCTCTCAAATCCCTGCGAGAAGAATACCTTCTCTGCCGCCCGGATAATCAATTCCTTACGTTTCTGTTTCTCCCGTTCTTTTCTTTCTGCGACTCCCATGACTTTAAGTTATTTTCTGACTATTAGTCATTAATTAAGATAAAGGTAAGCATTTATATTGAATCGGGCATCTGAAATGAAAGACTCAGCTTTTTTCGCTAAATTTGCAACACCTAAATGACCACATCCCTGACAGGAATGGCAAGAAGAAAATCCTCATTCAGCCTTACTCTGTTGTTGCTCCCAGCAATGATGTGGCTATTCTTCAATACCACTGTCAATCGACATATTCATGTACTGTCGGACGGATATGTCATTACACATTCCCACCCTTTTGCAAAAAATCAGACTGATTCGGTTCCTTCCACATCGCATCAGCACACAGAAAAGGAGTTGTTGCTGTTCAGCCTGTTCAGTGAAATTGTTTTTTCTCTGATTTCACTCCTTATCCTTAGAGCATTTTTACATACCTATCCTCAAATACTCAGGTTTCGGTTTACACACCTTGAACCCGCCAGGAAGTATTTCCAGGTTCATCATTATCATGCACCCCCCTGCCCCTGTTGATCTCCCCGTTTTTACCCCAGTTACTTTAATATTCTAATCAACAAAACAGAGATTTCATCATGTCTGGATATGGACCACTCCTGCATTCAATAATTGTCTGTCTGATTGTCATCACGATCAGCGGAAGAGATGTTGAGGCCCAGGATACTTTACAGGTAGTTCACCGGGACACCGTTTACCAGAAGATCCTTGAACTAGAACAAACACTCAAAGAGATTAATAAAACCATCTCTGAGCAAAATAAGAAAGATGAGTTTGAAGCACTTATGAAAGAGGCGGACCGCCTTTCCACACAACAGGAAGAGCATAAAGTCGATCTCTCAAAAAAATATTTCAGCGGTATTCGACAACAGCAGGGCCTCAATCCCAACATCAGCTTTGGAATGGATTTTTTTGGCGGTGTAAGCACCTCGAATGCAAGTTCAATTAGTGAACCCAGCGATTTAAGTTATGGCAACAACGGCTTCTTTTTAAGAGAAGCACAACTCTCACTGATCGCACCCCTGGATCCCTTCACAAGGGGCAAAGCCTTTATTGCGGCAACTCCTGAGGGAATTATTGTGGACGAAGTCTATATGGAGTGGCTGAATCTGCCCCTCAGCATGAACCTTAAAGCAGGCTTCTTCAAATCTGAGTTTGGTTTCCTGAACAGGTACCACGATCATGCACTGCCCCAATTTGACAGACCCCGTGTTCTTGTGAACATGTTTGGTACCGGAGGGATTGGAGGTGCGGGTCTTGCAACCAATTTCCTGCTTCCGCAGGTGATTGCTCATGCCTCTTCACTGGATGTTTCTCTGGTTTATGGCAGCAATCCTCAAAGCTTCAGTCCTGATACCGCAGCCGGATTTGTTTTTACGAGCCAGTTTCTTAACTATTATGACCTTTCGGCCAGCAGCTACCTTGAAGTCAGGCTAAGTGGTGCAGCGGGAAAGAACGATCTTCCTGTAGGGGAGTACAATTCATATGTGGGAAGTGCAGGGATTGCATACAAGTGGGCACCTGTGGGAAAAGAAAAATACAGAACACTGGAATGGAAAACAGAATTTCTCTACGGAGTCAGGGAATATCCCGGAGGAACCTACCAAAGTAAAGGATTCTATTCATCTGTTCACAATAAACTGGGTGCAAGGTTCTGGTTGGGAGGAAGGATTGGCTATTCAGAAATACCCTATGATCCGTCTCAGAGTGAATGGGATTATACCGTTTCGCTTGATTTCTGGCAAAGCGAATTTGTCCTAACCCGTTTCCAGTACCAGTACAACAACCGGAATTTCAATCCCAGTGATCATTCATTTATCATCCAGGTTGCCTGGGCCATGGGCCCTCACAAACATGAAGCATATTAATAAGCTATAAATCAATAACTATGAATAACACATTCGCAAGATTCACCCACGTAATCCTGATTGTTTTGCTGTCCGGCTCCTTATTGGTTTCCGGACAAAACAGACAGCAGAACAGGTACCGGAATCAGGGCCAGCATAGGACAAACAACAATGCATCCTTAAATATAATATGCTCATTCTCGGACTTTGCATCAATCGCAGAGAGAATAGCAGGAGAACATGCCGTTGTCAGTCATATTGCCCACGGAGAACAGGATCCTCACTTTGTTCCGCCAAAACCCAGCTATGCCATGATGTTGCGCAATGCTGATCTTTGGATTACTACGGGGATGGACCTCGAAGGATGGTCTACCACCCTGCTCGATAAAGCCAGGAACAAACAGATTATGGATGGAGAGATCGGATTTGTATCGGTTTCAGACGGAGTAAATGTACTTCAGAAGGTTGAAAAGGCAGACAGGACCGAAGGAGATGTCCATCTCATGGGCAATCCACACATTAACACAGGACCCATTAACTGGAAAATCATCGCTACTAATATTACTACAGGCCTGATCAAGGTGGATCCCACCCATGCTTCTGATTACCAATCTAATTTAAAGGCATTCAATGACCAGGTTGACAGGGCAATGTTTGGCGATGAGCTGGTGGAGATCTTCGGGGGTGACATGCTCTCCCGGCTCCTGGAAAATAAAACCCTGTTCACTTTTCTGGAAAAAGAATACCAGGGAGAAAAACTTTCAGGAAAACTGGGAGGATGGCTGAAGCAAATGGAGCCTTTAAGAGAAAAAAAGATTGTGGCATACCATAAAAACTGGATCTATTTCATTGAGACCTTCGGTCTGGAGATTGCTGGATACATTGAGCCCAAACCGGGTATACCTCCCTCAGCCAAACATGTGCAGAAGATGATCGGGATCATCAAAGATCAAGACATCAAATTGATGTTGGTGGCCAGCTATTTCGAAAAGAATTCAGCCCGGATGATCGAAGAAAAGACGGGTATTAAGGCCCTCTTCCTGCCTCTCTATGTGGGAGGCATTCCGGAAGTAACCGATAATTTTCAGCTGGTCGATTACTGGATCGATCAAGTAAAATCCAACATTCAATGATCTGATCATGAAGGAGACCTTATTATTCCTTGCCACCCCCATCACAGCAAGCATTATCCTGGCTGGTATGCTGGGCTATTTTGGCACCCATATTCTTGCCCGGAAAATTATCTTTATTGATATTGCGGTTGCCCAGATTGCAGCATTGGGCACCATGATCGGCTTGCTGCTCGGTTTTGCCGAAGAGGCGATGGAAGTACAGATGCTCTCCTATCTCTTTACACTGATCATCATAGGTGGTTTTGCCTTTCTTAAATCCAATGCGCTGCCCATTCCTGCCGAAGCTGTGATCGGTATTATCTATTGTCTCGGGCTTGCCCTTGCCCTGCTGCTGGCGGAAAGAATTCCCGGAGGTTCCAACTACATTACCAAAACCATCACAGGAAATATACTCTGGGTTACATGGGACAAAGTGATCAAGCTGGGGTTGCTGTTTTCAGCCATCGGAGTGATCCATCTCTTGCTTGGGAAGAGGTTCCATAATTTATCAATTCAGCAAGATGATAAAGACTCAACCCTCACTTTGAATAACAGATTTCTGAATCTTCTGTTTTATATCACATTTGGCGTGGTGGTGGTTAAGGCAGTACTCATTGGTGGCATTTTCCTCGTCTTCACCCTCTTAATTGCCCCTTCCGTAGCTGCCAACATGTTTGTGAAAAGCTGGAAGGGACGCCTGTTATGGTCCTGGATCATTGGTCTGTTGGGAACTGTGACAGGAATTCTTATATCCTACTGGCTCAATATCTCAAATGGTCCTGCAATTGTAGTCGTCCTGGGATTACTGGTCTTTGTCATGGCATTTGTTAAATTATCCAGGCCACTTCACCAATAACCTACATCATGCTATTCAATTTACAATTCATACTGGTTCCTCTGCTCGCAAGTATTGTGCTGCTAACGCTCACATCCTATTTCGGTATTCATGTATTGAAAAGAGAGATTATTTTTATCGATATCGCATTGGCCCAGATTGCAGTACTGGGTGGTGCTATCGCCATCTACCTGGAACACAAATACCATCTCCATGAGATAATGATCGGGAGAATAAATCTCGCAGGTATGCTTGCCTATATTTTCTCCCTGATTTTCTGTATCGGTGCAGCCCTTATATTCACCTACCTTAAAAACCCGAAAATAAAGACACCCATTGAGGCTTTTATAGGTATTGCATATGCCTTTGCAACAACTGCTGCGGTCATTATTCTGGACAAAGGAGCAGGCGGAGACGTTCACCTTCATGACATGTTAGCGGGCGTGTTACTCTGGACTACCTGGCCACAGGTTTTGCGGCTGGCCATCATATTTTTGATCATTGGAGGTTTTCATGCAGTATATCGCAGAAAATTCGTTCAATTGACCGACTTCTACCAGGACAGTTCACTCCTCTTTGAAAAACAGAAACTATGGGATTTTCTCTTCTACTTTTCCTTTGGGATCATGATCATTGAATCTGTAAGAATCGCCGGTGTACTGACTGTTTTTGCCTTTCTTATTCTCCCGGCTTCCATATCCGCCTTTTTCGCAGTGCAATGGCGTGCCAGAGTCTTCATCGGTCTGGTCTCCGGACTCATTGCATCAATCCTTGGGCTCTATTTTTCTCTTACCCTGGATCTCACAGCCTCTCCTTTGATCATCCTCTTTCTCGGATTGCTCCTGTTGGTTGGGATTTTTGTAAGAAAAATCACGGTGAAAAAGAGAGCGGTCGCTACAGATCGAAGGTAACTATCTCTTCCAGCGGTTTTCGTTTCTCCGCATGCCTCTCCGGATTGACCGAATCCAGAGGGTATCCCACAGGCAAAAAGACCACAGGCTCCATATGGTCGGGGAGTTGAAGCAGATCCCGTGTTTTCTCGGGATCAAAGTTACAGATCCAGCAGGTTGCCAGGTCCAGTTCGGTGGCCTGAAGGGTCATGTGATCGGCAGCAATGGCCACATCAATATCACAATGGTCCTTACCATCGCTCCGCTTCCATGCTGCATTGTGATCACCACAGATGACAATGACACACGGGGCGGTACGGAACCACTCCCTGTGGTACACCTGGTGGATCCGGGCAAGGTCATCAGTTTTCCGGATTACATAAAAGTACCATGGCTGGAAATTTACAGCCGAGGGTGCCACCCTCCCTGCCTCCAGAATTAGTTCCAGCTTCTCCTGCTCCACAGGTCGTGCATCGTACTTCCGACATGAATACCTGTTCTTTGCAATATCAATAAAACGTGTCATTTCCTCCGGGTTTTTATAATTCATATTTCTGTTGGAAAGGGTGTTAACTAGCCGCTGAAAATCTTCGCCGGGCAAATATTTATAGGCGGCTTCGTTTAACACCCATTTCCAACCTTTAAAAATACAATAAAAAACCCGGTCTTAGTACCGGAAATTCTCTGTTCCTTATTGGGCGTCAGGGTGTTTAATGAGGATGCCTATAAATCGTTACACAGGAACGAATTTAAGCACCGAGTTAAATACCCTGGCGCATTATATGAAGATAAAAAAACCGGCACTGTGACCGGTTTTTTGAGTTGTTATTTTCCGAGTTTTCTGGGCTTCCCACCCTTCCTCCAGTGTTCCTCGATCTTCTCAAGTGAAACACCTTTGGTTTCCGGCATAAAGAAATAACCCCAGACCAGTCCGATCAATGCAACCACTGCAAAGACCCAGAAGACACTACCAATACAGGTAGGACAAACTGCAGACAGATCCTCTCCTTCAGGGACCACAACCTCTTTGGCATTGCCAATGGCACTGGCCATTTTAAAGAAGGTCCATACAACAAGGGTATTGAAGCCCCAGTTTGACAATGAACCGATGGAAGCACCCAGGCCACGAACCCGGGTAGGGAACACTTCGGTTACCATTAACCAGCCTAAAGGTCCAAGAGAGATGGCAAAGAAAGCGATATAGACAAGCATGGAGATCACCAGGAACCATTTGCCAGCTCCAGGAAGCATGAAACCAAGTCCCATCGATATAAGCGCAAAAAAGATGCCGGTTACCCCAATGAAATAGAGCTTCCTTCGACCAAGGCGATCAATGATAAACAGGGAGACAATAGTAAAGAGCACATTGACTACACCTACTATCACAGATGCAGCAATGGCTGCTTCAGCACCTTCAAATCCTGCTGCCAGGAAAATCTTCGGACTATAATAGATAACGGTATTGATTCCCACAAACTGCTGGAAGAACATAATTCCTACGGCAATGATCAGTGCATTTCTCAGCCATGGTTTGAAGATCTCCCTGAAGCCCTCCTGTCTTTTATCAATAGCAATATCGCTCTTCATTCCGGATATGGAATCATCAATATACTCCGGACGTTCAATTCTATCCAGTACTTTTCTAGCCTCCTCTTCGCGTCCCTTACTCATCAGCCAGCGCGGTGTTTCAGGCAGGAAAAACATTCCAACAAACAAAACCAAAGCAGGAACTACACCCACATAGAGCATGGGTCGCCAGCTCTCCAGGTTGCCATTGTCAGCAAATGCTTTATCGCTCAGATAGGCAGCAAGAATACCTACGGTAATCAGCAATTGAAACATGGATACCAGGGTTCCCCTGATTTTTGTGGGCGAGATCTCTGATATATACAATGGAACAGCAAAAGAAGAGACTCCGATCGCCAGTCCCAGATAAAACCGTGAAACCATCAATTGTGTTACAGTGGGTGCCAGTCCTGTCCAAACCGCTCCTGTAGCAAAGATAAAAGCGGAAGCCAGGATCACTTTCTTTCGTCCCAGGTAATCCGTTATTCTTCCTGTAAATAAAGCGCCAACCACAGCACCAATTAGTCCCAGGGCTGTAACATTCTCAACCTGAGAATCGGTTAATTCAAAATAATCCTGAATAAACGGGATTGCACCGGAGATTACTCCCGTATCAAACCCGAAAAGGAGACCGCCCGTGGCCGCAATACTGGCAATCACAATGACGACACTCTTGTTGCTTTTGCTCTCTGAACTCATAATATTTTGTTGATTTTATGCTATTGGAAATTTGGTAAATATAGTTACTTTCCCCAAAGAACTCCCCCTGGACGCTTTTTTATACTCATTCTATTTATTTGAATTCCTGAGCATTGCTCTGGTAAACACAATTTTGAAATACGCAGATTTTTCTTATATTGCATATACGGCAGAATTATGGACTAATTCCATCACCAATGAAGACCAAATACGAGCTTGAGTATATCCTCAACACCTCTCCCAGTATTCTATTCAACAGGTTTAGCACCCCCGAAGGGCTATCAGAATGGTTTGCCGACAATGTCAATCTCCAGAAAGGTAAATACACCTTCATCTGGGAAGGAACCGAACAGGAAGCCTCGGTGATTCAGAAGAAGGCCAATAAATTTATCCGGTTTCACTGGGAAGACGATGATGAAGATGACTCCTTTTTTGAATTCAAGATTCACACCGATGAACTCACAGGTGATGTTGCACTTCTGATCACTGACTTTGCCGAGGAGGATGAGAAAAATGACGCCATTGATCTTTGGGACACCCAGATCTCAGAATTAAAACAAGCCATCGGCCTTTAGCCTTTCCTATATCAAAATAAGTTAACTTTGTTTTCGTTGAAAATGTAGATACGAATAGGAAGTGGTGTGAAAAAGCTTCATCTTCTGGTCATAAAGTCATTTATTGGTCCGCTTATCCTTACATTCTTCTTCGTCATTTTTGTTCTTCTGATGCAGTTTCTCTGGAAGTACATTGACGATTTGATCGGGAAAGGCCTGGAGTTTGATATTATTGCTGAATTTCTCCTCTATACCAGCGCAAGCCTGGTTCCGCTGGCCATGCCTCTGGCAGTATTGCTGGCCAGTTTGATGACCTTTGGAAACCTTTCTGAGAACCTGGAACTACTCGCTTTCAAATCATCAGGGATTTCTCTGTTTCGGATCATGGCCCCGGTTATATTCATTTCAGCCGGGATCTCGGCGGGAGCATTCTTTTTCTCCAACAATGTGATGCCAGTGACCAATCTTAAAATGCGGTCACTCCTTTATGATATCCAGCAGCAAAGACCCGAACTGACCATCAAACCCGGGGTGTTCGACAACAGCCTGGAGGGATATTCAATCCGCATCGGGGATAAAGATAGCCGAACCAGTCTGCTAAAAGATATCCTGATTTTTGACCATACAGAAAAACAGGGGAATGTGAGGGTGACGGCTGCCGATTCGGGATATATGAAAATGTCGGCCGATGAAAAGCATCTTTTACTCACACTTTACAATGGCCACTCCTATTTTGAGCTTCAAAAACAGAAGACAGAAAAAAGGCATATCAAGAGCTATCCCCATCGCCGGGACCAATTTACACACCAGGAGATGATTATTGAAATGACCGGATTCGGCCTCAACAGGACCGATGAAAAGCTCTTCAGGAACTCCTACTCAATGCTAAACCTCTCCCAGCTGCATCATTTTGATGATTCCCTCTCTGAGGAGATTAATGTGATCCTGGATAAGTTTGGGACAACCATCGATAAAAGCCTGACTGGAAAACCGAAGCAATTGCTGATCAAAGCGCCCGTTCTTCGATCAGACTCGGTGAAGGAAATGGTTGAACCCGGCGGAGTTCGAATCCAACAGGTCCATGTTGATTCTGCCTATGCTGAACTGAATAAACTGGAACGGAGAAGGGCCATTTCCCAGGCAATCAATTATGCCCGAAGCAACAAATCAGTCTCCACCTCCCATATGGGAACTGCCGATTGGAAATGGGCACGATTAAGAAAATATCAGATTGAGATCCAGCGAAAATTCACCCTCTCCATCCTCTGCTTAATCTTCTTTTTCATCGGTGCTCCGTTGGGAGCCATCATCCGGAAAGGAGGTCTTGGAATGCCTGTCATTGTCAGCGTTCTATTATTCCTGGTCTATTACATCATCTCAATGACAGGCGAAAAATTTGTACGCGAAAGCATCCTCCCCGCCTCAATAGGCATGTGGATTTCAACAATTATCCTTGTCCCGATTAGCATCTGGCTCACCATTAAAGCTGTAAACGATTCAGTCATATTGAACATTGAGACCTATTTTATCTGGTTCAAAAAGCTGAATCAGGGGGTACGAAAATTTCTCCGGATACAATGAAGATTCTGATCCTGACCAACAAGCTTCCCTACCCGCCACGGGATGGCGGCTCCATTGCCACACTCAACATGCTTTCCGGCTTGCGGGATGCCGGGAACAACATCACCTGTCTCTCCCTGAACACCAGTAAACACGCATTCCCGGTGGAGGAGATCCCCAATGAATTGAGCACCACAGTGCGCTTTATCGGGATCAATTGTGACAGTTCCATCAAACCACTGCAACTGATCCTTAATCTGCTATTTTCCAAAAGACCATACATTGCTGAAAGATTCAATATCAGAAAATATCGACAAAAGCTCATTGAACTTCTCAGGGAAGAGAGTTACGATCTGGTACAGATGGAGGGACCCTATCTGGGTCACTACCTGAATGATATCAGACAGTGTAGCAATTCCAACGTTTCCCTTCGTGCACACAACGTGGAGCATCTGATCTGGAAAAGGAAAGCTGCCAATGAAAAAGCTCCGCTAAAACGTTGGTACATAAAAAAACTGGCTTTTCGGTTGGAAAAATATGAAATGCAGGTGATCCATGAATCGGATATCCTGATCCCCATCAGTCCGCAGGATGAAACCTATTTTAGAAGAAAAGGCTATGGTGGTCCTATCTTTACCATTCCCACAGGTCTTTCACTGGAAGATTATCCCCTGACACCCCTGCCGGCCGACCCGACCATCTTCTTTATTGGTGCACTGGACTGGCTGCCAAATCAAGAAGGGCTCCTCTGGTTTCTTAACAATATTTTTGAAAAACTGACTTCCGAAATGCCTCAACTCCTCTTCCATGTGGCCGGTAGGAATGCTCCTGAATATTTTGAATCAAAGCTCAAACATGAAAAGATCATATATCACGGAGAGGTGGACAATGCCCGAAAGTTTATGCAATCATACCGTATAATGGTGGCTCCTTTGCTTACGGGAAGCGGTATCAGGATAAAGATCCTGGAGGGGATGGCCCTGGGACGTCCGGTGGTCACCACCCCGGTAGGTATCGAAGGAATCCCTGCTGAGAACAACAAGGAAGTAATGGTTACAGATAACCCGGATATCTTTAAAAATCAATTGGTTAAGCTATTAACCAATGAGACCGAAACGAATCGCCTCGTGACCGGTGCAAGGCAGCTTATGAAACATAATTTTGATAACTTTGGCCTTTCATCCCGGTTAAGTCAGTTTTTCAAAACACAGGTATGATATCTCTTCAGGTAATATTCTGGGTCAGCCTCTTCCTGATTCTATATTCCTATCTCCTGTTTCCGGGCATATTACACCTGCTTGCCAGAAAAAAAACGTTGGATGAAAACACTTTCTCACCCGGGGAATTACCCAGCATCTCAGTGCTCATAGCAGCCTTCAATGAAGAGGAGGTTATCGCCTCAAAAATTGAATCCATCCTGGAGAGTGATTTTCCCTCGGACCGCCTGGAGATCCTGGTGGGATCGGATGCTTCCACAGACTCCACCAATGAAGTATTAAAGCAGTTGAATGATGACCATCCGGAGATGCGTATCTTCATGTTTGATGAGAGGTCGGGGAAGCCAGGTGTTGTAAACCGGTTGGTGGAGGAATCGAAAGGAGAGATCCTGGTAATAACCGATGCAAATGTGATGCTTGACAGCTCCGCACTAAGAGAGATGATAAGATACTTCAAGCAGCACCAGATAGGACTGGTAGATTCAAGGATGATCAATACCCGGTTGAAGAAAGATGGTATATCACATCAGGAGAGATTCTACATCAGTCGGGAGGTGAGGATCAAACACAACGAAAGTCTTATTTGGGGCTCCATGATGGGACCATTTGGAGGATGCTATGCAGTGAGGAAATCACTCTACAGGCCCGTCCCCGACAACTTCCTGGTGGATGATTTTTACATCAATATGGCCGTATTGCAACAGGGATTCAAATGCATCAGTAATATTGAAGCCAAGGTATACGAGGATGTATCCAACAACTTACAGGAGGAGTTCAGACGTAAGAAAAGGATATCCGCAGGAAATTACCAGAATCTCTCCGCATTCAGATCCCTGTTAATATCTGCTCAACCGGGCATAGCCGGCTGTTTCTTCTCACACAAGGTCATTCGATGGTTTGTCCCCTTCCTGGTTATGATCACACTGGGTACATCCATTGCACTTGGCCTGGAAGTGATGATCTACCGGATTCTGGCCCTTTTGCAGATCATTGTACTGGTGATCCCCGTTATTGATCATTTTCTAAGGAAAATTAAGATCCATATTATACCTTTGCGGTTCATTTCACACTTTGTACTAATGAACCTGGCCCTTCTGGCCGGTTTTATACGATATTTGGGAGGAATTAAGAGCAATGTCTGGCAACCAACAAGGAGAAATCAAGATTAACCTGAACACCATCGAGGAGGCCCTGGATGAGATCAGGAATGGAAAGATCATCATCGTTGTGGATGATGAGGACAGGGAGAACGAAGGAGACTTTATCTGTGCTGCTGAGCTGGTCACCCCTGAATGTGTAAATTTTATGGCTACCCACGGTAAAGGGCTTATCTGTGCTTCCCTTACAGAAGAAAGGTGTACAGAACTGGACCTTCCCCTGATGGTTACTTCAAATACCAGCAGCCATTCCACTGCTTTTACTGTCTCTGTCGACCTGCTGGGTCACGGTACAACCACAGGTATCTCTGCCCAAGACCGTGCAAAAACACTTCGTGCGCTGGTCGATCCGGTAACCCGGCCAGATGATCTGGGCCGGCCCGGTCATATTTTCCCCTTAAAGGCCAAGAGACAGGGGGTACTGAGACGTGCCGGACATACCGAAGCTGCAATTGATCTGACAAAACTTGCCAATCTTAAACCAGGCGGGGTTTTGGTGGAGATCATGAATGAGGATGGCACCATGGCCCGTCTCCCGGAGCTGCTCCAGGTGGCCCGGGAATTCGATCTGAAAATCATCTCCATTAAAGACCTTATTGCCTACAGGCTGAACACTGACAGCATCATCCTTAAGGGTACCGAAGTAAATCTGCCTACCGAATATGGAGATTTTAACCTCATTCCTTTTATTCAAAAATCCAACGGCCTTGAACATGTGGCACTTACAAAAGGCACCTGGGCGGAGTCGGATCAGATCCTGGTAAGGGTCCACTCCTCCTGTGTAACGGGTGACATATTTGGCAGTTTCAGGTGCGATTGCGGTGACCAGCTTCATGAAGCCATGCGGATGGTGCAGAAAGAGGGCCGGGGAGTGATCATCTACCTGAATCAGGAAGGCCGTGGCATAGGGCTATACAACAAAATGAAAGCCTATAAGCTCCAGGAAGAGGGTCGGGATACCGTACAGGCCAATTTGGACCTTGGTTTCAAGGATGATGAGCGTGATTACGGAATAGGCGCCGGGATGCTGCATTCACTCGGGATCAGGAACATCAGACTGATCACCAACAATCCTGTTAAAAGAGCCGGACTTGAGGGATTCGGAATGAAAATTGTTGAAACCATCAACCTGGAGATTCCATCCAACCAACACAACCAGTTTTACCTGGAAACAAAGCGTGATAAGATGGGTCATTTCCTCAACATAGCACAGTACGAGAATCCACATAAAAATGAACATTAGATCGCTGCGCATTGTGTATATGGGGACTCCCGAATTCGCTGTGGCTCCCCTTAAAACATTGATTGATGCAGGATGCAACGTGGTGGCTGTGATCACCGCACCTGACAAGCCAGCCGGACGGGGGAAAAAGATACGTATGTCAGCACTGAAGCAGTTTGCACTGAAACAAGATCATGAAATTGCGATCCTCCAGCCTTCCAATCTAAAGGATCCGGATTTTGTAAAGGATCTAACCAACCTGCAACCCGACCTGCAGGTGGTGGTGGCATTTCGCATGCTCCCCGAATCAGTCTGGCGCCTTCCCCGCTTAGGTACATTCAACCTGCATGCATCCTTGCTCCCCCAGTACCGTGGAGCTGCACCCATCAACCATGCCATCATCAATGGTGAAACTGAAACAGGTGTCACCACCTTTATGATTGATGAACAGATTGACACAGGGTCGATTCTGCTGCAAAAGAGAACATCCATCAGTGATCAGGAAACTGCAGGAGATCTTCACGACCGGTTAATGTCACTGGGAGCGGGAGTTGTTATGGAGACAGTCACCCAACTGGCGGCTGGCACACTACAGGCACAATCGCAGGAGAGATTCATCCCACAACATGCAGATTTGAAAAAAGCTCCCAAAATCTTCCGGGAGCATTGTAAGATACCCTGGGACCTGCCAGGAAAGAGAATTCACAACCTGATCAGAGGATTGAGCCCCTACCCCGGCGCCTTTACAAACCTGGAAAAACCCGATAGAGCAAAGCTCCTGTGCAAGATCTATGCTGCAACCTTCGAGGATGCTGAGCAACCCGAATCACCGGGAACCATACTATCCGACGGGAAGAGTTTCATAAAAGTTGCTACATGTGACGGATACTTACAAATTCAATCCATTCAGCTGGAAGGGAAACGAAGGATGGAGGTGAGGGACTTTCTGGCCGGGTTCAGCTTGTCTTCCGGACTGTACCGGTTTTCCTGAGTTGCTTCAGGTTCAGTTCAACACCTTCAATCAGTTGATAGTAAAGCTTGATGGCATTGATAAACTGAAGTTGATAGGATCGTGAGTAGCGTCCGGAGATAAAAAACTCAAAATTGTAATCTTCAATCTCACCCATGGTGAGGTCACCAGGCTCCAACCCCTCAAAATGATCAAAAAACCGTTTCATCATGAAAATGTAACTTTTTCTTGACTTTTCGGAATAGCCCTCCTTCTCCAGTTGCTGGGCAAAAAACTCCAGGTTCGGACCGATTGTCTTATGCTCATGTTTGAACCATGAAGAGAATGAATGCCACCACTCAGACGAGCTTTTCCTGATCTGCTTTTCCCCGAAAAAATTGATTCTGGTCTGCCTTCCGTCAGGCGGAAGGATCATTCTGACGGGAATGTGATCTGCTTCGGTCATGATCCACTTTTCATACAAATTTAAGCAGTTGTCAGGTCAATCTAAAGTTTTGACTGTCAAAAAGATTAACATGTTTTAAACAATTTTTATAAATTTTTTCGCAACTTTGAGTTAAAATATCAGAATAGGTAAGGAAATTGACTAAGAATCGACCAATCAACAAGCTTTTAAATAATGATTAAACCATGAAACAACTACATCTTATACTGATTTCACTGACCATCCTGCTTTCAGGATGCGGTATCACCTCCTCCCAATCCGGCAGTGCCCGAAAAACAGAAAAGAGTGCAAAACGGTCGGAGGATTTTGCAAAAACTTCAACCCTGATTGAAAGCGGCAATTATATCTATAGGATCCAATCGATCAATCCCACAGGAGGCAGAACCATTCAGTCCACATCATTGTATACCATGAAAGCCAGCAATGGTACTTTCGAAGCCTACCTTCCCTACTTTGGCAGAGCCTATCAGGCCGACCTGGGAGGAAAGGGTGGAATTGAGTTTAAAGGCGACCCTGAGGATCTCACAATTGTAAAAAACAGTGATAAATACTCTGTCACGGTCACTTTTAAGATCAAAGGATCCAATGACCGGTACAATGTAATCTTTGTAGTGGGATCCAATGGTTATGGAACGCTGACCATTGATAGTCAGAACAGACAAACCATCTCCTATTACGGAACAGTCGGTGAATTAACGGAAGAGTAGGCCCTCAATTCTCAAACCTGAACTGCATCTCATCCTCATCATGCTGCTCCTCTGCGGGCTCCAGTTTAAAGATGGGTTCACGTCTCTTTTTCCGAAGGTAAATTTCGGTACCCTCTAACGGTTGTTCTCCTTCATCCATCAGGTTTCTCCGGTAGAGGTGTTTCAGTCTGACACCATATATCTGTGAAATGTCATACATGGTTTGACCCTCTTCCACCACATGGATCTCATTCCCCAAAGCTGCCTTTTTACGCTTGGGTTGCAGGTAAATGATCTGTCCGGGTTCAAGCCTGGCACCTTTATAGAGGTTGTTGTACTTGTATAACTCATTTTTGTACAGGCTCAACTCCTTCCTCAACGATTCCGGGGTATCTCCAGGTTCTACAAGGATAAACTCAACCTTGTTATTCATCATAATATCACGGGTGGTTGGGTAGCCATGTTCGGTCCGGTGAGATGTGGTGTCTGTGCCATCGCCCAGCCCCCCTTCCAGTACCAGCACGTCATACCTGTAGAGCTCATTCTCTTCGATGATACGGATCAGCAAGGTGGCATAGTTGGGTGCAGTGGCATACCCTGCCTTCTTCAGCCCTTTGGCCCATCCCCTGTAATCATGCGGGTTCAATTCGAAAAGTTGGGCATACCTTGACTTGGTGGTCAGGAAGTGAGAGTGATCCTTGTACGATTCATAGGCTGAGGAGTAGGCCCTGAAACACTCATTCCGGCGGTCATCATCATGACGGACCGTCTTTCCGCTCCAATCATGACATTTAATTCCAAAATGATTATTGGCCCTTACTGCCAGGGTACTATTACCATTATTAGACTCCAGACAACCCTGAGCCAGTGTAATGCTTGCCGGAATCCCTACCCTTTCCATCTCTTTCATAGCAAGATCTGAAAAGGTATTAATATAAGCATCTCTGGTCATTGTTGCCCCTCCCTGTCCATACATAACCGCATACAGGAACAATCCCAGCACTATCCATGGTATCCTCTTCATCTGTTTCGGTGGCTCCCCTTTAATGATTTTCGTAAAAATAGGGATATGGGACTCACATCCCCCTGTGAGTTTTTAACAATCCCCCTCTGCTCAACGTGAGTTCTTGACATCTCCCCTTCCATGATTGAACGGGTTTTTCGCACAAGTGGTATAAAATCTCTATTTTTATATATAAATCTATCCTGAGTATGAAGCGAGCTTTACATATCCGGTTCAATGAATATAACCGGCTGGATGAATTATCTGAAATACAGGTCACGCTGGTCGATAAAGCCAAAGAAGCTGCAAAGAGTGCTTACGCACCCTATTCCAACTATTATGTGGGAGCTGCAGTTCTTCTTGGGAATGGAGAGATCATCACGGGAAATAACCAGGAGAATGCGGCCTATCCCTCCGGACTCTGTGCCGAAAGGGTGGCTATCTTCTATGCCAATTCACAATATCCCGACGTGCCGGTCACCTCCATTGCCATTGTTGCCCTGAAGGACGGATCCATCCAGGACGATCCTGTGACACCCTGCGGCGGATGCAGGCAGGTGTTGTGTGAGAAGGAGTCCCAGGGAGGCACTCCCATGGAAGTGATCCTCTGCGGAAAGAAGAGAATTCAGGTGATCCAACGGGCCACTGATTTGCTGCCACTCCCCTTTATTCTGAAAACATAGATCATTTCACCTGAAACACCGGGAAGATATCCATTTTAGGATAGGGGGCCACTACCTCAACACGCTCTTTTTTGACCGGATGAATAAAGGAGATGCTGCGGGCATGCAGACTGATCCCACCATTCTTATTGCTTCGTTTGGCCCCATACTTTCGATCTCCCTTGATCACACTTCCCATACCGGCCAATTGAGCCCTGATCTGGTGGTGTCTGCCCGTTTCCAGCACTACTTCCAACAAATGATAATGATCCGATGAAGCCAGTTTACGGTAACTCAAACGGGCCCATTTTGAATGAGGCACCTCACTGGAATGCACATAAGACTTATTCTGCTTCGTATTTCTGGTAATGTAATGCTCAAGGGTACCCGATTGGGGATGGGGACATTTCTCAACGATGGCGTGGTAGATCTTCTCGATCTCCTTCTCCCTGAAAAGGTTGGCCATGCGACTCAATGCTTTGCTGGTTTTGGCAAAGATGACTGCACCACTCACAGGTCTGTCCAACCGGTGAGGAATGCCCAGAAACACCTCTCCAGGCTTCCCATCCCTCTCCTTGATAAAATCCTTCAGCATCCGATCCAGGGAAACATCTCCGGTCTGATCCCCCTGCACGATATCAGCAACACGTTTGTTCACAACCATCAGATGGTTATCCTCATACAGGATGGTGACAGGAGGTCTCAATTTATTCACTTCGTTCATGTGACGT
>JBDLIX010000028.1:0-40960 GCA_039714655.1 Bacteroidota bacterium
GGTTGGGATTGAGGTTTAGTTTTCATTCTCAATCTCCATATTGATTTCAGTGTCAAGAAGTTTTTCGAGAGGAAATGTAAACTTCACCTCTTTCCCCACTTCAATGGCTTCATTCAATGAGTACCCACACGATTCAATCAGATAGGCCATAAAAAAGTAGGTAACCCTTCCTGCACTGCGGCAATGGATCAATATCTTCTCATCCTCATTCATCAGCGCAGAAAAATCCTGCAATTTATCAGGTGTGTAATCTGAGGCTCCATCAACGGGAATATTTGTATACTCAAATCCAAGTTCCTTTACAATAGCACGTTCATTGTAAGCTTCTTTGGCAAATGTTGCATTTTCTCCCCTGGTACGAAGGTTGATGATCTTAGTGACTCCCTGGGATTTAAGCCAACGCAATAACTCCAGCGTGGGCTGACCGCTCAAATAGAAATTATCAAACCTGTAGAGGTTCTTATAATCCTCAATAACTTCTACCCTGCCCTTGTTACCCACAGGCTCTTGGGCATTCAGGCTGAATACAAATAATAAACTGCTGAGGAAGCAAAATATAGATGTTCTCATCAATTTCATTTTAAGGCCGTTTCACATGTTTTTCTGCATGGTAAGAGGATCGGACCAATGGGCTTGATTCCACATCCCGGAATCCCTTCTGAAGTGCCTGCTTCCCGAAAAAATCAAACCTGTCGGGATGGATGTAATCCTTGACTTGCATATGCTCCATGGTGGGTTGCAGGTATTGCCCCAGGGTAAGCACCTCACAACCAACATCCAGCAGATCATCCATGGTTATGAGCACCTCCTCCTCCCTCTCTCCCAGACCAAGCATGATTCCTGATTTTGAAGTTACAGGAGATTGGGAAATCATGCGTATCACTTCCAGGCTTCTTGCATATTTGGCACGGGATCGGATCCGCGGAGTAAGCCGCTCTACACTCTCCAGGTTGTGGGAGATCACTTCAGGAGCAGCTTTGATAACCAACTGAACCAGTTCCGGTTGGGCATCAAAATCGGGGATCAGCGTTTCCATGGTTAGATCCGGCACCTCCGATTTCAGAATTCCAATGGTCCTGGCCCAGAATCCAGCCCCTTTATCGGGCAGATCATCCCTGTCCACTGAAGTGATCACAGCGTGACTAATGCCCATGGTTTTGATGGATTCCGCCAACCGGTAAGGTTCCTCCTCATCCACCGGCAGGGGTCGTCCTGTTTTAACTGCACAAAACTTGCAGGCCCTGGTACAGATCTCTCCCAGGATCATGAATGTGGCTGTTCCTGCAGCCCAGCACTCCCCAATATTGGGACAATTGCCACTGGTACAGATGGTATGGAGCCCGTGCTTGTTCACCTGCTCCTTCACCTGCATATACCTCTCCCCGCCAGGCATTTTCATTCGCATCCAGTCAGGAAGCCTTTCCCTGCTATTTTTCACCTGGTCCCGGTTTCCATTTTCCATGGGGTGAAGATACGCAGAAATATACTAATTTTAGGCTCCCAAAAGAGTGCATATGAAGGATCAACGCGAATTGCTGATGCTGGCCAAACAGGTGCAGGCCATCGCCGAAAACGGACTCCATTACACGGAGAATGATTATGATAAGGACCGCTATAACAACCTGGAGGAGATCTCCGTAAGAATGCTCTCCCTGGTCACTGACCTCTCCCCGGAGATCATCCGCATGGCCACACCTGAAAAGAATGGGTACAGAACTCCTAAGATCGATGTACGCTGCGTGATATTCAATGATCAGGATGAGATCCTGATGGTGAAAGAGCGGGTCGACTCCTGCTGGTCGCTGCCGGGAGGCTGGTGCGATGTGGGATACACCCCCAGGGAGGTGGCCGAAAAGGAGGCCTTTGAAGAGGCCGGGATCAGGATCAAAGCCACCCGTGTGCTGGCCATTTTCGACAAAAAATGCCATGACCATCCGGAAGATCTCTACTACACATATAAGATTTTCATGGAATGCGAGGCTGAGAATTATGAGATCAGCACCGGCATGGAGACCCTGGATGTGGGCTTTTTTCCGCAGGATCGCTACCCGGAACTATCCACCCCAAGGAATACTGCAGGGCAGATCGACAGGATGTTTGACTTTCACTATCAGAGAATCACCTGGCCCATGATAGATTAATGGAGAGAGAGGTTAATACTGATTATAATAATCTAAGGTTTCGTTAATGGTTTCAATCCTTTGCTCATCCTTTTCGATAAGTAACTCGTGCTGGGCGTTTTCCACCACATAAGCTGTACAGGTTTTACCCAGTTTCTGTGCTTTTTCCACAAACCTCTGATGTGCCATCACATCTACAATTTGCTCATGAGCGGCTGAGAAAAGAATAAAAGGCGTTTGTATCTTCTCTATATGATCTGTCATGTAGCCAAATTGCTGACAGGACTTATAGACCCACTGATAGGTTGCCCCGCCCAGCCTTGCTTCCGGCTCTTTTGCAAAAGCTGCATTCATTCTTTTATACCGGATCTTCGAACCTGTCAGCTTGTTTTTCTTAAAAGCAACTTTATCGTCGTGATACTTGCTTTCGCCCAGGGCATATTTTGGCTCTTTTCCTGCAAGAAGCTTCACAGCTTGACAACTTGGAGGAACCAATCCCAGCATGGGAGAGGAAAATGCGGCCGCATTAAAATCATCCGGGTACTGTTCTATATAGGTCATGCCAATGGCTCCTCCCATGGAGTGTGCCAGCAGATAGAGTTTCTGATGATTGGCCGTTTTGACCATATGGTCATAGAAATACTTCATATCGTCAATGTAAAACTGAAAAGTATCTACATAGCCCATCTCAGGGTCATCGGTCATTCTGCCCGACAGGCCCTGTCCCCTGTGGTCGTGAATGTAAATCGAGTAGCCGTTTTTATAGAGGTCAAAAACCAGCTCCTTATACTTAATGGCCGCCTCGGTTCTCCCGGCAGAAATCAGAATGGCTCCTTTTTCCTTTTGTGGCTGCTTAAATAATTTGTAATAGATACGAATATCAGCCTTGCCTGTGAAAAATCCCTCTTTCCCTCTATCGTAGAAATCTTCTATTTCCCGGGCATACTTTTCATCTTCCAGCTGCTGCACGGTGGTAAGATTGTACCTGTTATCCTCTTTTTGCAAATGCTGAAAATTGGCATTGCAGGAGAATAAAAACAATAAAGCTGCCAGCAATCCAAAATTTATATGCTTCATATGATTTATTAAACTTCTGAATATCAGTGATATTTTGATTATTTTTCCTCCCAGGGATAAACCACCTTCCAGTCATTTTTCATATCAATAACGGTCCAGCCCTTTTCACGGGCCTCATCGAGCCCCTTATCCAGCCTGCCCACATGGGACTCCCTGTCATAGGCCCACTCCCTTTCTGCATCTGTATGATGAACGTATAACATAAATCGCTTTCCATCACCCGCAGATGTATACTGCATCATCTGCAGGTCCCCGTCCGAATTTCCCGAGCAAAAAACGGGTCGCCGGCCAATGAACCGGTTGATCCCAACGGGCTTCCCGGCTTTGTCATCGATAAAATCCAGTTCAGCAAGCCTCCTGATCACCGGGACACCATCCTCAATAACGAATTCGGTTTTAATGCTGCTTCCCACCACCTGGTCACGGGGGATGCCATAGACTTCCTCCACCCAGACACGCATAAAATCGATTCCCCCACCGGAAACGATAAAGGTTTTAAAATCATTCTCCTGCAGGTAGGAGATCAACTCAAGCATTGGTTGATACACAAGCTCCGTATAGGGCTTATCGAAACGCGGGTGCCTGGCTGTGGCGAGCCACGCTTCAACCACCTTCTCATACTCATGGGCGCTCATCCCCGCATGGGTGGCCATCACCAATTCAATGAGGCCATGTTCCCCAAATGTGGCCAGGGTCTCCATATCATCTTCTAAAACTGACTGAAAGGGTTGCTGGCTTTTCCATTCAGGATGGTCCGGGGCCATCGCTTTCACCCGGTCAATGGCAAAAAAGAGTTGAAAATAGGCCGGTTGCTCCGACCAGAGGTTGCCATCGTTATCAAAAACGGCAATGCGGTCCTCCACAGCCACAAAGTGTTCACTTTGCTCATTGGTTACATCCTTCACAAAGGCCACAATCGTCTCTTTGGTCTTCCCGTCGTTCCAGGAGGGCAACGGATCAGTTTGATTGCTGTTTTCAGTGGTGATGGTGCAACCCACCAGTCCCAACATGAGAATAAGTCCTAAAATTATTGTTTTCATTTTGATTCTTTAATGAATTAAACACTAACTGCTAAACAAATAGAGGTGCAAAAGGTTTAATCGATTGGCAGTAAGTTGCTGTTTTCGAAATGGGTAATCAGTTTTACCCCACCATTTATCAGTTTTACATCCAGTTTTTCAAATTCTCCAATTACTTCACCATCAAGCTGAAGGAGACTGGGCCGGTTGAATTTAATCTCCGCCTCTTCTGTACTGATTACAAATCCGTTCTGGCTATCGTGAAACTTTTCATTGAATTTTGACAGACCGGCTTTAACCAGAGAATTTAGATCGATATTCTGCACAACCACGATTTCAAACCTTCCATCCATCGGATTACCTGTGAGGTTCAGGGGGACGCCCGTTCCATATTTTCTGGCATTGCATAAGCCCACCATCACCCCACGTTTCTCCACCATCTCTCCATTGGCCTTTACCCAAACAGTAAAGGGATCCGTCCGCTTTAACTCCTCGAGAAAATACCTGGCATAGGTGGCCATCCCCCTGTTGCTGTCCCTCTCGTATGCCTCCACAATCCTGGCATTAATCCCAACATCCCCAATGTGCATACAGTAGTGCTGATTGTTAACCTGTATAAGATCGAGGCCTGCCACCACCCGGGACATCACAAGCTCTTTCAGTGCTTCCATGGGTTCGGGATTGACAAACAGCTCCACGGCCATTCCATTAGCTGACCCCAGGGGGATAATTCCCATGGGAAGATCGCTGTTTAACAGGACCTCAGCGGTAAACAGCGTAGTACCATCCCCACCCACAGAGGCTACCCTGTCGGGGTTGTATTGCTGAATCACCTCCCTGAGCAGCCTCCTATCATCCTTCCCTGTGGTTTTGAAAATATGGGATTCAATGTTGAACTTCCGGCAAAACCTTCCTGCTTTATTCAGGAAAGGTTCTTTATTCACTCCCCCCGATATGGGATTTACTACAAATAGCAGTTTCATTGCTCAGTTACTTATATGGTTCTCTAGCAGCAACCTGCCTATTGTGTATGATTGCTGTGAATATGTTCTTCAAGATACCTGATCTCAGTTGCGCTATCTGTCTCCTCTGTGAAATAGTGTGCTTCAGGAAAATGGTTCACCAGAGTGAGCCACATTTTTTGCTTTCTCCGGCTTACCCTCCTTCGGGTTTTCCTGATATAGATCTTCACGATCCTGCCGGGAAACTCTTTGGAAATCTCTGTATAGACTTCCATATCCTTCTGGGTATCGTCCCCAAGAAGAACAAATCTTTGATTTGCTGAATTCTCTAACAGGAAACTAATGCGACGGTATTTATAATCACGCCCTTTCTTTGGATGTAGAAGCTGACCCGGTTTCAGGTAGGGTGTTAAGAAAAGCTTCCCCTCAGGCAATTCATTATAGCGGATCAGGGTGGTCAGCAGCCCGAACAGGTTGCTTTCGCTCTTCGAAATATAAAAAATCCTTGCATCGTGCTGTTTTACAAGGTAATTGAGCAGTTGTAGACTGAAACCAACCGGTTTACGGTGCTGCGGAGCCTTCAGGGCCAGGGTTCCCACTCTTTTTACAAGGCTGGCGGTATGGGAAATAATCACTGTATCGTCAATATCTGATATCACCTCCAGAATGCTGTCGGTTTCTCTGAAAATTACCGGATAGTTTTGTATGATCTGCAGAGGTTCCTCACTACCGGGGAGACTGATTTGCACCTCATCATCGACCAGAAAATCGACAACCAAAGAAAAACCTCCGGAACCATCGGTAGCGGTACGGATGGTTTTCCCATTAACGATTACAAGAATTTCCCGATCTCTATATGTATCTGCAAGATAGGTATTTACAATTCTGATCGCATTCATTATACTGCTGGTTTTCCGGTCGAAAATATAGGGGGTCCTACAGAGGAGAACACCACTAAGCAGTGTTCTTCCGTTCAAATGAATCGCTGAAATCTCCCAGATAACTGGCATTATTTTCTTTCTAAATGATCAATGTAAGTATTGCATGATGTTATTGGGAAATAGAGGGGTGGTGATGGCGGATCCAATGTTCGGCAAAGGAGAGCAGGGCCTTCCAGTCACCTGTGTCTATTTTGGTCTCACCGGGAGGCTGAAGCGTTTCCCGCGTTAAAAGCGATTCTATTACATCACCTGGTTCCGCTCCACTGCAGTTCTCTGCAAGAAACTCCATCCAATCCTTTCCGGTCAGGGCTGCCACCCTCTCCCTTGGATAGACAGCCAGCGCAGTAATCTTCAGCAACCTGCCCAGTGCAATCAGTGCTGTCTGATCCGGGGCGTCCCCTGCCGATCGTTCAATCTCTCTGAGTTGCTGTAGTGCCGTGACCCTGTAACGGTTCCTTTTCCTCTGTCTGAACCACCTGTAGGTCAGGGAAACCAGAAGAAGCATCAACAGTCCGGCCAATATATACCAGCCGGGGGCCGGGGGCCAGAAGGGTACCCCTTCCGGTGCGATCATCGGTTCGATCCCTGTGATATGTATGGTATCCTGCATTGGGTTCCGTTAATTACCCGTTTTACATGTTTCCGTTTCTGCATCACCGGGATTCAATGTACCCAGCTCCTGTTCAGGCTTCCACTCACGCCCGTTGGCCATGCGTTTTCTGGCTTCCCTGACCAGTTCCGCCATGCTTTTTCCATTCCAGTCACCCTGCTCCTCGCCTGCAAACACAATCCGCTCCAGTTGGGCAAAGCTCTTTTTCAAATCAGCATCACCGGCTGCACAGACAAAATTCTCAAATCCGGGTCCGTAACCCTCAACCCTGTACCGGTCGTACCAGCTGATCAGGGCCTCCATCACTTTAGAAGGATCCCCATCCCTCACCTTAAGGAGCTCCTCAAAATAGCGTTCTTCCGATTCGATTGCGGCTACCCTCCTCCTTCTCATCGAGGAGACTATTCTCCGGATCACTCTGATTATTAAATAGATGATTATCAGACCGGTCACACCGGCCACTACCAATTGCCACCAGTTCAGTCCCATCCACTCAAAGGGTTCTGCAACCCCCTCCTCCCCTGTCTCCAGTAAGGCCTGTAGTGAGTCCTGCATAGTGAGCAGAAAGTCCAGGTTGGGGTTTTCTGCAATGGTGATCTCCCTGGCTTCAATGGCTGTGCTTTCCAGCTTTCCGGAGCCGGGGTCATACCAGGAGACTTTGATCCCTGGAATGGTATAGGTACCCTCCGACTCCATCAGGTAGGTCCATATTTCGGTCCGGGTCCCCGTAAAACTGGATTGGTTCTGTACATTGCTCAATTGGGCTGGCTTGGAATAGACATTGCCATAACCGCCCCCTTCCAGTTCCAGGGGCAGTATCAGTGCGGCCAGGGCACCGTATGCCTGGATGGTGATCCGGCGCTCCCGAACATCCCCCTGCATCAGCTGATCCATCGGTTTATCCCACCTTTCAGACAGCTGTACATTGTAGGCTGTCATCCATTTTTCAATAGTAAGTCCTTCAGGTGGCGGATTCACGGTAAAGGTGCGCTCAGGGGATTTGATCACCCGCCTTTTACCTTTGTAATCTCCTTCGGGAGGCGATTCTGTCACAATGGTCAGCTGTGGCAAGCTGTTCTCTCCTACCCTGAAGGGATAGATAACGAATTTTTTTTCAATGGCGGGATAGGATTTGTTCCCGATGGTCTTCTGCATGGCGCCTGTCCGTTGCTGGTAATCCACCATCATGGCTTCGGGAACCTGGATCTCACTGAACTCGGGAGGAGCGGTAAACCAGGTGCTGGTGTAGACGGTCACAGTAACGATCAGGGGTTCTCCCACAACCACACTCCGCTTATTGAACTGCACCGAGGCCCAAATATTGGCCGGTTTGGTTTCGGCCCGGACCAAAGAACCTGCCATCAACACAAGCAGTGTCAGGGTAATGGACGCTATGTTACCAGGTTTCTTCAGGGGTCTCAGGTTTTTGTTTTCGGTTTCTTAACTGGTGTGCGAACTTACGTCGCAGGAAGATGGATGGATCGGTGTCCACCTGCCGCAGCAGAGACTGCTTTGCCCCCTGCTGATCGAACGGGGCAGGCTCTCCGCCCGTGTCGAAAAAATCGATGGAGGCCTCATCCACCTCTTTAGTGCCCATCTCCTGTACATCTCCCTTTCCTTCAAATTTCTCATCGCTCTCCTGGGCCTGCTCCTGATCCTCGGAGATTTTGCCCGGTTCTTCGAATTTTTCCGGTTTCTGCTTCTCATCTTCTGGCACACCACTCTCCCGCTCTCCCGCAAGGAACAACGAATCGAGTACCCTGTCCACCGTTTCCATGTTCGCCCTGGCCATCTCCATCTCCGGATCCATCTCCAGCGCTGCTGCAAACGCCTCCCGGGAAGCTTCCACATCCCCCATACGGGCATAGAGGACCCCCAGGTTATAAAACCCTTCGGCATTGGTCTCCTTGCTGTAAGCCTCTGCCGCCTTCTCCAGCTCTCCGGCCTCTGCAAAGGCATATCCCTTCCGATTGGCCGATTCAAAGCGTTCAGCGGCCTCTTCTACCGCTCCTTTCTCATACAGCTGTTGCCCCTGCTGGTCCCGGGTACGGAACAGATCAGCCATTTTGAAATCGCTCTCTTCTCCACACCCGGTTGTAAAGAGCAGCAACCATATCCAGTGGACCATCCAGCCTCTCCGGAACCACAGAAGACTCAGAAGCAGGGCAGGGATCAATATCCAGTACCCGGCATCCTTCCAAGCTGTTTCGGCCTGATCCGGATCGGCAATAAATTCGAGGTTCTCACGAATGTGCATGGCCAGGATCTTCACATCACTCTCATCCAGGGTCACCGTCACAATATTGACCTGCGGGGTATTTCCCAGTTCCATTAACAAAGCAGGGTCAAAACCAGCCACCACAGGCTCGCCGTTGGAGTTCCTGAGCACTCCCCTATCCCAGGGTATGGTGCCTCCGCCGGGGGTTCCCAGTATCATCACCTCTACCCGGGACTCCTGGGTACTCTTCCTGATCCGCTCAATATCCTCCTGCCTGACCCCATCGGTAACCATCAGGATGGAGCTGGGCGCTTCGATCCTCCGAAGGAGTGAATCGGCCAGGTCCAGTGCATCATCCAGGTTTGTGCCCATCATGGGCATGATCCCCGGTCTGAGGGCCTCCATCTGGCTATTGATCACCGGGTAATCCTTGGTAAAGGGTACTACGGTATGGGCGCTGCCGGCATAGGCAATCAATGCGGTCCGGATACCGGGCTGCGCATCAAAAAGGTCCTTAAGTTTCAAGCGGGCCCGCCCCAGCCGGTTGGGCTGTATATCTTCGGCCAGCATCGACCGGGAGAGGTCAAGTACAATCACCAGGGCAGCCTCGGTCCGGTTTCCGGGATGCTCCTTCTCCTCCCAGGTGGGGCCTGCCAATCCCAGGAGCATCAGGCCCAGAAGCAAAATCAGAAAGATCCTGGGTAACAGGAACTGGCTTCGGGTACCCCGGATGGCAATAAAGGGTAGCAACTGTTTGGAGAAGGAGCGTTTCCACTCCTCCTTGCGCTGGAAACTGACCAGGAACATCAGGGCAATGGCCGCCACGGGAATGAATCCCCAAAACCATTGCGGGCGCAGGAACCAGAGATCCTGCCAGGAGAAGGATATGACCAGTCCGCCCAACATATTATTCTTCAGGTTTTATACGGTTCAACAGAAACCGGAGGGTGGAAAAAAGACCAGCCAGAACATGAAAAAGAACCGCCACTCCAAAGGCTGCCATCAGCGGGTAATAGAACATCAGACGCCTGGGGATGTAATCCTCATCTTCATACTCGATGGGCTCCAGCTCATCCAGAAGCGAGTATATCTCCCGCAATCCCTCCCGGTCGCTGGCCCTGAAATATTGGCCACCGGTGGCTTCAGCAATGGATGTCAGGGTAGTCTCATCCAGTTCATAGGCCCCTGATGATAAACTACCGATCCCGATGGTGTAGATGGTGATGCTGTCCAGCGCAGCCATCCGGGCTGCCTGGAGGGGTGGCAATTCACTGCCACTGTCCTCCCCGTCGGTCACCAGAACCATCACCCGCTCCTCTATACTGTCGGCTTCAAACAATTCAATGGCCTTGCCAATGGCATTTCCGATCACCGTCTTGGCTCCGGCCAGCCCAATCTCCGACTCCTCCAGCAGGCTGCGAACCACCTGCAGATCACTGGTAAACGGCACTTGAAGATAGGCCTGCGAAGCAAAAAGCACCAGCCCCATGCGGTCCCCCTCCCGCATTTCGATAAACTCATCCATCACCTCCTTCACCGCATCCCAGCGGGTGGATCGCTCGCCGTCGGCCGAGATCCAGTCCCGCGAGTCCATACTCAGTGAAAGATCCACATTAAGCAGCAGGTTACGGGCCGTTTTGATCTGTTTTTCAGGTTCACCCACCAGTTGGGGAGATGCCAGTGCTGTGATCAGGCAGATCCATACCAGCCACATAAGGATGATCCGGAACCAGTTTCGCCCGGCCATGCGTATTCCCTTAGAGGGCTTCTCACCCTTCACTGCCAGCACCTCTGAAAAGAAGGGGACAAACAATGCTTCAGCCCTGTATTTCACGGAAGGCAGAAGGAGCATCAACAGGGGAAGGGGAAGCAGCCACAGGATCCAGGGTACCCCTAACTCCAGCTGCTGGCCGGCCAATATCTGATCCAGGTTAAACATCTATTTACCTCATTTTTCTTATCCTTGCTTCTCCTCCTACCATCTTTCGTAGTTGCACAGATACCGGCTCCTCGGTATTGAATTTCAACAGGGGAATTCCGAACCGTTTCATTTGATCGGCAAGGTGTTGTTGTGTTTCAGCTTGTTTCTTATTCAATCCATTGTAGGCCTTTTTCCGGCGATCCAGGGCGGTCCTGAAAACCCCGTCTGTCAGCACCAGGTTGGCCCCTGGCAGCTTCTCCTCCACCGGGTCGGTTACACGTGCCGCAATGATATCATTATGCCGGGAGAGCTGGATCAGTAGCTTCATCACGGGATCTCCAAATCCCATGAAATCGCTTATCACCACCACCAAATAGTCATGAGTAACAAGCTGATGCGCCTGCCTGAGGGCTTCAAGCAGCTGGTTTTCGTTGGTTTTCGCAGATTTCGGACCCAGTGCCTGGTTTCGTTCAGCTACCAGGTGCAGAATCCGCTGTACACTTCTGCGGTCACGTTTGGGAGTCACATAAGCGAGGCTGGTATCGTCAAAGACAATGCCCCCTACCCGGTCGCCCACATCCAGGGTACGCCAGGCACCCAAAGCTGTTGCATGGGCCGCGATCACTGACTTGAGATAGACCTGACTTCCGAAGAACATAGAGGAAGACTGATCCACAATCAGCAGTACCGGCCTCTCACGCTCCTCGGTAAAGACCTTTGAATGGGTCTCACCCACCCTCGCGGTCACCCTCCAGTCGATATTCCGGATATCATCACCCGCCACATATTTCCGGACCTCATCAAAATCAAGCCCACGGCCACGCAGCCTGGAGCGGTGCCGGCCCGACAGGAGGCTCTGGATGGCGTGCCTGGGCAGGAAACTGAACCCATGGGCATCATGCTGCAATCCCACCAGGTCGCGCAGGGTCACATAGACCTCTGGCGGGCCCATCCGTGCCCCTTTTTCTTTGATGATCTCCCTAGGCATCTTTCAACTTTATACTTTCAACTTTATACTTTCTACTATCACGCGACAGCCACCAGCTTCAACAACTCATCAATGATCTCACCTTTGCCAATGCCATCGGCATTAGCCTCGTAACTGGGTACGATTCGGTGACGCAACACATCATGGATCACTGCCCGGATATCGTCGGGCGCCACGAAGTCCTTCCCGTTCATCCAGGCATTGACCCGGCCACACTTCTCCAGGGCAAGGGAACCGCGTGGACTGGCCCCATAATCGAGCCAGGTATCGAGCTGTTCACTGAATTTTTCCGGAAAACGAGTAGCATTGATCAGGTCCACAATGTACTGCTCAATATTCTCTGAAACATGAACCTGATTGATCTCCTCTCTGGCCTGAAAAATGGTCTTCTGGGGAATGGATTTACCCTTTTCAGCCTTCTTTTCTGCTGCACTCTTCTTGGCGGCTGACTCCTCCCCCCGTACCAGCCTCAGCACCTTCTTTTCAGATTCTGTATCGGGATAGTCCACCATCACATGCAACAGGAAACGGTCCATCTGCGCCTCGGGCAAGGGATAGGTTCCCTCCTGCTCGATGGGGTTCTGGGTGGCCATCACCATAAAAAGATCAGGCAGCTTGTGGGTTTTTCCGGCCACGGTGACCTGGTGCTCCTGCATGGCTTCCAGCAGGGCTGCCTGTACCTTGGCCGGAGCCCGGTTGATCTCATCGGCCAGGATCAGGTTGTTGAATACGGGCCCCTCCTGGAAGATAAATTTCTCCTCCGACTCAGGCTGGTATACCTCCGTACCGGTGATATCAGATGGTAACAGGTCGGGGGTAAACTGAATACGGCTCAATCCGGCAGCCAGGTTTTTTGAGAGGCTGGTAATGGCCCTGGTCTTTGCCAGACCTGGTAATCCCTCCAGCAACAGGTTGCCCTCGGCCAGGAGGACCATTACGATCCGTTCGACGATCTTCTCCTGACCAATGATGGAGGTACCCATCTTCTCTTTCAGTTCTTTAACCGATTCCAATGCAGTTGATGCCACGATAGTTATGTTTTTGTGAAACAAAAAAAAAGGCTGCACCTGGTACCTATTCACCCGATGCAGCCATAAAAAAGTTAATGCGATTGCTCTGATCTACTTGCTACTGTGCACTGGGATGGGCGGTCAACGACTGAACCACCTTATCAATCCCCAGTGACGATCCTTGCACTGGTGGAAAATCCTTGAATGTGGCAAGGAACTTACCAGTGACGGCCTGTGCAGGTACAAAGGTCCACATCTGATCGGCCATCCACCTGATGTACAATGCAGACTCATATGAAACCTCATATGGATCAGCTCTCAGGTTGATCACAATGGGCCAGGAAGGTGTTTTCCTGAATGCTTCATTGATCGAACCCTCCATCAGTGTAAAATGCAATTTCCAGTCATCATAACGAATAGCATTTAAATTCGCTCCTGCCGTAGATAAAAACCAGCAGGAGTTTTGTGTAAGCAGTCAGGAGTATTACTTTGAGCTTCCGCCCTCCTGCAGTTTCTTCATCACATTGTCCAGGCTGAAACTGGCAGCCTCCATACGGGGGGGATACTCCTGAAAGGTCATCAGGAACTGCCCCACGATATCCTGTGCAGGAACCAGCAGGAATACGTGATCGAGCAACCAGTCATAATAAGTGTTGGAGGTGATGGTTGCCTGCTCAAACGGGTCACGGCGTAAATTAAATATCAGCGGAACCCTCAGGGGTACAAAAGGATCTGCCCATACAGCCATGGTTCCGGCCGACCGCTGTTCCATAAAGATCATTTTCCAGTCATCGTACCTCAGGGCCGTCAGGTCACCATCGTCGGAGAAGTAAAAGATCTCACGACGAGGTCCCTGGTCAGTTTCCCCTGTCAGATATGGAAGGAAATTATAACCATCCAGATGCACCTTGAAACTCTTATCACCAGCCTTGTGCCCCTGCAGAAGTTTCCCTTTGATATCCTCGTCCCCGGCTGCAGCCAGGAATGTGGGATACCAGTCCTGTGTACACATAATTTCGTTTGATATGCTACCTGCCTTAATTTTTCCGGGCCAGCGAACCATGGAGGGTGTTCTCCAGCCACCTTCCCAGTTGGTGTTTTTTTCGCCTCTGAAAGGATTCACCGCAGCATCCGGCCATGTATTCTTATGGGGACCATTATCGGTTCCATACTGTACAATAGTGTTTTCGGCAATCCCCAATTCATCCAACACCTTCAGTAATTTTCCCACATGCATATCGTGCTCCACCATACCGTCAGCATATTCATCCTGTCCGGATATCCCTCGAAGCTCCTCTTTTACATGGGTCCGGAAGTGCATGCGTGTTCCGTTCCACCATACAAAAAATGGTTTCCCCTCTTCCACAGCTTTCCTAATAAATCCCACCGCTGCATCTGAACTTTCATCATCAATGGATTCCATCCTCTTCTTGGTTAGTGGACCGGTGTCTTCGATCCTACCATCAGCGTATGAATGCATGACACCGCGTGGCCCATATTTCTGCGCGAAATCGGGGTACTTTTCCGGATCGGGATAGTCGGGTAATTCCGGCTCCTCTTCTGCATTGAGGTGATAGAGGTTTCCAAAGAACTCATCAAAACCATGGTTGGTGGGAAGGTGTTCGTCCCGGTCACCCAGGTGGTTTTTTCCAAACTGACCGGTGGTGTAACCCAGGGGTTTCAGCATCTCTGCAATGGTGGGATCCTTCTCACTGATCCCCTCTTTTGCACCGGGAAGCCCCACTTTACTTAAACCGGTACGGAATACACTCTGCCCCAGGATAAAAGTGGACCGTCCAGCCGTACAGCTCTGCTCCGAATAGTAATCGGTGAAGATCATGCCCTCATTGGCAATTCGGTCAATATTGGGGGTTTGATATCCTACCATTCCCATGGTATAGGCAGAAACATTCGACTGACCAATATCATCACCCCAGATCACCAGGATATTGGGCTTTTCCTGGGCATAAGCTCCCAGTACAAATACCGTTAATACAATAGCTAAAATCGATTTTCTCATTACTTCTTTGTTTAAATTATATGGTTATTATTGATCTATTCAATTATTCAGGAACCGTACCAATGGGAAACTCTGCCATGATCTTTCCCACAATCAGATTGATTGTCTCCTCCGCTTTTCCTGCATCTCCCGAAATATCCTTCTGTCCCTGTCCATACCAGAGCATATCCTCACTGCCATGCTCCACAACAGCGACGGTGAGTTTACCGACATAGTACTCATTTACATCTGTGGTTGTATATGCAGGGCCTCCACCCATATAATACCTGCCCCGGTAACCCATATAAGCTCCACCGGTATAGGTTGTATGGGATGAATATGATTTTTCAATATCCACATCTGTGACCCAGAGAAGTACAACATCAGGATTAGATTCCACTTTTTTCATTCCTCGCAATTCAGCATTGCTGGCTATTGCCGCTTCAATCCTGCTCCTGTTCATAGGATTCACCCTGAATTTCTCTGCCTGATGATCTTCTTCATTAACAAAGTGTACCACCTTAAAGGTTTGGTAAGTAGAGAAATCAGCATCTGATTTGACATCAGTAATTACTTTTACAGATGAGCATCCCATCATGAAAATGATGGATACAAACACCAGAGAAAAAGTTTTGATTGTTTTCATATGATGAATCTTTGAGGGTTACAAAAATGTTTCTCTTTTTTCAATTCCAATGGATCAATGACTCGCCTGTGTGATCATCAAATCAATTTAAGTCTCAGTGAAAACCTTATAACATTTACAAATTGAGAAAGATATTGTTCATCTAGTTTTGATAAAGTTATATGAAGATTGACAAACAGGCAAGTTTCGGGTGTCTATTGCTGCAGTGGAACGTTGAACTGAGATTTCCCCATGCTCCTTCCGGAGATCACAAACTATACTCCAGTCCCAGAAGGGTAATGGCCCAGTCACTTTTTTCAGCTGTTTCAGAGAGTGGTCGGTTGTCAAAACTGTAGAAGAAGGTCCATTTCAAATAAAAATCATTGAACATCTCCCATTTCAGGTTTGAATCAACCTGACTTCGTATCCTTCCAAAGTCATTCAGACTGGGTATTACTTTTGCATTTATATTGAAGGAGACCTCAGGGGAATCGAAGATAAAAACGGAATAGTTGGATGCAATCATTCCTTCAAGATTGTATTGGGATATACCCATTGAGAGCTCCCTGTTTGCCTGTATCCCGCCTGCAATATAAAAATGAGTGCTGTTGGTCCGGATCAGGCTGTTGCCTCCCCCGACCCCAAAATTGGTCCTGAGATCAAGCTGCTGTTCGGAACTGTTCTCTGCCGATACTTGAGACAACAGGAACCACTTCTTTGGCAGGATCCTTAGAAAAGTGGCTCCACCGTTTTGCCGCTGTGAGTTATCCGATTCAGGTTCGCGCGTATACATTCCATCATAAAAGAGCTCAAAGTGATTCTTTTCGGCTGTGTATTGTATTGAAGCATTCAGGTGCATCTGCATTACCTGACTGGCTTTGATGTAACTGAACCCGGAACTTAAAGATCCGTCCAGCCTGTTCACAAATCTATCTTCAATGGGGGATAACAAAACAATCCTCTCCAGCTCCACCAGCATGGGATCTCCGGTCCTGTGCCATATATAGCCGCTTTTCACTTCGCCTGAAGGCAGAAGTTTTCCGTAGAGGATCTCACCATCCTGCAACACAATGCGCATGCTGTTCAGGATCTTTACACTATCTACCTTGTTCCACTCGACCCTGATGGTACCAGCATCATCGGTGGATAGTCTCAGCTGATTATTTTCCAGCGATTTGACTTCAGCCGTGACCCTGTCGCCATTCTGAAAATAGATGGTGTCAATCTTTGATGAAGCCAATACATTACCAGCAAAGAGAAACCCTAACAGAAAAGTAATTATTGGGATGCGCTGGCTGTTCATGCAATGGAGATCTTATTGGTAAGATCTTACAAGTTATTCAATTTCTCCCACAAAAGGAATAGAACTGAAAATGATGGTCCGGATATAACTCTTCAGATAACTCTCGATTTGGAAAAACTGTGTGGCAGTTTTCACTCCATGCGATTTCTTCACTTTTTTGTAATACTTTACAATGAGCTTGTCGTATGATTGACTCAGGGCGATGGTCTCCTTCATGATCTCTTCGGTTTTTGCATCATCCAGCTCCAGGTATTCCTCAGCATAATTATTCAACAGATCAATGCGCCTTTTTCCCAAAGCTTTTCTATCTGTTTCATAAGCCTCATAGAGTTCCCAGAAAGCATCAGCAGAAGCACCTTCAAGTTCCAGAAAAGCTGCCACAGCTGCCTTTTTCTCCATTCCAAAAAGTGATTGGATAATATCAATTTCTTCGTTTTGTGTTTGGGCATTTGAAGTCAACACACCTGCAAAAGCAATCGTCAAAATAATCAGTACTCTTTTCATTATAATTCAATTTTTGGGTTAATAACAACTGTATAATGAATTACCTGGCAAAATGTTCATCTGCATGGGTAAAAAAATCGTTATAACAACAATTAGCATAGTTATTTGATCGCCATCAATTTGATACCTATTTTAATTATATTTAGCATTTCAAATTCAGAAATAACAAAACTGGACCCTATTTAAGCCTCGAATATGAAAAAACAGCTTCTTACATCAATGCTTTTCCTGATCATATCTTCAGCTGCTGTTCAAGGTCAGGCTGCACTGCTGGTGTTAATATTTGGTGAAAAGGTGGCTACTGAAAACTTTAATTTTAGTCTGAAACTGGGGGGCACCTATTCGATCATGCATGGATATGAGGAGGGAAAAAACGGACTTAGCCCAAATTTCGGCCTTGTGAACAATATTAAACTCACCGAAAAGTTCTATCTAATTCCGGAATTCTTACCGCTCTCGCCCAGGAAGATCACTGATGTTCCTTTATTAACCACCGGTGATCCAAACCTGGATGATCTGCTGGTGGACCCTAGTTCCTCGGACAGAAAAATATTTTACATCGACATGCCGGTATTACTGAAGTATAAGTTTGCTAAGCGATTTAGCATATCGGCAGGTCCCCATATGAGTATCCTGACTTCTGCAACGGATATCTACAAATCAAGTTCCATTGATGGCACCATTTTAACCACTGAACTGGATATCAAATCGGAACTGAAAAGAATTGATGCAGGAGCGATGATCGATCTGGAATATATCCTGGTACCCCCAAAGGGCGGAAAAGGAATCAATCTCTATGTTCGGTACAGCAAAGGATTTGTTGACCTGGTTAAAGAGAACAGCGGAGACCCGATCACAGCTTCCCTCCTTCAATTTGGAGCTACATTTCCTTTTGTGAAAGAGTGATCCTAAAACTTTAACCCCTTAAGTATTTAACATTTTTGCAACTTTTGTGTTATTATAATCATTGTTATTGATTTTTTAAACCCTTGGCTATGAACTATAAGATAAACAAACTTTTATTTGCCTTCTTGCTTGCAATGATGATCCATGCGACACAGGACATCTCTGCCCAGATTATCGAATTAAACGGATTTACCGGAATACAACTGGGTGGAACGGCAAAACTTTATGATGGAGATTTCCGGATCAGGGATGCACAGAATTATGGTGGGAAAATAGCTTTTGGAGTATCCTCTACCACATTTGCAGAGCTTTCCTATATGCGTGCCGATACAGAAGGAACCTTTTATCCTTTTTTCGGATTCCCCAGTGACCCAATACGGTTCAGCTCAAATTATTTCCAGGTGGGGGGATTACAGGAGGTCGAATTTGGCAGGGTGTCACCCTTTGCTACAGTGGGGATGGGAGTTACCTGGTGGAGTCCAAAAACTTCACAGCTGAATAGTAAAGTTCAATTCAGCGCCACAGTGGGAGCAGGATTAAAACTATGGCTTACCGAGATGATCGGTATCAGGCTGCAGGGAAGTATGCTAATGCCTATGGTTTACAATGGTTTTGGATTTGGTTGTGGGATCGGAACCGGAGGAGCCAATTGTGGTAGCAATATTTATACCCGCGTCACACCCTTCCAGGGTGAATTCTCAGGCGGCCTTATTATCAGACTTTCTCCCAATTAAGATTAAAACTTACCTGTGAAACCCGCATCGGCATTCAATCCAGCCATGCGGGTTTTTCATTTTATTCAAGTATTTTTATATGAAATTTAGATTTCATGCGCATTGAGAAAGATTTCTTAGGAGAAGTATCCTTACCGGAGGAAGCATTGTATGGCATCCACTCCTACCGTGCACGGGAAAATTTCTCCAACCTGAACCCTTTTCCCATTGAGTGGTATCGTGCTGTGGGAACGGTAAAGCTAGCCTGCTACCGGACTGTACGGAATCTGCTTGACGCACTTCTGAAAGAGCACCCCGATCTTATCAACCACCTTCGTCTTCCCGATAAAAAAACGGTTGAGGCACTGGAAAAGGCTGCCGGCGAAGTATCAGCTGGGTCTCACTTTGAACACTTTATCGTTCCATCCGTGCAGGGTGGAGCAGGCACCAGCATCAACCTGAATATCAACGAAATCATTGCCAATGTGTCGCTGAGATTAATGGGTGCAAAACCTGGAGAGCATGCGACAGTTGACCCCATAGAGACAGCCAATATTTTCCAGTCCACAAATGATGTGATCCCAACGGCTCTATCTGTTGCCACTATGCTTTTGTTAAATGAACTTGAGGCGTCCATCAACCTGACTCGCTCTTCCTTTGAGCAGCTGGAAACCAAATACAGGAATGCCCTGAGAATTAGTTATACCCAGATGCAGGAGGCTGTCCCTTCTACGTACGGACAGCTTTTCAGCACTTATAGTGAGGGGTTATCGCGAGACTGGTGGAGGGTATCCAAGGGATTTGAACGGATCAAGGTGGTGAACCTTGGTGGTGGTGCCATTGGTACCGGGATATCTATTCCCCGCTTCTTTATCATGGAAATTGTTCCAAGCCTTAAGAAATTAACATCTTTGCCTGTAACCCAGGGGGAGAACCTGCATGATGCCACCTGCAACATGGATAAATGGGTGGAGGTGCA
This sequence comes from Bacteroidota bacterium, assembly GCA_039714655.1. GTDB lineage: Bacteria > Bacteroidota > Bacteroidia > Bacteroidales. Next base: position 19,896 of record JBDLIX010000028.1, read on the forward strand.
TGCCATCCTGAAAGCCCATGCAGTGAACCTGGAGAAGATCGTTTCCGACCTCAGGCTCCTCTCATCTGGTGTCACCGATACCCGGGAAGTGTCATTGCCTGCAAAACAGGTGGGCAGTTCGATCATGCCGGGAAAGGTAAATCCGGTAATCCCCGAATATGTGATCTCCTCTGCCCACCGGATCTATGCCAATGACCAGTTGATCACCTCACTGGCCGCACAGGGCTCACTTGACCTCAATGCTTACCTGCCTGAGATTGGATGTGCCATGCTGGATAGCCTGAAGCTCATGGTATCTATGAACAGGTCATTGAAGGATCAGATGCTTGATGGATTGCAGGTCAGTGAAAATGTGGCAAAGAAAAAGCTTTTCCGGAGTCCGGCAGTCACCACTGCCCTTTCACCACTGATCGGTTATCACAGGGCAGCAGAACTGGCCAAAAAGATGAAAGAAACAGGAGAAGATATTTTTAAGGCCAATGAAGCATTAAAGATCCTGGAAAAGCATAAGCTGGAGCTGTTGATGGAACCCGACAACCTGCTGAAAAAGGGATTCACTATGAATGATATCAGGGAGGTGTTATGAAGGGAAGGGACGCCAAACCGCACATAGGAATATTCGGAAGAAGAAACAATGGGAAATCCTCAATAATCAATTGCCTGGCTGGCCAGGAGGTTGCCATCGTATCAAAGGAACCCGGAACCACCACTGATCCTGTTAAGAAATCAATGGAAATCGCCCATATCGGTCCGGTGGTATTGATCGATACTGCCGGAACTGACGATACAGGTGAATTGGGGAAAAAGAGGGTGGGTAAGACCCGGGAGGTAATACGTACCATTGACCTTGCCATCCTGGTGCTGGCTGACAATAGGTTTGACCATGAGGAGGAATCTATTTTAGCTCAACTTCAAAAATGGGAAGTACCTTACCTGGTTGTACATAATAAATCTGACCTGGAACCTATTGATGACCGGTTAATGAAACTGGTCCTGGATGTGACCGGAAAAAAGATGATTGAGTTCTCCGCCCTGCATCCTGACAACCGAGAATTGCTGATCGGTCAGATCCAGTCCACAATACCGGAAACTGCCTACCTTACCAAATCACTGGTGGGTGATATTATCTCCCAGGGTGACCTGGTTCTGTTGATTACTCCTATCGATGACGAAGCTCCGGAAGGAAGGCTGATCCTCCCCCAGGTGCAGGCCATCAGGGATATCCTGGATAATGATGCCATTGCCATTGTGGCCAAGGAGCGGGAGATTGACACCTTGCTGAAACGGCTTTCACCCAGACCGGCCCTGGCCATCACCGATAGTCAGGTGTTCAAAAAAGCCGATGCCTCCATTCCCGATGATATTCCCCTGACCAGCTTCAGCACCGTACTTGCACGGTACAAAGGGGATTTTGAGAATTACCTGAAAGGGACACCCCACCTGTCAAAACTGAATAACGGAGATAAGATACTGATCCTTGAATCGTGCACCCACCAGGTATCCTGTGATGACATCGGCAGGATCAAAATACCCAGGTGGCTCTCCAACTTTTCCGGGAAGCATCTCGAATATGAGGTGATTGCCGGTCTTAACAGACTCCCCGGTAAAATTACCGACTACAGCTTGGTGATCCAGTGTGGGGGATGCATGATCACCAGGAAGCAGCTGATTAATCGCTTAAAACCAGCTGTGGAAGCAGGTATCCCGGTCACCAATTACGGTATGGCCATCGCCTACATGCATGGCATCTATGAGCGTGCCATATCACCATTTGTACAACTGGAACCGGATTCCAAAACATATTTATAGCATGACAGTGAGAGAAATAGTGGAGAAAGAGAAGCTTGGGCGGGATGATCTTATTCGTATGCTTTCTGTCCGGGGAGAAGACAAAAGGCTACTGTTTAAAAAGGCGGAGCAAGTGAAACTCCGTGAGATTGGTAACAAGGTTTACTTCCGTGGATTGGTTGAATTCTCCAACATCTGCGGAAAGGATTGCTACTATTGTGGCATCAGGAGCTCCAACAAAGAGGCCCACCGGTACAATGTAATGGATGAGCAGATCCTGGATGCGGCCCGGTTTGCCCATGAGAACAATTATGGCTCCCTTGTCCTGCAGGCCGGAGAACTTGAATCGTCCTCCTATACCAAAAGAATTGAGAACCTGTTGAGGGAAATAAAAAAGCTTTCAGATGGAAAGCTGGGCATAACCCTGTCACTGGGTGAGCAATCCCGGGAAGTTTATCAACGCTGGTTTGATGCGGGTGCGCACCGTTATCTTCTGAGGATAGAGACCTCCGATCCGGAGCTGTACCGGAAATACCATCCCAACGACACCACCCATGATTTCAAAAAGCGACTCAACTGTCTGCACACCCTGAAGGAGCTGGGCTACCAGACCGGTACAGGGGTGATGATCGGGCTCCCCTTCCAGGATACCAGTCACCTGGCTGACGATCTGCTATTCATGAAAGATTTTGATGTAGATATGGTGGGAATGGGGCCCTATATTGAGCACCAGTATACGCCGCTGTTCCAGTACCGGGATCAGCTTCTTCCAATAAAGGAACGTTTTGATCTGGCCCTGAAAATGATTGCCACCCTGAGGATAGTCATGAAGGATATCAACATTGCAGCAGCAACGGCTCTGCAGGCTATCGATCCGGTGGGACGCGAAAAGGCAATCAAGGTGGGTGCCAACATCATCATGCCAAATATCACTCCCGGTAAATTCCGGAATGACTATGCCCTCTACGAGAATAAACCCTGTGTGGATGAGGAGCCCGAGGAGTGCAAGAACTGTCTGGATGTACGCATCCAGCTGGCCGACGGAGAGATCGGATACGGTGAATGGGGAGACTCAAAACACTTTCAGAAGCGAAAAATGCATCAGTCTGGTTATGTACCAACTACCTGTTCGGCTCCAAGGGTTGCCTTATCCCGCTTAACACCAAAATAAACAACAGCACCTCCGGTAAAAAACATCAGCAGACTATAAATGGCCGGAGCAATTGCCAATTCAGTACTACCAAGTAATACAACTGCAATGGAGATGGCCAGGGTTCCATTCTGAATGCCCGATTCGATGGCAATGGAGAGTGCTTGTTTATCCTTGATCTTTAAGAGCCTGGCAGAATAGTATCCAACCAGCATGGTTGCCACATTCAGTGTCAATGCTACAATACCCGCCTGCTGGAAGTAAGAGATAATGTTCTCCTTCTCTTTGATAACAATCCCAATGATCACCAGGGCGATGACAACTGCAGAGGCCTTCCGTACAGGATTGGCCATACGGAGCGCAAAACCTTCCCGGTATCTCCTGATTAACATACCAATGCCAATGGGAATGATAATGATGATAAAGATCTGAATAATGGTTTCCAGCACATTGAGCCTGATCATCTGTCCTGCATCCAGAAAATGGACCAGGGCAAAATTTACAATAAACGGGATGGTCAGAATGGTGATAAAACTACTCAGGGCAGTTAAGGAGACAGACAATGCCGTGTCACCTTTGGCAAGGTGGGTAATAAGGTTGGATGTGGGTCCGCCCGGACAGGCTGCAAGGATCATGATTCCAATGGCAATTTCGGGGGATAAAGGGAATAGCATCACGATACCAAATCCAATAAGCGGAAGTATTATCAGCTGGTTGACCAGTCCCAAAAAGATCGCTTTCGGATAGACGAAGATCCTTTTAAAATCATCAAGTACAAGTGACAGACCCATTCCTAACATGATGATAATCAGGGAGGCAGCAAGGAACATTGTGGAAATTTTATCCATGAGAAGCAGTTTTAGTCAGAAATCGCAATATAAAACTATTTTCTTATATACCTTTCCAAATTAACAATATGGGCCATTTAAATTGGACCAGATAATAAACAGCAGGCTTATCTTTACTATTATTATCCCTCTACTGGGTTCAATACCTCTATTGGGGAACAGCGTTGTGGAAATCCAGGAAAGAAGTGACACAGCTGCTATACTAATTCCGGAGTTCGTAATTACGGCCCAAAGAGATAGAACAAACAACATTGACCGGCCTGAAGCTATTTCAAAACTAACCCGTCCCGATCCACATCTGGTCACGGCCACATCGACTCCTGATGCACTTTCTGCCATGCCCGGTGTATGGATGCAAAAAACAAATCTGGGAGGAGGATCCCCGTTTCTCAGGGGCCTTACCGGATACCATACCCTGATCCTGATAGACGGAATCCGGCTCAATAACTCTACTTTCAGATCAGGTCCCAATCAATACCTCAATACAGTTGACCCGTTAACTATTGAAAATATGGAAGTTATGAGGGGACAGGGCGGGGTTCCTTATGGCAGTGATGCCCTCGGCGGAGTCATTCAACTATTTACTCAATCACCTGTTTTTTCAGATTCCGGAAAGGAGGTTAAGGCCAGTATCTATGGAAAATACATGAGCAAAGGGATGGAAAAAACCAGCCGTGCAACGTTTGAAGCTGGTTCACGCAAAACAGCATTCAAGGCAGGCGCATCTTTTAGAAAACTGGGTGACATTGTACCGGGAAGAGGATTGAGTACACTGAGTCCCACAGGATATTCTGAAAAATCTGCGGATCTGAAAATCAAGCACAAGTTGAAATCCAACCAGCTGTTTACCGGATCAATACAGTTTCACAGACAGAAAGATGTACCTCTTTACCATAAGCTTACCAGTGGCGATTACTCCAAATACCATTTTGATCCACAACAGCGATTGCTCTCCTATATTCGTTTGGAGTCCTACGATGAGTCTTTACTATTCTCGAAAATAACCTATACAGTATCCTTTCAAAATTCGCTGGAGAGAAGGATCAAACAAAAAATAGCCACTCCTGTAACCCATACGGAAGAGGACAGGGTCTCCACCATAAACGGTACAGTGGAGCTGTTGTCCAGACCCAATTCATACTGGACAATCTCATCAGGGGTTGAACTGTATGAAGACCTCATCAGAAGCCGGACCACAAGCACCTATGATTCAACAGACCAATCCACTGGTTCCAGGGGGCTCTATCCTGATAAATCCAGATCTGATAACCTGGCGCTCTATTCCCTTCACTCTATTGATCTGAATCGAATCTCCCTGGTATTCGGAGGCCGGTATAACTATGTCCGGCTTTCAGTCACTGATGAGCTCCTTGGAGAGACAAAAATTACACCCTCCGCCCTGATCGGAAATGTTGGTTTAAATTACAAGTTATCACAGCAGATAAGGTTAGTAACATCTGTCAGTTCGGGTTTCAGGGCTCCGAATATCAATGATGTGTCGAGTTTAGGTATTGCTGATTTCCGGTATGAGATTCCAAATTACGAGTTAAAACCCGAAAAAAACCTAAACATGGACCTTGGGGTAAAAATAGCTACTCCCCGGTTTTCGGGCAATCTCTTTCTCTTCAGAAATAAGCTGGATAATCTGATTACCAATGTGAAGACATCCTACAATGGAAACGACTCCATCGATGGATTCCAGGTATACCAGCGGGTGAATCTAAATGAAGCACTGATAAAGGGATTTGAAGCAGATGGTACTGTCTCATTAACAACCTCCTTAAGAATCCTCGGGAATATAAGTTACACACATGGGAAAGACCTGCTTACCGGGGCTCCCCTTCGCCGGATCCCTCCCCTGAATAGCAGAGTGGGAATCCGCCATTTTATTAAGAACTTCAGTACGACCATTGAATGGGCATATGCGGGGGAGCAAAGCAGATTATCCCAGGGGGATATTGACGACAACAGGATCAGGGAAGGTGGCACACCTTCATGGAATACAATTGATTGTTCATTGGGTTATTCTGGTAGTTTTTTCCAGCTGAATGCCGGAATTCTAAATATCTTTAACGAAGCATACAGGGTTCACGGATCAGGCATTGACGGAAGAGGCAGAAGTATATGGATCTCATTAAAACTATTCAGTGCCTGGAAGTAAAAAAAATAAAATGTGACAGGATGAATCCATCACGAAACGAACTGCAATTGTATATAAGCAAATTCCGCCTGGAACTGACAAATATTCTCACCTGGTGGCAGGATCATGCTGTTGAAAAAAGCGGAGATGGATTCTACGGTGCAGCTGACCTGGAAGGCAATCCTGTTCCGGAGGCCAATAAATCCTGTGTACTCAACGCCCGCATATTATGGACCTTCTCAGCCGCTGCAAAGATGCTTGGCAATTCGGCTCAACAGGCCATGGCCCGCAGGGCATTCAAGGTTATTTCAGATAAGTTTGCAGATCATGAGTTTGGCGGGTATTATATGGAATTAACCCATGACCATCACATTGCAAATGACATCAAACACACTTACGCACAGGCATTCGTTCTTTATGCACTGAGTAAATACTATGAATTGGAGCCATCACCTGACTTGATGGAGAGGATACAATCCCACTTTCACCTGCTGGAGGAAAAAACCAGGGATCAACAGCACCCTGGGTATATGGAAGCTTTTACAAGGGATTGGAAACCCCTTCAGGAAAACCGCATGGCCGACAACAATGAGCCCAGGTCCATGAATACCCATTTGCATCTACTGGAAGCATACGCAGCGCTTTATAATGTATGGAAGGATGAACGGGTAAGGAGACAACTCTCCGGACTATTGAATCTATTTCTCCATAAGATCATACGTGATAACGGACACCTGGGGATATTCTTTGACAAAGATTTCAATGAAACGGAATCCTCAAAGGGGATCTGTTCTTTCGGTCACGACATCGAAGGTTCATGGTTGCTTTTAGAAGCAGCAGAGATATTGGGTGATGAGGAAATCACTGAGGCTATTAAGCGAATATCGGTTAAAATGGCCGGGGTGGTAGAGCGGGAAGGCGTCGATAAAGATGGCGGATTGTTCCTTGAATCGGTCAGGTTCGGGAGCCATCTCCGCACAAACAAGCATTGGTGGCTGCAGGCCGAAAACCTGGTGGGTTTTATGAACGCTTTTGAACTTACAGGAGATCTTACATACTGGGAGGGTGTCAAACTTTCCTGGGATTTTATTGAGAGCCATGTCATTGATCATATCAGGGGTGAGTGGTATACAAAAGTGAACAGGTTGGGCGTTCCCTTTCTTGAGGAGCCGGAAGATGATCCTTCGCCCTACTATCGCAACGACTGGAAGATCGATCCCTGGAAATGCCCTTACCATAACGGGCGGGCCATGATGGAACTGGTTAAGAGAACAGAACGAATCCTCACAAAACAAAATTTCAGACTATGATACATCGCAAAACTATCAGCAGAAGATGGAACATACTGGCCATATTATGTTTGCTGACTTATTCGTTAAACGCCCAGGATGACGATTTTCTTATAAAACAGTCGGCGTTTTTGAATATATTCAAAGAGAGTTTCGAAGGATTTCAAACCAGCGAGTGCGAAAATATCATCTCCTACCACAGCCTGAGAAACGACATTACAGACGGCTTACTTACCCGGGCTACCGATGGCTCTATGGGAATTGAGTGGAAGACGCAGGCTATCCCTGATGATCATCAATCCGACGGTGCCTGGTTTGTATGGCTCGCAGCAATTGATATTACCGATATAAAGGTAAATTTCGATCTGTTTATTGATGGTGTAAAGCGTTTCAATTTTCAATCAGGGACGGAAAAGTCCTGGACCTTAACCCATCCGGAAGGGGGTATATTACAATACCACTCTTTTGATTCTGACCAGAATGGCGACAGCCATGGGTATATGACCATGTATGCCCCCAAAGAGTGGTTAAAACCAGGAAAGCCATTAAGTATTAATATATTGGGAGAAGCGGCCGGACAAAACACCTGGGTTATCGTTTTTAAAGCGGCCGATATTATTGATTATCTGGGAAAATCAACTGAGTTTCAGGTTTGGCTGGATGTTTCAATACGAGAGGATCAGAAGCAATATAGCGTTGTTGTTACTGCCCCGGCCAACCTTGCAGGCAAAGAATTATCTTACATTTCGGGAGAGCAAAAAGGCAACATTGAGCTTGAGGAGAAAGAGGGTGTCTCTAAGGCACAGTTTAGCCTGGAAGGGGATATAAAAAACCATCGATTTATTGTGAGTGATGATCATTGCGAATTGTTGGTTCTCGATCATTTAAAAAAAGATACCATTGTAAGAAAACTACTGACCAAAGCTGTTATAATCAATGAACTAACTGTCAACAATGGGCAGTTCAATGTAAAATGCCGCAGGTTGTATAAACCAAAAACTGCAAAGAGTATCCTGGCTTTGAACAGATCAAAACTTAACAAAGGGAAAATATACCTGATGAATTCCAGTCATCAGGACATTGCCTGGATGGACAGTCCTGAGAAATGTATCCTTGAACGTGATACGATGCTGATAACCCCGTTAATTGAACAGGCAAAGGCCAATCCCTATTACCGTTTTGATATTGAAGATGCATTGATGATCAAAGAATACACCCAAAGGCATCCTGACAAGAAAGAGACTATCCGTCAATTATTTAAAGATGGGAAGATATCATGTGGTTCAGGTTATTCTCAACCTTATGAAGAGATGTATTCGGGAGAGGCATTAATCAGACAGTTTTATTTTGGGCGGAAATGGCTAAAGGATGAATTTGGCTATGATGCGAATACTTACTGGAATGTTGATGTACCTGGAAGGACACTGCAGATGCCTCAGATTTTAAAAAAGTCAGGAACCCCTTATATGATGATCAGCAGGCATGAGAAGGGAATATTTAACTGGTATAGCCCTGACAGCTCTTTTGTTACAGCATATTCCCCCGGTCATTACAGCGAAGCATATACCCCTCTCCATAAAGATTTTTATACGGCTGCGGAGTATCTTGCCTTCAGTTCAATGGAGTGGGAAAAGTATTATTCACATGCATCACAGGAAACCGTTATTCCACTTTTGTCAGACTGGGATATGAGCCCCGCGAATGATTATTCACACATTATCAAGCAATGGGAAAGTATATCTGAACTGACGGATGAAAATGGTCTGAAAACCAACATTAACCTGCCTCAATTCAAAATTGTTACAACACCCGAACTGTTTGAGTCGTTCCTTGATGCAGCAAACCCGCTGCCATCAATAAGTGGCGAGCGTCCTGCATTGTGGCTCTATATTCACGGGCCGGGACACCAAAAGGCACTTAAAGCCAGTCGCGAAGGAGATATATTACTGACCATGGCCGAGAAGTTTGCCACCATAGATGCGTTGACAGGTCAGTCATTCAAAAATTATCCGGCAATCCGGTTACAAAAGGCCTGGGAGGCTAAAATATATCCTGACCATGGATGGGGTGGGAAAAACGGTATAATAACAGATAACTTGTTCAGAAGAAAATTTGAATTTGCCCGCAATGAAGCGGAACAAATCCTTGAAATTGCAAGCCGCTCCATATCATCAAAAATTAAAAGTGATCTGAAAAAGGGGATCCCGGTAGTTGTATTTAACAGCCTAAGCTGGGAAAGGACTGACATAGTGGATTTTGAGATTAATTTTGATGAAGGTGAAGCAAGGTCTGTTTATGTCAATGATGCAGCCGGGAATAATATGCCTGTCCAGTGCCAGGTTGCTAAACAATACCCGGATGGAACTATTCAGTCAGCAAAAGTTACCCTGGTTGCCAAAAACATACCTTCTATCGGTTATCAAACCTATTACATTCAAGCTTCTGAAAAAATTATGAGATCACAAAAGGAGCACGCTCTGGAAAATGAGTATTATAAAATCAGCTTTACTGACGGAGGTTTAAATAGTATATACGATAAAAGTTTGCGGAAAGAGATAGTTGATGATTCGAAATTTGTTGCCGGCGAGGTGTTTACCATGCAATCAGTGGGAAATGGTGCCGGGGAGTTTGATAAAATTCAACAACCATCGATGGAGGGGTTTGACCAAACGGGAAATCATTCAGGAGACTGGGAAACAGAGGAATCAGGAGATATTTTTAGTTCCTGGGTAAAACGAAGTAAACTGCCCCATGCAGTGGTAGAACAGGAGATTATCCTTTACCATGCGATAAAAAGAGTAGATTTTAAGGTTGCGTTATTGAATTGGGAAGGGGAACTGTTTCGTGAATTCCGCATGGCACTACCGCTGAAAATGGATGAAGGAGAAGTTGCCTACGAGGTTCCGTTTGGTGTGGTTGAAGTGGGGAAGGATGAAATGGAAGGAGCCGCGGGTGAACGGTATAACGTTCCAGCCAAAGACCTTCACCCCAGGGGAATAGAAAATTGGATTGGGGCATCGGATCATTCTGTGGGTGTAACACTTAGTTCTTCTGTAGCAGTGGCTGATTATATGGACCCATCTGATGATCCGGTTTCATATCCAATATTGCAGCCTGTTTTGTTGGCTTCGCGTGTTAGCTGCCATGGCGAAGGAAACATGTACCTTCAAACAGGGAACCATTATTATTGCTTCTCTCTGAACTCTCATCAATCGGGTTGGGAGAGTGGTTTCAGATTTGGCAAACAAGCCAATGAAAAAATGTTTGCAGTAGTGAATCCCGAGACCTATAAAAGTGCTTCGCTTCCGGAATCACAAAGTTTCTTTTCTATTGAAGCTGAAAACCTTGTTATTTCCACCATTAAGAGGGCTGAAGAGGATAACAGTATCATTGTCCGCGTTTATGATACTGAGGGCAAAGCCACCGAATCGGTATTAAAAACATCAGGACCAATTAAAACAGCTATGCAAACCAATCTTATAGAGGAGCCCATTCAACATGTTGAGGTCAGCAAAACAGGAGTAACACTGAACATTGGACATCATCAAATTGAAACGTTTAAAATTTCGATCAAATGATCTACCTGAAGAACACAAAATATCTGGCATTCCTGCTTCTTCTATTATTATACAGGATACCCTGTACAGATGCACAGGATACATTAACCTGCGACAATGAGACCTACTCACTATTAAAGGCCCTGTCAAATTCCCAATTGGGAGATGGAGAAATTCTGGTGTTTACAACTACCCATCAGGATATTGCATGGCTGGATGAGCCTGAGATCTGCATCATTAATCGTGACAAGCAGTGGTTGACCCCATTCTTAGAAAGGTTGAAGTCAGATCCTGATTTTAAGATGGATATCGAGCAGTCATCCATAGTGATGGAGTATTTACAAAGGCATCCCGAAAAGAAGAAGGTTTTTGAAAAAAATATCAAAGAGGGGCGGATCTGTATCGGAGGTACTTTTATGCAGCCATACGAAGAGTTGTATTCGGGAGAATCCCTTGCCCGACAATTCTATTTAGGACGTAAATGGCTAAAAGATACTTTTGGTTATGTGGCTGATTCCTATTTCAACGTAGATGTACCTGGCCGGACTTTACAAATGCCTCAGATTGCTGCTAAGGCCGGGATTAAAAATATCGTCATAAGCCGTCATGAAAGGGGTTTGTTCAACTGGGAATCTCCTGATGGATCGAAAGTGAGGAGTTATACTCCTGGTCACTATATCTTCTTCTACAATGTGCTGGGCAAAAACGATGATCAGGCCATAAAAGCTATGGCTAAAGAGGCAAAGATCTGGTATGAAAAATTTAATAAAAATGCAGAGAAAGGCAGGGCTGTTATGCCCGCCATGTTGAATTATGAGTTCATCTGGGATCAGAAACCGGTGGAAAATTGTGTGCCCTTCATGACCAAATGGAATAATATCAAAGTCTTAAAAAACGAAAAAGGAGAAGTTACAGATGTTTCTTTACCCAGGTTCAGGTTTGCCATAGCCGATGAATTTTTCACAAGGATTGATGAAACAACTCCTGAATTACCTGAGATTAAGGGCGAACGCCCCAACCCGTGGGTATACATACATGGACCCTCTCACCAAAAGGCCATTAAAGCAAGTCGTGAAGGTGATATTTTAATCACCCAGGCTGAAAAGTTTGCCACAGCAAATGCTCTGGTTGAGGGCACATTTAAAAACTATCCCCAGAAAGAACTCACCCGGGCCTGGGAAGCAAAGATCTATCCAGACCATGGTTGGGGAGGAAAAGGCGGTCAGGTCACCGATGCTCTCTTTTTGCGGAAGTTCATATTTGCCCGGGATGGAGCAGAAGCTATATTAGAGAGGTCTCTCTTTGATATTGCTGCAAAGATCAAAACGAAACTTGAAAAAGGCGTGCCAGTCGTGATCTTTAACAGCCTCAACTGGGAAAGAACCGATCCGGTTAATTTCACAATAAGTTTTGATACGGGAGAAGCGAGAGGGATAATCGTGGCTGATTCGGAAGGCAAAACCTTGCCAGCTCAGTTAACAGATCGCCAATTTTATGCGGATAGCTCGCTGAAATCGGCCTCTGCCCATTTTATTGCCCCGAATGTTCCCTCTATCGGGTACAAAACATTTTATATCAAAACCACTCAGGACAAAACAATTAGCATCAATGCTAATAGAGAGAAGGCTTTTGAGAATCAATTTTTCAAAGTGACATTTGCCAATGGAGGATTGAACAGCATTTTCGATAAAGAGTTGAACAAAGAGTTAATTGATACATCAAAATTCAAGGCCGGAGAAGTGTTTACAATGCATTCAGAAGGCAATGGAGCCGGAGAATTTTCACAGGTACAACAGCCTGATATGGAAGGATTTGATAAAACAGGAAATCATGAAACTAATTGGAAATTGGGAGAAACCGGTTCTGTGTTTACCTCTTTTATAATGCGACAGTCCATCAATCATGCCGTTATTGAGCAGGAGATTACTTTTTACAACGACATTAAGAAGGTCGACTTTCTGGTTGGAGTATTAAACTGGGAAGGCATTCTTTATCGGGAGTTTAGAATGGCATTGCCACTGAATATGAATGAAGGAGAAGTATCCTATGAGGTACCTTTCGGGACCGTAACCGTTGGAAAAGATGAGATGGAGGGCGCAGCCGGTGAACGCTATGATACTCCCTGTGTGGAGATACATCCGCGTGGTATTGAAAACTGGATAAGCGCAAGCAATTCCGATTTTGGGGTTACTATGAGTTCTTCCGTTGCTGTTGCCGATTGGATTGATCCAACGGATAATCCCGTTTCAAATCAGGTATTGCAGCCTCTGTTATTAGCCTCCAGGAAGAGTTGCCATTATGAAGGAAACGAATATCTCCAAACCGGCGATCATCACTTTGAGTTCTCAATCACTTCCCATAAACCGGGCTGGGAAAATGGGGCAAAGCATGGCAGGCAGGCCAATGAAGTTTTAAAAGCTGTTGTGGTCAATAACCGCTTCGAGACTGCTTCCTTACCCGAATCTTTAAGTTTTTTCAAATCCGATCAGGAGGATATTTTGCTTACAACGGTAAAAAAGGCTGAAGAGAGTAATGAAATTGTAATACGGTTGGTCGAACTGGGTGGAGAAGAGAAAGTGGTTCATATTGAATCTTTTAAAAACATTACGCAGGCAAACCTTACCAACCTGATAGAAGAAGAGGTAAAACCTTTACCGGTTACAAAGGGTAAGGTTCAGCTTAAACTCGGGCATCACTGTATTGAAACCCTTAAAATTCAATAGGTTTCAATTGGGTTAACTGTGACGCACAGTGAAAGGAAAGGGAAACCGTATGCACGTAGCTTCTATTACAGGAATATGGCACTTGGAAAAACTTTAAAAACCGATGATTATCGGATTGTACGATGGGCCACTGAAAGTGATAGCACCGTGGCTATTGAATTGTATGACCACAGGAATGACCCTGGGGAAAATATCAATATTGCATCGGAAAACCAAACTTTAACCGATTCATTATTGAGTCAGCTTCATGGTGCAAAATTCTTGAGTGCAGATAAGCCATTTCAGGCTGGATGGGAATAAATAGGGTACTTTAAGGATTCAATTTCTACTTAGTAACTTGTATTCTTTACGCATTTGTAGCTACCATGGGAGGCTAACTGTAACATTCCAGATGGCTATTGTAATTGGTATTGTTTGTTGGCTCTTTCTCCTTTTCTCAGGGAGCGGTTATCTGGGGCACGGGCAACTTCAATAGGTTCATTTTCACTGTGGGTATTTTGTTTTCTTACCACCTTGTTTTTCCCTGTAGTCGTTGGATTCTTTGATGGAGAAAGCAGTAATGGCAAAGGGGTTGGAAGAACTTGAAAAAGAGATTTTGAGTTAATTAATTGATTAGAAAATCCGGTAAATTCTGTCGGATTTTCTTCTTCATGTGAAAACCACTCCTGGATTTGTAAATACATCTTAAATTTTACTACTTTAAGCTTCGTTTCAAATGCCTTCGTTAGTTGAAATCATCTAAACAAGCCAAACGACGCCATCCGGCCACCTGGGTCCCCACCGCCTATTTTGCAATGGGATTGCCATTTATTGCTATTGCGCAGGCTTCGGCGCTCATGTTCAAGAATATGGGAATTTCAGATTCGCAGATTGCATTCTGGACTTCATTAATTATGCTCTCATGGACACTAAAACCGCTGTGGAGTCCGGTACTTGAGATGTTCAAAACAAAAAAGCACTTTGTGGTGGCTACCCAGTTTGTTACCGGAATAACTTTTGGATTGGTTGCTCTTTCCCTTCCTCTGGATAACTTTTTCACCTATTCAATTGCCTTGCTGGCGGTGGTCGCTTTTAGCGGAGCAACCCATGATATTGCCACCGACGGAGTTTATTTGAGTGAATTGACATCACAGTTACAGGCCAAATACATTGGCTGGCAGGGAGCAGCTTACAACCTTGCCAAGATCTTAGCAGGAGGGGCTTTTGTTTTTTTGGCCGGACAACTGGAAGAACGATATGGAGTGGTTCATGCCTGGATGGTGGTGATGGGAACCTATGGAGCCATCATGATCATCCTTGCATTGTACCATATTAAAATGTTGCCGTCGGGGGGAGCGGCCAATCAGGTACAATCGTTGAATGAAGGATTTCAGACCCTGTGGGAGGTGATAAGGACCTTTTTCCAGAAAAAATATATTGCATGGTATATCGGATTTATTGTTCTGTACCGTTTTGCTGAAGGATTCGCAATAAAAATTGCCCCTCTGTTTTTTAAGGCGGCGGTTGCAGATGGAGGTCTCGGACTGAGCACTTCAGAAATCGGTATTGTTTATGGTGTCTTTGGAGCGGGGGCTTTTGTTCTTGGGTCCTTGCTTGCCGGTTATTTTATTGCTAACAGGGGATTGAAACGATCACTGTTTATCCTCGTCTGTTCCTTTAATATACCGTTTGCAGTATATGCAGTTCTGGCCATGACACAGCCCGACAATCTGTACATTATCGGAGCAGCCGTTGTGTTGGAATACTTTGGTTATGGCTTTGGCTTTGTTGGCTTGATGCTGTTTATGATGCAACAGGTCGCTCCCGGGAAATTCAAAATGGCACATTACGCTTTTGCAACCGGAATTATGAACCTTGGCTTTATGATCCCCTCCATGCTTAGCGGATTTATGAGCGACTGGCTCGGATATAGACTTTTCTTCATCTGGGTCCTGGTTGCCACCATCCCGGCCTTCCTGGCGGCCTGGTTTGTTCCATTTGGACATCCCGATAATAAGGGGCAGTAGCATAGCGTATTGCGTAATGGTTATGAGTGAGTTTTAATTAGTTTTACAGATGTTTAAAACATTTTCATATGAACACCAAACCAATAATTCCCTGGGAAGAGAGGCCGAAAGGTTCAGGCGATGTGATGTGGCGTTATTCACAAAATCCGGTCATTGATCGTTATCAGATACCTTCCTCAAACAGCATTTTTAACAGTGCAGTAGTTCCATTCGAAGAGGGTTATGCTGGCGTATTTCGCTGCGATAACAAGGCGGTGCAAATGAATATTTTTGCTGGTTTTAGCAAAGACGGTATCAACTGGGATATCAATCACGATCCCATTGTGATGCAGGCTGGAAATACCAATATGATCGAATCGGATTATAAGTACGATCCGCGTGTAACGTTTATCGAAGACCGCTATTGGGTGACCTGGTGTAACGGCTATCATGGACCGACCATTGGTATTGCCTACACCTACGATTTTAATGAGTTTTTTCAGTGCGAAAATGCTTTTTTGCCATTTAACCGGAACGGAGTATTGTTTCCAGAAAAGATTCATGGGAAATATGCCATGTTGAGCCGTCCCAGTGATAATGGTCACACACCATTTGGAGATATCTACCTGAGTTACAGTCCCGACATGATATACTGGGGTGAACATCGTTGTGTAATGAAAGTTACTCCATTTGAGCAAAGTGCCTGGCAATGTACCAAGATTGGAGCCGGATCGGTTCCTATTCGTACCAGTGAAGGATGGTTGATATTCTATCACGGAGTGATCAACACCTGCAACGGATTCCGCTACTCAATGGGTGCTGCCATTCTGGATATTGAAAATCCGGATAAGGTCTTGCACCGGTCACAGCCCTATCTGCTTGCCCCTTCGGCCCTATACGAACTTGCGGGGGATGTTCCCAATGTGATATTCCCATGTGCTGCCCTTTGTGATGATGGAAAAGTGGCTGTCTATTACGGCGCTGCCGATACTGTTGTGGGAATGGCATTTGGCTACCTTCAGGAAATTATTGACTTTGTAAAAAGCAATTCCCTGTAATCATGCGTTCGGTAAATCTATTTATAATATATGCGGTACTGATCTTAATGGCCGGCTGCACTTCCCCCGAAATAAATATTCTTCCTGAAGAGCTGACAGTCACACAAAAGTTTCAGCCTGAAACATACATTTGTTATCAATGCTCCGGAGAGATAACAGTGGATGGGAAAATGGATGAGGTTGATTGGAAAAATGCCGCATGGACCAAACTTTTTGTAGATATTGAAGGAGAGAAAAGAGCGGCACCAACCTATGCTACCAGGGCAAAAATGTTGTGGGACTCAGCCTGTTTTTATGTTGCTGCCGAACTGGTGGAACCCCATATCTGGGGGACCCTCCGTCAGCGTGATACTGTAATTTTTTACGACAACGATTTTGAAATTTTTATTGACCCTGATTGGGATACCCACAATTATTACGAATTCGAAATGAATGCCCTGAACACTGTTTGGGACTTACTGTTAACCAAACCGTATCGTGATGGTGGATTGGCCATTGACAGCTGGAATATTATTGGTTTGAAAACCGGTGTTCATATCAATGGAACATTAAATGATCCATCGGATATTGATCATAAGTGGTTTGTGGAAGTTGCCATGCCCCTGGAGGTATTAAAGGAGGCACAAGCAGGTCAAAAAGTTCCTGTTGATGGTGAACAGTGGCGTGTGGGTTTCTCAAGGGTACAGAGGCAAATGGAACATGAGAAGGGTGGTTACAAAAAGAAGAAAGGCCCGGCAGGAGAACGTGTTCCTGAGGATAACTGGGTATGGTCGGCAACCGATGAAATTAATATGCACAAACCTGAGTTATGGGGGGTAGTTCAGTTTTCCCAATTAACCAGTGATAACCAAAATGCAGTTTATCAGCAAGATGAAGATTGGGAAATTATCAGTCAGCTTCGAAACTTATACTACCGGCAGAACAACTACAGAAAGAAATTTGGCGCGTTTGCAACCGCTGCTGTTGAATTAAGATTTAATGATTTTAATCCTGAGATTGTTGTTCATAAGAACACGTACAGTGCGAGTATGTTGTCAACCTCCGGACAGTTTTACTGGTTTATCCGTGAGGATGGGTATCTCTGGAAAGGAGAAAAATAACCAGGCAATCAATCCGGCTCACATTCAGGGCTAACGCACATAAAGATCAGAAAATGAACTGGTATTGGGCCAGGTCTGGACCAGTGAAAAATCCAATGAGATCACGGCCATCCCCGAACTACTGAACATACTTGTAAAATGATTCTTTTCTTGGCCCCACAGTAGAAATATCAATGGGTTTGAATCCCAGCTTTAAGGCAGGTGATTCCGGCATGAGTGAAAAATCGCCATTATCCGGATCTACAAGCATCGGATCTGCTACCACAGAGTGCCTGTCCAGTCCTTTCTCCTGCCACTGTTCAATGGTATATTTTTTTTCCGTAAGGAATGTGACAGGTTTGTTTGCTTCATTGTAATAGACATTCCCATCCCAGAGGGTATTAAAATTGGGCCAATCTCCTTCATTAAGCAATGGACCCTCTTTCCAAACTACGATATTGCGTGAAAAAACTTCTCCTTTGGGTTGTATCGCACCTATTGGCGGATCTCCATACACAGTAAGCTGATACTTAGTGCCATATAAGAAGATATTATTATGTATAAAGTTCCCTGCACAATTATAATTACTTCCATAGCCTCCGGCCACAGCATGATACACTACATTATTTTCCACAATAATGCCAAAACAACCATTGTCAAGGATGATCCCTTCACCTGCACCCCAATGTTCATTTGAATAGACATTCCTGATATAATTGTTTCTTATATAAGTTCCGGGAGAGGTTCCCAGGACATAAATTGCACCATGGGTACCTAATCTTCCAATGCCTAATTCATGTATAAAGTTAAATTCCACAATATTGTCTCTTGCTCTTTGCAGGGGGAAATAGGACCAGGTCCATCCTGCAGAGACCGCCCACATCAGTGATCCTGATATATCATTATGACTGACCACATTTTTACTGCTCTGGCCTATCCATATACCGGCGGCTCCAAGTGTGCCTGTGCCCATATTTTGCAGGTAGTTATCTGAGACCAGGGTCCCCCTTGTTTCTTCAATATCCAATTCACATACCTTGGATTCTCCAATTTTAACGGCGCCTGCGCCGATATCATTAAAGCTGTTTCCGAGAATTTCTGTATCCCTGCATCCCTTTCGCATTTCAATACACCATGCACCAGTATGGATAAATTCACATTCTTTAAAACTGCAATGGTAAGCTCCATCTGCAAGAATGGCAGCCTGTAGGCATATTTCAGCTTGTGGACAGGAGTGTCCTTCTGATGGTACCTCCCAGGGGGTATGTGAAAATGTGAGATTTTGGAAACTTGTATATTGAATAAAATCAGCCTGGAGTACATCACCTTCCAGTTTTACTAATTGCTGAAGGCCGGATTTGGGTGCAATCACTTCTGTCTGGGTCATCTGCTCACCCGGTAAAGGATGGTAAAAAAGTACTCCCCTGGCCTTATCCAGATACCATGTACCCGGTTCATTATAGATCTCTTCAAATACATTTTCAATATGGTACCCAAATGACCAGGTAAGCGGCCGGAAAGATTCCCCGGTAAAGAGAACCAATTGTTCTTCTTCATCAATATCCTGAATCTTAAGTACAGACTCCATCCAGAATTGAGATATAACCACCTCCACATCTTTCATATTATGCCACGTTGTCTGAATATCTCCCTCCTCATATTTAAAAGCACGTTTTGACAACACTCCCTGATCAGATGTACTCTGAGCCATCCAGCTGTTTCTATCCAGGATTGGCAGGTTCGCTGCTTTTAACAATCCTTCTTTTGGATATCGCGGACGGTTCCGGCGATTTCCATTGACATACAGTTGTCTGAAATACCATTCTCCCGATTTTACCTCAGGTATACTTGCTTTCCACAATCCCCCTTTGGCCCTTTTCCATGTATTGATGATTTTGCCCCCGCTGATCATTGCATTTTCATTGGGATAGGATTCATAGATGGTCGGACTAGCTTCGGTACCAGTATCTTCGGGCTTCAACACAAATGTCCTGTTGATGTAGTAAATACCTTCACGAAGCTGTATATGTACAGGTACTGAAATATGGTTTGCTTTACGCATTTGTCGTACAGCATCACGAGCCCTTTCAAGTGTTGCAAAAGGACCATCTGTCTGATCTTCATTAATATCTGCAATCCTTCCGGACCAACTGTCATCACCCATTGGGGAAATGAAAAATAGAATGGTTTGATCACTGGTTTTATGCTGATCGATTTGGGTGCCTATACCCGATGCAGGTTTTTGACTGAGTAAACCTACCATCACAATACATGATAAAAGGATTTTCTTATGCAGTATTAGGTAGTGTTCCATCAAGTGTGTCCGGCTAGGGTTGCCTTCTTCTCTTAGCTTGCATTTAAGCATGAAGCTGAAAACCTTTGAAATCATATTTACTTGAGTTTGAATTCAAATTGATCAAAAGCCTCTATCCTCAATGCTTTCTCTGATGTTTCCGGGGATATGGCAAACAAAGGAGAGAATGTTCTTACACGCACACTTTTTTTATCCGGTAAAAATTCAAAAATGCGAATCCAGCCGTCACCTCCATTACCGTTCGGTCCTCCACCCTCCCATTGTGCATTAAACATGATCTGATGTACATCTCTATTCCCTGCATTTTTATCAACTCTGTAACCGACATGTTCCCTGTGTGAATTTCCTGCTTTATGGCCGCAAAACACCATCTCGATATTTGCAGACGGAGCTATAACTCTTTGCCATAGTTCCTCTCCACTTGCCCCTTCCAAAGGATAACCTGTTTTTACTTCACGTGTATTGTCCGAATTTAAATACGTATGGGTTAAGATGATGCCTTTAAAATCTTCATACTCCTCTTGTTGAGCAATTCTAATTGTTTGTTGAACAACTGTATCGCGGGGAACAAATTCCAATGAAAAAATCAGAAAAGGAACTCCATGGGGAGAGATAAACTCATAATATGCATTCTCCAACGTTTTAACTCCTGACGCATTGGGAAACATATCAACCAACAGGTTTTGGGTGAGTGGATTTCTATTGGGAGCAAACCAGGAATTAAACTGGCTGTACCTGCCGGGAGACATCTCCATGTCGTGATTCCCTACACATAAGATGTATGGAACCTTGTTGTCCAGTTTTTCAAATGACCGTGATATTGCATCCCATTGTTGCCACCCGGACTGATCCCCTCCATACTTCGGTTCCGGGATGATATCCGTATTATTGTCAACAAGATCTCCAACACACATGACCAATTCGATATTCAATCTGTCAACATTGGTTTTTATCCAGGTTGTAATCAGATCCATGATCGGTTGATTCCTTTCAAATTTCACATACGCCTGTGGGTCAGGGATCAATACCATTGTCCAAGAATCCGGATCATTCAGTGTTAAGATATTCTCCTGTTGTGCTGAACCCTGAACAACAATTGTCAAATGGACAATTATGACTATAGATACTCTTTTA
>JBDLIX010000029.1:0-40897 GCA_039714655.1 Bacteroidota bacterium
ACCCATTAAATACATAACTACGGCATAAATCATATAACCCACTCCCCCGATCAGGGTGATCAGTCCCATGATCGTACTGATGCGTAAGGGCTTTGAAGAGAAGGAGGTGACACCATCAATGGCAAACAATCTCATGCGCCTGAAGGAGTATTTTGACTTGCCGCTTCGACGCTTATCAGCCTGGTACTCCAGGGTGGCCTGCCTGAATCCCATCCAGCTCACCAATCCGCGTGTAAACCTGTCGTGTTCATCGATGGCCAAAAACGCATCAACCGACTTCCTGTTCATGATCCTGAAGTCGGCTGAGGCAGGTTCTATTTTAATGTCGGACAGGATATTAAACAATCTGTAAAACCAGCGTGAGGATATTTTTTTAATAACACCAGATCCCTCAGTATCCAGCCTGATGGTATTTACAATATCATATCCTTCAGACAGTTTTGAGATCAGTTGGGGAATTAATTCCGGAGGATGTTGTCCATCTGCGTCCATCATAATCACCTGTTCACCTGTAACCTCTTGAAGTCCGGCCAAAAGAGCAGTCTGGTGGCCAAAATTCCTGGATAAACGAATCCCTTTCACCCTGGAGTCCCGCAATGCCAATTCCCGGATCTTTTCAAACGTATGATCTTTGCTCCCGTCATCCACGAAAATGATCTCCAGGTCTGCAACATTCTCGACATGCTTAAGGATTTCATTATAAATGAATTGAATATTGTCCTCCTCAAAGAAGGCGGGTAGCACAATGCTAAGCATAGAAGAAATTTTCAGGTTAAATTAATAAAAAATAATAGTACACAAGAACATAGCGAATATGCGCTAGTTTTTATTTCTTTGTTGAGAATCCACAATTGTAAAGAATGCTGAATAATAAAACTATCGCCATAGTTCTTCCTGCATTTAACGAAGAGAAACAGATTGGTCAGGTCATTGAGGCAATACCCGATTTTGCTGATCACATTGTTGTAGTGGACGATGGGTCAAGCGACAGAACTGTTGAGATCGCCACTGAGAAGGGAGTCAAGACTGTTTCTCACAAGAAAAACAGAGGAGTGGGTGCAGCATTCAATACCGGGGTAAAATTCATATTGGATATGCAGGTTGACATCATGGTCAATATGGATGCAGATGGGCAATTTAATCCGGATGATATTCAAAAACTTCTGCAGCCCATCCTGGAGAAGAGGGCTGATTTTGTGACTGCCTCCCGGTTTATCGATCAAGCATACCAACCCAAAATGCCAGTTATCAAGCTTATGGGTAATAAATTCATGTCAAGATTTATAAGCCGGCTCACAAGACAAAAATTTTATGATGTATCCTGTGGATTTCGTGCCTATAGCAGAGAAACCCTTCAGCGCCTCAACCTGTTTGGAGACTTCACCTATACACAGGAAACTTTCATTGATTTGGCGTTCAAGGGTATAGATATTATGGAGGTGCCTGTACATGTGAAAGGGCAGCGGGAGCATGGTAAATCCAGGGTGGCCTCCAACCTTTTCAGGTACGGTATCCAAACGCTTAAAATCATTATACGCACTTTCCGTGATAATAAACCCTTTCGGTTATTTGGCTTTATGAGCTTTATCTCCTTCCTGTTCGGTCTGGGATTTGCCATTTTTCTCGGCATTCACTATATCAGGAATGGTGCCTTCACACCACACAAATGGGCAGGCTTTGCTGCAGGATTCTGGTTTGTAGTCTCTTTGCTTCTGCTTCTAATAGGATTTGTACTGGACATGTTTACACGAATGCGCCGGAACCAGGAGGATATCTTATTCGAATTGAAAAAACAGAAGTAATGCATCATCCTGTTTTTATCCTTTCCACCGGAAGAACCGGGACACAATTTTTTGAGGATTACATCAATCAGACTACAAAAGATGCATTGTGTAAACATGAACCCAGGCCCTCACGGAGATTCAAGTTCCTTTCAAATCTTTACCTGAATCACAAAGTGAGCCACCCATTCATTATTAAAACATACCTGAGAAGCAGACGCAGAGTTATAAATAAAACCGGTGACAGGGTCTACATTGAATCCTCCAACTTCATCTTTGGTTGTATTCCCTCACTCAATGAATGGTATGATGGTATTAAGATCATTCATATTGTCAGACATCCTGTGGACTATGTGAAATCACATCTGAGTCATGGATTTTGGAGAGGCCATAAGAAGTTCTTTGCCAAATATGTCCCATACTGGCTTGAGAAAATAGAGGTTGAAGATAGATCAAATCCCATCGAGTTGTTATCCACCAGGTGGAATTATGTGAACGGACAAATTAATTCCTACACAGAGACCAATAAATATTTACGTGTCAGATTTGAAGATATCTTTTCAGCGGATATGCAGCAATCCTCTGCTCAGCTAAATCAGATCAGGGAATTTTGTGGCCTGTCACCACTTGAAGAAGCTGAAAACAGGCAATGGTTAAAAAGACCAAAAAATTATTCCAGACGAAAACAGGCGCTGGAATCAGATGAGGTGGATTATATTTTAAAAAACACCCATTCCCTAATGAAGGATTATCGTTACCATGATTAAGCAACAGGGTTGGAAAACCCTGAATATTAGACCATCCATGAAGAACTGGTTCAGGTATATTTTTTATGCATCCCTTATTTTTCTGGTCATTGCCCTGATCAGGGCTGACTACCTGGTGATCCCGCACGTCTACAACTACACAAAGCTTACTGTTTCGTTTCTGCTCCTATTCCTGGGATTCTTGTTGAATGCCATGAGTTGGACCAAAGCACTCAAACAGGCAGATTATGCGATCACTGAGTCTGATGGTATGGCTTCCCAGGGCCTTTCCATATTTGCAAAGTATATCCCGGGTAAGATCTGGGTAATTATGGGAAGGGCGGAATACCTGGCAAAAACATATGGGATCTCGCGAAAAGATCTGGGCAGCTTATCTTTTGATGCACAGTTCATTGCCCTATGGTCAGCCCTTTTGCTGGGAACCATTGGGATGATCTCCATTCACAGCATTAATCTTTACGGACTTAGTGTACTGATTCTGTTTTCCCTGCTGAGCCTGGTCATATATACCCCCCTGTTTCACAGATTTGCCGAAAGTATACTTTCAAAAATCCTAAAGAAGCAGATTACATTCCCAAAATTATCTTTCCTGAAGGTGCTTAAAGTAACTCTTTGGTACGTAACAAATTGGGGCATATGGTGTCTGGCCTTCTATTTTCTGGCTGGTAGTCTGGTGCAGGAAACCCTTCCATTGAGTATCTCCTTTGCATTTGGCCTTGCCGGCTCCATTGGAATACTGGCCATCTTTGCTCCCGGCGGACTGGGGGTCCGTGAAGGGATTATCACAGGCTATTTAACCATCGTGGGGTTGAATCTGACGGATGCGACCACTATCGCTGTCACAAGTCGGCTCTGGTTCCTGGTTGGTGAACTCTTTATCTTTTTTATTGCTCTTATTCTGGACAGAAGGAAGAAACAATCAGATTGACTCCCCTTGCAGCAAAGCTACGGGGTTAGTGAGCCGGATTCACTTGATTTTTCTGGAATACATCCTCTCCACAACCATATGCATGGCCGAATCCAGAGGGATCTCTTCGCGGTTGGCATACCATTTGATCTGGCGCTGCACCTTCTTATCTCCCTCTATTTCTCCACTGATCTGCTCATAAGCCTTTTCTCTCTCCATTGATCTCCAGGCTTCTTTATCCTCTCCGGTAGAGTAAGAGACATATATTCCTAACCGGGCAAGGTTAAAATCGGGAAGTTCAAGCATTTTCCAGGATTCAGGGGTGGGATGCGACCTCATGAAATTCTCAAAATAAGACTTTTTACATGTGCCCGAATAATGAATGGCCTGTGTGGTGTATTGCCGGGTTTGAAATACCTGGTAAACTACCAATACTACAATGATTGAGGCAACCATACGAAATGCAAGCCGGCTTCTTTTCAAGCTCAATTTCTTTAAAAGTTCGGCCAATGGAATGGCCAGCAGAGGATACATGGAAATATAGGCTCTCAGGCCATAACCACCGCCAAACCACCAGTTCCACCACGAACTCTGAACATACACCATGGCAACCACATAAATCGCAAGGGCCCAAAACCACTTCCTTGACCATCTGGAAAGAAAAGGAATTGCTGTCAGGGCAAATACCATCACAGGCGTATAGATCAGCCAGCCCTTCCTGAAATGGAACAGGCTCTCCAGAATATGGGGGTGGGCAAAATAGAAAGATGCTCCCTTTTCGGCATAGGTAAAATAGAGGTATTGGCCGGTAATTGCTTTCCAGTAAATAAATTGTGGTATCCATGGAATTAAAAAGGCCACGAACATAATAATGACCAGGTACCATTTCTTTAGATAGAATTCTATTCTACCCCACAACGTTTTCCAACTGGTCACTCCGTATAACAATAAAAAGAGGAACAATAGAATATTTGTTGGTCGAACCAGCACGATCAGGCCAAACATAAGCCCGAGGATCAATCCATTATACCAAAGGGATTGCCTGTACCAACGGATGACCAGGGTGATAAAAAGTGTTACCAGAAAAAAATTGTGACTGTGTGGCATGGCTGCCTCAACCGTGGAATAATAGTAGAGGTTTGACCCCAGCCATATGGCAAATATTGTAATGGCTGTGACAACCGGATCAAAATGCTTTCTGAGAAACTTCATCAGCAGAATCAACCCTAGAATTGAATAGAAAAAACCGCTGACTACGAGCATAAACTGATAGATATTGCTAAATCCATCATTGGCTTGTCCAAGGACAGGAGCCAGTGCATGAGCAATGAAAAAGAAGGGGGCATACAGGAATGATAATCCCATGGATGTGACGATCAAACGATTCCCGTTCTCAAGCTTGATGGTCCAGAATTTATTGTCGTTTTTAATCTTCCCTTCATTCAGAAAATCAAGCGTAATATCACCATGAATGACTGTTGCTGGAAGATAGCTGTAATAAGAGATCACATCCCACTTGATGACTCCCCTGTTTCCAGCGTCATTTTTCTCCCAGGGATGAAAATACCACAGTGTGTAGAGTGATGTAAGCACAATCAACACGAGTGCAATGGAAGGAGAATTTTTCTTTGAAAAAACTCTTTTAAGCATTTTATTCTTTCAGTGAAACCAACGGGCCAAATATAGTAATATTTCATAGTTCCTTCGGTGGTCTGTGACAGTAATAAGCACATGGAGATTTAGTATTAGAAGAATAGGTGCGAGTGGTATCTCGACCAAATTCCTTTATCTGAAGTTCCTCCATTTTATCGGGTAATTCTCTCAAAGTTTTTTTTGATGATCTAATTCTGTATGTTAGTAGAGAAACTAAGTAATTATTTGCATAATTCTTCCATAGATTATAATGATGAGAACAAAGAAGTTCAAGAAGTGGTATATAAAAGCAATAGTTCAGAAAACAATATCATTTTTACCTCATCCGGAAAGGATTAATTTCCTTTTTCAAAAATATGTGACAAAGGGAGTGCTTTTGACAGATGAACACTTCGAAATAAAAATCCAGCACGCCAGAGATCATTATGACTTTATACAAAAATATTCATCAAATAAAATGGATTTATTGATAGTTGAATTGGGAACCGGTTGGTATCCAATTATTCCGATGATTTTTTATCTTACTAATTCTGGTCATGTGATTTCAATTGACATACAGGATTGGTTGACCAGAATGAATCAGCACACAACAATACAGAAATTATTTGAATGGAAACGTACAGGACGATTGCAAAACTACTTTAAAGATATTGATGAAGATAAATGGCAAATACTCTTGAAAATTCTTCATCAGCCTTCCATGTATAGTAAAAATGATGTGAATGAGATAATTGGATTAAAATGTCTCATACAAGATGCCCGAGATCTCAATCTGAAGGACAATTCAGTGGATTTTATTTGTTCGAATAATACACTTGAACACATATATGAAGAAGATCTGCAAGCTATTTTCAAGGAGTTTATAAGAATTCTAAAACCCGATGGAGTAATGAGCCATTTTATTGATTTATCTGATCATTTCGCTCATTTTGATCCCAGTATAACAATATACAATTTCCTTAAATATAGTAAGAGGCGTTGGAGATTGATAGATAATAAAATACAACCTCAAAACAGACTAAGATATCCTGATTATAAATCATTGTATGAAAAACTTGGAATATCTATAACGGAAGAAGTGATTCGAAGTGGAACTCAAGAGGACTTAATGAAAATCAGCGTGCATGAAGATTATTTAATTTTTACTTATGAAGAACTTGCTATTAGTCAGGTATACTTTGTCAATCAGAAGTCTTCATAGCAATCCAAATATAATTAAAACTGAAAATAGATAAAGGGTTGCAGGTCGGATGACCAGGATTGGTAAATGGCAAAGATGACCAGGACTGTAATAAGCACCTTTACCCAGAGGGGGGACCGGATGAATCCATTGAGCAGATTCAGCTTCCACCGCTGGGGTACCCAGTGGGTGAAATAACCCAGGGCCATAACCCCAAATACCAGTCGGTAACTCCAGAATACATTTGGAATGATCGAAGCATTGAACTCATGAATCACCTGGTGAATCAATTGGTTGGCTTTCTCCATGGATTCGGAACGAAACCAGATGCGGGTGAAGGTGATAAAGAGGAAGGTGTTGAAGATCTTCCAGAACCTTACGGCCCAGTGGTTGCTCTTCTCATAAGGTGAGATCCTTTTCCAGAGCTTGTAAACCACCAATCCCACTCCATTCATCCCGCCCCAAACCAGGAACTGCCAGCTGGCACCGTGCCACAATCCGCCCAGCAACATGGTGATCATCAAATTTACATCAGTCATAATCCTCCCCTTTCTGTTCCCTCCCAGCGGGATATAGAGGTAGTCCTTCAGCCAGCTGGAGAGAGAGATGTGCCAACGTTTCCAGAAATTCCCAACACTGGTGGCCTTATAAGGGGAATTGAAATTCTTGGGAAGTCGGAATCCCAGTAAAAGTGCCACACCGATGGCGATGTCGGTATATCCCGAGAAATCCACATACACCTGCAAAGAGTACCCGAAAAGGGCTGTCAGGTTCTCAAACCCGGAGTGACTTGTGGGGCTGGCAAAGACGCGGTCGACGAAGTTAATGGCAATGTAATCCCCGATAAACAACTTCTTAAACAAGCCTTTCAGGATCAGGAAAAGGGCAAATCCAAACTCCTGGGTTGAAAGGCTGTATCGTTTATAAAGCTGTGGGATGAACTCTGAAGCACGCACAATGGGACCGGCCACCAGCTGGGGAAAGAAGGAGACATAAAAACCAAAATCGAGTATAT
This sequence comes from Bacteroidota bacterium, assembly GCA_039714655.1. Taxonomy (GTDB): domain Bacteria; phylum Bacteroidota; class Bacteroidia; order Bacteroidales. The sequence continues at coordinate 7,304 of JBDLIX010000029.1, forward strand.
GTTTCACAGGATCAACCTTCCCCCGGTATACATCCACCGTGTAAGAGATGGTCTGGAAGGTAAAGAATGAGATACCCACCGGAAGCAGGATCATGGAGACATCGAAATAAGAACCTGTGAGGCGGTTCGACCAGAGGGCCAGATGATTTACTACCTCAATGTCAAGGTTGAAGAGGGAATTAACCGTATCCACAAAAAGATAGGTGTACTTGAAGTAGGAGAGCATGAAGAGGTTGACAAAGACACTCATGATCACTCCGAATTTTTTCCATCCTCTCTTTTTGGAATAGTGGATCAGGTTACCCAGGTAAAAATCGGATGCGGTGGAAAAGATCAGGATCAGGAAGAAGAGTCCGGATGTCTTCCAATAGAAAAAAAGACTGGCAGCAAAAAGGAATGCGTTCCTTACAGCCCGCTGCCTGTAGATACCGGAGTAGATGAGCAGCACCACAAAATAGAATCCCCAGAAGAAAAACCTGGTGAAAATCAGCGGTTTCTCAGGGTTAAAGAAGAATATATCAATCAGGATCTGACTCAATTCTCTCTGCGTTGATTTGTATAGTTGCTGTATTCAAGCATCAGTGCATTGTAGAACATCTCTCCCATCAGGTTGATTCCCAAGTTGGTGAAATGTATATAGTCGGTGCGTGCAAGGGGTGGTTCGGTATGGACAAAGGAGGGCATTGAGTTTCTTCCTCCCATGGCCTCATAGAGATCCCAGAATGCAAATCCACTCTCAAGGGTTGCAAATTTCAACGCATCTCTGATGGATTCCAGATTAGGACAGGTATAAAAAATTCCTTTTTCCCGGTAAGACATATCCGCCGGACCAATCACAATGATAGGGACACCCGGACAGATCTCTTTGTAAAACTGCAGCTCTCTTTTAAAAGCCCGTTGGTAATACTTGGCATTCATATAGGAAACTACATTCCCCCCGAATTGCAGAAGGATAAGACCGGGCGACAGCTGGTCCATCATGGTTTGTTGCTGCTCCCGGTTCATCCTGGAAAAGATTAGCCCTGATCCACCACGCATGGCAATATTGTCCATCTGCAATCCACTGTACGATTCAAAAGAGAGCCCATAGATTCTTCCTCCTTCAGGCAAATCCAGGTGCACCTTTAAATCTTTGACTATACAATGATGCCTGTAATCCACCTCACTGAATCCGCCAGGAATATTCCGAAGTGTATCAGCAATGGTGTCATTTACCTGAAATACCACCGAAGCATTGTCAACGTAAGAGTGCAAAAAGATCCTGATGCGGTCACACTGGCCGCTGCGGCGGGCAGTATTGAACCGATAGTGAAGCATGGGCCACTCCCCGTCCCCGGCTGTGGGAACAGAAGTAAAAGCACCCATCACGCCATAGGAGTTATGTTTGATGGTAGAGTCACGTTTCCCAAAAAAGGTGTACCGCAACCACTCTCCCTCCTGGTTCTGTTTGTAGGCCAGGCTACCCCAATAGAGTGGAACGGCATGAACCAGTCCTGTTCCTGTTCCCCCAAAATGCTTTTGAAGCCGGTACCTGATCAATGATGTCATCCGGTCATTCTCCAACTGAGAATCGCCAAAATGGAGAATTCTGCTCTGCCTCACTCTCCCGGCCTTCTGATTATCCAGATGATGGAAGAAGGGGTACAATAAATCCGATTCCTCTTCTGCAAATTGAATCCTGTATACCGATTTCTGGAGACTGTCCCTGTTTGCCGGGGAAATTACAGGATCTATGGGTTCGGTTACAGGTTCTATGGGGTTTTTTAAAGGATCTATTGATTGGGCTACATGTTCAACTGGTTGGGTTACAGGTTCCAGTGGTATAAAAAGATCGACCACCGGGTCTTCTTCCGGATCGTCGGTGACAAAAGATTCGGACAGAAGCTGTTTCACATCCTCAGCCTTACTCAACGTATCCTCACGGGAAATGTCATATAAGTTCATAAAAGTGAGTCGATACTCTCCAGTGATATCAATCCCCTGTTCGGGCATCAGGAGAGCTAAGACAGAGAGCAGCAGCAATACAGCTGCAAAGAAAATGAAGATCCGGATTGGCTTCATATACAAATATACATCTCAACCGGGGAATTACAAATGAGTTGTTATCCCTTCTGCTTGATCCTGATCACCTGACCCGGTTTGATTTTCGAGGAGTTGGAGATGCTGTTTAATCTGGCGATGTCAGATTCAGATGTTCCCGGATATTTCCTGGCGATCTCCCACAGGGTGTCTCCCTGTCTCACCGTATAGGTGATGTACTCTCCCGATCCACTCTCCACCGGGGTCGATGTGGTAGTTGTGGATGTGGAGGAAGCTGAATTGGAAACCGCCCTGCCGGCAAATCGTTGTTTCTCTGCGAAACTCATGCCATTTAATTTTTTGTAACGGGCCGATTTCCCTTTGGGTTTGTAGATCAATAGTTTCTGACCGACCCGGATCATGTTCCGGCTTATGTTGTTCCAGTATCTGAGATCAGATGCCCTCACATCATACCAGTCTGCGATAAATCCCACATTATCACCTGACCTGACTTTATAGTAGAGCTTGTCATATTTATCGGAAGGCAGGTCGACCCGATAGGAAGCGGAGTATCGTTGTGGTGATGCAACCAGCTTTCCCTTATCAAAAAAGAGTGAATCCTTATAGGCAAATATGCTATCCTGCAGGTCGATAAATGCGGCTGACTGTTCGTTAGGTATTTTAACAGCATAGCTGTGCTTTGCCGTAGCTGGCACAATCTCCTGCCGGTACTGGGGATTCATATCCCGCAGTTGCGAAATGGGGATTCCCAGTACTCCGGCAATTTGTTTCAGGTGTACCGGTTCATGCACCATGATGGTATCGGTATGCCTGGGAAGTTGCAGCGGTGCCTTGGTGATCAGGTGATCGGGATAGTAGTTCATGGTATAGGTAGCAGCAATGAAGGCAGGGACATATCCACGGGTCTCTCTGGGCAAATAGTAGTAAATTTCCCAGAAATTACGCCTGCCACCCGACCGGCGTATCGCTTTATTCACGTTGCCCGGACCACAATTGTAAGCCGCCAGGGCCAGGGTCCAGTCATGGTATATCTTATAAAGATCGGCCAGGAATCTGGCTGCAGCATGGGTGGAAGCTACCGGATCGCGCCGTTCATCCACCAGGGAATTAATAGTGAGACCGTAATGTTTACCCGTACTGTACATGAATTGCCAGGTACCCACAGCACTGGCACGGGATACTGCCCTGGGGTTTAAGGCAGACTCGATGATGGAGAGGTATTTCAATTCATAGGGAATCCCATAGAAGTCGAACACCTCCTCGAAAATGGGAAAGTAGTAGTCCGATAGTCCGAGCATGATCCTTACCTGCTCGCGACGCTTTCGGGTATATACATTAATATAGTTCTTGACGATGCGGTTGTAAGTCAAATCCACCACGGAAGGGATTTCGGAAAGCCGTTGCAGATAGACCGAATCGGAGAAATCGGGAATGAGGGTATCTGCATCCGGATTGTAATCATCCACCGCTGTTTCCAATGACTGGTTCACATACCAGAGGTTGAGCAGGCTGTCCAGATTCTCTTCTGTCTTCAGCCCCACTTCACCCTCCATGGTAAAGCTTTCCATGGAGACCAGGGTATCCATGGTTAAGTGTTCCTCAATGGCATTGAACGCCTCCGTGGAGTCGGTCTCCTGAGCCATCACAAGCGATGGCAGAAACATGATCCACACACCTGTCAGAATGGTGCATGCGATTCGGGTTGTTTGGTACTTCATCTTCCTTTTAAATTAAAGCTGCAGGTGAGTCCTACAGTGTGACCGGTCAGGCTGGTTGGTGCCATGAGGGGTTGCAGTGAAGGAGCCACTCGCATTGAGAGGTCTTCATTCACATCCCAGCTGTAGAGCTGGGCATCCACATAGGCATCCAACACCTGAAGTGCATATACGGCAATCAATCCAATATAGCTGAGCTCCATGTTCCTTCGCCAGTACTTAAGTGCTCGGTCGTCATTGGGTGAAAGGGCATAATCGAGGATCGCCAGCCGGTAATTCTTTGTATTGAATACAATGGCATAGCCCACTGCTCCAAAAGCTGCCCATACGATGGGCATTTTATAATATTTTTTATTGTAGGCCTGACCGAGTCCCGGGAGGACCAGTGCATACATGATGGCCTTTGAAGGAGAGTGGGTGAAATCGGGTTGTTCCACCACTAGCGAATCTGAATAGCGAAGCTTGTTGTCAACGATCACACTGTCGGACAGGAAGCTCCTGGCGGGTGTAATCGTATCGGGTTGCTGGTAAACGGGAATCGAATCTGGTTCCTGACTAAATGCCACAGACCATAAGATTGAAATAAGAAGAGCCGCTAAATAGATCCTGTTCATTTACCCGGTTTATCGAGTATACTCACGATGCGCTGCAAGTCCTCATCCGATTTAAAGGGAATAACGATGCGACCACTCCCTTTATTGCTTCGTTTAAACTCGATAGTGGCTCCAAAATAGTGGGAAAGATGCTCCCTGAGATCTTCATAATCTGACCGCTCATCATTTCGGGCGATTGGTTCAGTTTCCTCTTCTTTCTTAACCTTTTGAGCCAGGGTCTCCACTTTTCTCACGGAAAGGTCATCTGTAAGAATTTTGTTGAACAGCTTAAGTTGGAAAGCTTTATCTCCAATGCTCACCAGTGCCCTGGCATGCCCCATGGAGATCTTCTTTTCCCGGATGGCTGTCTGTATCTCAACAGGCAGGTTCAACAACCTCAGGTAGTTGGCAATGGTGGCTCGCTTCTTACCCACCCTGTCGCCCAGGCCTTCCTGGGTCAGACTGAACTCTTCGATGAGTCGCTGGTATGAAATGGCAACCTCGATGGCATCCAGGTCTTCCCGCTGAATGTTCTCTACCAGTGCAAGTTCCAGCATGTTTTCATCTCCTGCCTCACGAACATATGCAGGAATTCGTTTGAGACCGGCTTTCTGAGCAGCCCTCAGGCGCCGTTCTCCGGTGATAAGCTGGTAACTGTTGTCAGCAGCCCTGCGAACGGTGATGGGTTGTATGATCCCATGCTCCTCAACAGAGATCACCAGCTCATTGAGTGCCTCTTCATCAAAAGAGGTACGCGGCTGGAACGGATTCGCAGAAATATTCTTTACAGGAATCTCACTGACTGCTGACGGTGAATGAAGCAGTTGCCTCTCCTGTTGATCGTCCGAAACATCGATCAATGCTCCCAATCCTCTTCCCAATGCATTCTTTTTTGCCATTCAGATGTATAGTTAATCCATTACTTTTTCTTCCTGCTTGAGCAGGGTCTCCTCATTTTTCTGAAGGATCTCCCTGGCCAGGTTCAGGTAACTTACAGCTCCTCTCGATTCTGCATCGTAAAGTACCGCCGGTTTCCCAAAACTGGGTGCCTCACTAAGTTTGATATTGCGCTGGATGATGGTTTCAAACACCATCTGCTGAAAATGTTTCCGCACTTCATCCACCACCTGATTGGAAAGCCTCAACCGGGCATCATACATGGTAAGCAGAAATCCTTCAATCTCCAGTTCGGGATTCAGGCCCCGCTGAATAATGTTGATTGTGTTGAGTAATTTTCCCAATCCTTCCAGTGCAAAATACTCGCACTGAACAGGTAGAATCACCGAATCGGCAGCCGTGAGTGCATTTACTGTAATCAACCCGAGAGAGGGGGAACAATCGATCAGGACATAATCATAATCCCCCTTCACCTGTCCGATGACGTTTTTCAACATAAACTCCCGCTCATTCATGTTCAGCATCTCAATTTCCGCACCCACCAGATCAATATGGGAAGGGATCAGATCCAGGTGATTGATCTCACTGTTGAGAATGATTTTTCCGGGATCGGCATCCTCAATCAGACACTCATATATGCTGGTCTTTACCTTTTTTGTGTCAAATCCGGATCCGGAAGTGGCATTGGCCTGTGGATCTGCATCAATTATCAATACCCTCTTTTCGAGTACAGCCAGGCTTGCACCCAGGTTGATTGCCGTGGTGGTTTTCCCTACGCCCCCCTTCTGATTCGCAATTGCAATTACTTTAGCCATCGGCCATACGGTTTATTGTTGTTGGATATTTAAAACGGGCTTCAAATTTACTATTTTAGGATAGCGCACTATTTTTACCCATTTCGTTATTGTAAACAATGATTTTTCATTTATAAACACCTTATCAACATTTTACAATGATAACTTCATAAGGCTTTTGTTTCCAATGGGTCAAAGATAGGATAAACATCAACAACAGATAGAAAAACCTTATCTTTGGAGCGTAACATCGTGATCAATATGAATAATTCCAATTGGATTGCCATTGTAAACAGGGCTGCAGGTGGTGGAAAGACTGAGAGAGACTGGCCGTTGATCAGTGAAATCCTGAAGAAAAACGGGATCCCTTTTGAGCCCCATTTCACTAATCGCAGGTTACACGCATCCATCATTGCCAGGAACAAGATCAAGGAGGGATTTTCTAAAATCATCGTGGTGGGAGGTGACGGCACCATGAACGAAGTCATTAATGGAGTGTTTTCCCAGGGACATATCCGTACTACTGAAGTGATGCTAGGCATGATCTCGGTTGGAACAGGGAATGACTGGGCCCGGATGTTTAATATTCCTGCTGATTATGAAGGTGCCGTGCAGACCATCAAACAACAGAAAACGTTCATCCAGGATGCAGGTCTGGTAAGTTACCGGAAGAATGATAAGGAGTGGAAACGCTATTTTATTAATATTGCGGGTCTGGGATTTGGAGCCCGGGTGGTGGAGCGATCCAACCACATGAAAGAGAAGGGAAAGAGTGGCCCGTTTCTCTATTTCTATAATATCTTCTACAGCCTGATCAGATACAAGGCCCAAAAAGCAGCCATCGAAATAGATGGAACCACCTATGATCGCAATATCTTCTCCCTGAATGTGGGTATTGGAAAATACAATGGAGGTGGTATGATCCAGGTCCCGCATGCCATTGCCGATGATGGTCTTTATAGCATTACCCTTATTAAGAAGATTGGTAAACTTAATGTACTGGCCAATGTCAAGCGGCTCTACAATGGCAGCATAGTCACACACTCAAAGGTGGAAACTTATATGGCTAAGTCGGTTCAGATCGATGGATCCACGCGTTTGCAGGTAGAAACCGATGGAGAGACCCTTGGACACGGTCCCATGAGTTTTAAGATCATTCCCCGCAGTGTACGGGTGATTTCGGGTGAGTTATCGGCTTAACAGGGGGGCTCCTCCCTGTCTCTAAAGTGCATCAGTTTTAATCTCAAACAGCTTGGGCCAGCGTTTGCCTGTAACAAAAATCCTCTCCCCGTCACTGTCCCATGCGATGCCATTCAATACATCCGTGGTTGGTTTTCTATGGGATGTTTTGAGGATCCCCTTCAGGTTGATACGCCCTTCAACCTTCCCGGTTTCCGGATCGATGATCACAATCTCATCGGTATAGTAGCGATTTGCCCAGATCTTACCATTAATGTACTCCAACTCATTCAGACTCTGAGCCAGGCCCTTATTGTGATAAACCTCAATCTGGCGGTTGACGGTAAACATTTCCGGATCCAGAAAATAGATAATGTGGGTCCCGTCACTCATGATCAACTCCTCCCCGTTGTGGGTGAGTCCCCACCCTTCGCGGTTCTGATAATATACCTTCTGAATTACCTCGAAAGTGGATTTGTCATAGATAAATCCCACCTGTGACTTGTAGGTAACCTGGTAGATACGTTCCCCAAAAACTGTAATGCCCTCACCGAAAAGGGATTGATCCAGGTTGCGGATTTTAACCACTTCCCCCGTTTCAATGTTCACCTTTCTAAGGGAGGAAGATCCTTCAACGCCGGTACCCTCATAGAGCCATCCATCATCATATTGCAGACCCTGGGTATAGGCTTCCGGGTCATGTGCATATTCATTCACCACCCTGTAGGTGTAATTGACCGGAACAAGGTCGGAGAGAAAGGTAATTTGCTGACTATGGTTTTCACTTTTGCCACCAGGATAAAACACCCTCAAACGTAGCCCTGTTTTTCCGGTTCTTTCACCACCTGTTGGAACGCTGAATTTAAGTTTTCCGTTGATTACTTCTCCTGGTTCTCCCGAAAAGACTTGCTTTAGTTCACCCCCCAGAAAAAGCTGTACCGAATCGATGGAAACAGTGTCGGGGGTAGAGAGCTGAATATCAATCTCCTCTCCCAGGGGGATGGTCAACGGCTTGCCTGGTTTGGTCAGACGAGAGATTTTGGAAGGTTGAGGCGTTTGTGCACTCCTTCTTTCAGTGACTCCATTTTTCGGACCACAGGAGAGCGCAATAACCAGAAGCAGAAGGATGGAGAACAGGTTGGATATCTTCCTCATGGGTAGCGGTTTATCTCCCTGACTTTTTCTTAAACAGTGAACGTTTCTTCCCTGATATGGATTTCAGTTCATCCTCCAGATTGGGATTTTCCTGTGGATTGATCATCTGGTATATCTCCCCCCAACTGGGTAACCCGCCAATGTTCCTGTCATCGATAAATATATCGGCCTCAATTTTCCTGCTCGAATAGTCCTCATCAAACTCCTCCTCGGGATAGCTGTTGTTGATCGCATAGAATTCAATGCCATTCTGTTGACAATACTCCACAGCTTCATCCAGTTCTTTTCCAGAACGGTAGGTCCACAGAATAAGCTGGTGCTTCTGTTTCTGAAGCGCTTTCAAGGTGTCAAAAGCGAAAAGTATCTCTTTTCCTATCTCAGGATACCTATGTTCTACAATGGTACCGTCAAAGTCTACGGCTATCTTTAGTGGAGTTAGCATAAGCGAGCGGGTATTAAGAATTCCGTTCAAAAATAATAAATACTCTTAAAAGAGATCATTCACTGATAGATATCTTTCTCCTGTATCGTAATTAAATGTGAGAATGGTGGAACTCAATTCCACGCGTTCAAGCAACTGTGCCACCGCTGCAAGTGAGGCCCCGGAAGAGATCCCAACGAACAGTCCCTCCTCTTTTGCCGCCCTCCTGGTAAAGTCATAGGCTTCGGTTTTCTCGATGGGAAACAGGCCATCCAGCAGGGCCGGGTCAAGGTTGCCCGGGATAAATCCGGCACCGATGCCCATGATCCCGTGCGGACCCGGCTCTCCTCCTCCAATCACCGGAGAGTCGGCAGGCTCCACTGCGAATACCTGAATTCCAGGCATCTTCTGTTTCAGGATTCTTGCCACCCCGGAAATGTGTCCCCCGGTACCAACTCCGGTTACCAGATAATCAACTCCGCCTGGGAAATCATCCAGAATCTCCTGAGCTGTAGTGACCTCATGAATGGAAGGATTGGAAGGATTGTCAAACTGTGAAGGGATCCAGCTGTTTTCTAACTCAACAGACAGTTCTTCAGCCCTCTGCATGGAGCCCTTCATACCTTGCTCTCTGGGTGTTAGTACAATCTCCGCACCGTATGCCTTCAGGATGTTCCTTCTTTCCACCGACATGGATTCCGGCATAACAAGGATGACCCTGTACCCCTTCACTGCAGCCACCATGGCCAATCCGATCCCGGTGTTCCCCGATGTGGGCTCGATGATGGTTGATCCTGGCTTTAGAAGTCCCACCTCTTCAGCATCCCTCACCATGGCATGGGCGACCCGGTCCTTGATGCTCCCGCCAGGGTTGTTCCTTTCCAGCTTCACCCACACATTCTCTGCTCCGGGAAACAGTTTGTTCAATTTCAGATGTGGAGTGTTTCCTATGCTCTGTAATATATTCTCGTATTTCATACTGCTACTGGTGTTAATATGCTCCCTTCGTTCAGGTTAGTTGTGTTTAGATAACAAAATCAATCGGCGTCTTAAAATCCTTACTATCTTTCACTACCACCCTGTGGTTCCTGTAAACCACGGAATAGGGTATGATGCTTTCAGTGATCCAGGTGTTGCCACCCACCACAGTATGGTGACCGATCACTGTATTGCCTCCCAGGATTGTGCTCCCTGCATAGATGACTACATGGTCCTCGATGGTGGGATGCCGCTTGGTGTGGGCCATGGACTTCTCCACGGTTAATGCACCCAGTGTTACTCCCTGGAATAGCCTCACATGCTTGCCGATTTCGGCGGTCTCACCAATTACAATCCCGGTTCCATGGTCGATAAAGAAAGGGGTTGCTATTTTTGCCCCGGGATGGATATCAATTCCTGTTTTTTGATGGGCATATTCGGTCATGACCCGTGGTAGTACAGGTACTTCCAGGTCATAAAGAATATGGGCCATGCGGTATACCGATATGCAATAGAATCCAGGATAGCACAGGATGATCTCCTCCACGCAGCTGGAGGCCGGGTCGTACCTGGTGATAGCCTCTGCATCCAGCACCAGTTGCTCAAAGGCCTCCGGCACTCGTTCAAAAAAAGATTCCACCACCTTTTCGGGAGAGAGTTTAAGGGATTTTCGGATGGAGTATAGCAACTCCTTTAGTTTGATGGCACACCTGTCTATCTCAATGGCGATCTCACCCGTATCCACCACACAGTTTCGCTTGATGGGAAAGAGGGTATGGATCAGGTTGTCCACAAATTCATGGGTCTGAACCATGGAGGGTACCTCCTTGCAATACCCCGAATTGAATTCGCCCAGCCTCTCGGCAAAAGTTTTGTCCTCGAAAGTCATCTACGTATTAAATTATAGGTTCTGAGCAATGCTCCTCTATCTGGAAACCCGCATCATAAGCAAAAGGTTCAGCAGGGAAAGCAAAATATAGGTTAAAACAACAAGTGACAATCCCGATATTCCTGTAAATAGGAGGATCAGAGCCGAAACAGCAATAAGCAGGTAACGGATCAGGTTCCCCCTGATCCGGAAATGTTCAAATTTAAGGGAGTACATGGGGAGCGGCAGAATCATATGGAATGCCATAATGAGCATGATGGCCCACAAAAAGAAGATGTTCAGCGCTGTTCCGAATAGCAGTCCGTCCCGCATAAACTGCCAGAATAGACCGGTCCAGAAAAGCGCATGGGCCGGGGTAGGCAGTCCATGAAAAAAGGGACCTTCAGCTTCCGTCACATTGTACCTTGCCAGACGGATGGCCGAGAAAGCTGGTACCATCAGGACCGAGCCAAGCATGATCCATTGAAGGGTTTGATGGATCGCAATGCTGCCTTCAACCTGATTCAGGAAGAGGGTCTTGAAAATTGTATAGATGAATACCCCGGGCACAACACCGAAGGCGACCATATCAGCCAGTGAATCGAGTTGCTTACCGGTTTCGCTAACAGCTTTCAGCATTCGAGCCGTAAATCCATCCAGAAAATCAAACAGAGAAGCTGCCAGTATAAGGTATACAGCCCACTGCCATTGACCTTCAATGGTGAAGACAATAGCAACGGTACCGCAAGCCAGGTTCAGCAGGGTTAGCAGATTGGGGAGATGTTTTTTCATTTCTTTAGGTTATTTCAGACATTGATCTGTTGCCTTACTCCTCTGCACTGCTCTCTGCGGCAGCCCGCTTTTCAAAATATTTCACTGCCCAGCGAACAGAAAGGTAACTGACCAGGATCATAAATGGCCAGGAAAGATACCCAATAATAGCTCCTACATACATGGTCGGCTGTATTAGTTAATTAATAAACATGGTGTTCTTCCCGCATCTCCTTCTCATTAATCTTTGTCTTATTGAGTGCCCTCCAGGCAAAAATGATGTAAGCAATCACAAAGGGGACAAAGAGGGAAACCCAGCTCATGGCCACCAATGTATAGTGACTGGAGGAGGCATTCTGAATGGTCAGTGAACTCTGCAGGTCATAGACCGAGGGGTAAAATGCGGTGTTGTTGAATCCGGCAAGCATGAAAAGTGAAAACACCACCAGAATGGTACCCGGACCCGTAAACCATATGCCATTGCTGGTATCCTTCAGTAACGAAAGGGCGATTCCTCCCAGGACAGCTAACACGCCCAGCAGGAACATCACCAGCACCGGCGGCATGGCCAGCAGGTTATGCAGGTATTTGAAAGGTTCCATAAAGATTTCGCCGCTCTCGGGATTGACTGCAAAACCATCCCTCAGCATGAGCCACACAGCAAAGATGAGGAAGAAGAGAACGAAAGGGACCGCATTGTAAAGCAGCTGCTTTTTTGTGCGGGTGATGATATTTTCGTTGTCAATGGTATTCATGAAGTAGAGGAGTCCCAATACCCTGGCCAGGAAGAAAACGGTGAATCCCAGCGACAGGTTAAAAATACTCAGAGCAGCCTCCAGTCCACGTGCTCCTGTGGCCCAGGAAACACTGTTCATCTCGTTGAGCGAAAATTGCGAACCCGAGAAAAAAGTGGCCACTGCTACTCCCACCAAAATGGTCCCCAGCAATCCATTGATAAAGAGAAACCACTCGTAGGTCCTCTTTCCCAGGAAGTTGCTTGCCTTGGTCCTGAACTCATAAGATACCGCCTGGATTACAAAAGCAAAAAGAATGGCCATCCAGACCCAGTAGGCACCGCCAAAGCTGGTGGCATAGAAAAGCGGGAAGGAGGCAAAAAACGCCCCTCCAAATGTAACCAGGGTGGTAAATGTGAATTCCCATTTCCTTCCCAGGGCATTCACGATAATGGTTCTCTCCGAATCGGATTTCCCGATCCGGAATATGAAGGTTTGCCCCCCCTGAACAAAGAACAGGAACACCAGTATGGAACCCAGCAGGGATACGATGACAAACCAGTACTGCTGTAACTCTAAATGTGACAGGTTTCCGAACATGACTATTTTCCTCCAGCTCCTTTTTTGATTTGTGTAACCAGTATCTTAATCTCTGCGATGAACAGCACCGTGAATGTGGCCAGGAAAATCCAGAAAGTAAGCTGAACCGCTCCGGGCTTCAGACGTGTAACGGCCGATATGGTTGGCATTAGTTCATACACCACCCAGGGTTGCCGGCCCAATTCGGCCACCAGCCAGCCGGCCTGACTGGCAATCCAGGGCATGGGAAGGGTAATCAGGGCCACCCACAGGAGCCACTTGTGGTTTCCCCAACGGTTCTTTATACTCAGCCAGAGCACGATCATAGAGAGGATCAAAAAATGTGTTCCAAGGATCACCATGATATGGAATGAGTAAAAGTTCAGTTTCACATTGGGGATCAGCTCCTTTAATTCACGGCCTTTATAATAGCCATATCCAAAATATTGGAAATACTCTTCCAGCCACTCGGGATCATCGAATTTCTTACGCATGGCTGCGTATGTGGCGTCATCCCCCCTTTCTCCAGCCCTTTTTAACTCCTTCAGCGTCTGAATGGCCACTGCGCCCCGTTTAATCCGCTCCTGGTAAGAGATAATTCCCTGTTTCTCATTGCCATACATCATATCAGTAATCCCGGGAACAAAACCGCTGGGAGTAAGGAATACCATGTAGGAGAGTGCATTGGGGATCTCAAATTTAAAAATGAAGTCCTGTCGCGGATTGGGGATCCCGGTCGTATCTGTTCTCATGGCACCAATGGCCACAAGCGGAGCATGGGTCTGTCCCTCATAAAGTGCTTCCATGGCCGCAAATTTCATGGGCTGCTCCCTGGCAACGATCCGTGCCGAGGTATCACCCGTGAATATGGTGGCAAATCCTGCAATCACCCCGAAAACCGAAGCCACAATAGTACTCCTTTTTGCAAAAAGCACTTCCCGTTTCCTCAGCAGGAACCAGGCGCTTACTCCGATTACAAAGATGGAAGCCAGCAGGAAACTGGAGGTAACCGTATGCAGGAATTTATTGACTGCCACATCTGAAAAGAGGATATCCCAGAAGTTGGTCATTTCGTTTCGGGCTGTATCGGGATTGAAAGCAGTACCCACCGGCTTCTGCATCCATGCATTGGCTACCAAAATCCAGACAGCAGAGAGGTTGGCACCGAAAGCGGTGAGCCAGGATGCAGTTAGGTGAAACCGCTTACTTACCTTGTTCCATCCGAAGAACATGATGGCCACAAAGGTGGATTCCAGGAAAAAGGCCAGGATTCCTTCCACGGCCAGTGGAGCGCCAAAAATATCTCCTACAAACCATGAGTAGTTGGACCAGTTGGTTCCAAACTCAAACTCCAGGATAATACCGGTGGAGACCCCTATGGCAAAATTGATCCCAAATAGTTTCATCCAGAATTTCGTGATACGTTTCCACTCCTCCTCACCTGTCCGCACATACATGGTATGCATAAAGGCCACTATAAAAGATAATCCAAGGGTTAGGGGTACAAAGATCCAGTGAAACATAGCTGTAAGGGCAAACTGCCCTCTCGACCAGTCAACAAGTGACATGTCAATTGAATCAAGCATGGTGTTACGGATTGGTTAATTGTTCTAGAACGTGGTTGCTTCGCTCCTCATCACTGCTAAATTGCTTTTTCAGAATATCTGGGAAAAAGAGAAGCCTGAGAATGGCAAACATGATAAACAGCTTGATCAGGATGATCCCCCACAACTTCCTGCCCCAGGTCATGTTCCTGAATCCCTCGTAATAAAACCTGAATACCTTTTTGATCATAGGGCGGTAAAATCATCAATCAAAATAAGCACCTAAAAATAACACTTTCCTATCATATTTATTTAGATCGTTTCTAAATAGACGCTATTTTTTTGCTTGGCTAATTAATTACTAATCAAAAAAGACGGATATTTGTTAATATACCTGATCCATCCCGGAAATCCGATTAATGACCTAGAACCCAATATACAAAGAATGAAACAATCCTTAATCGCACTGCTTCTTTTGCTGACCTTTCTCGCCGCCCCGGCACAAACTGATCCCGATGTTGAAGTTGGAATCATTGAGAAGCTTGACCAGTTCATCCCCATGGATGCCATGCTGGTTGATGAGCATGGCGATACAGTCATCATTGGCAACATTATTGACAAGCCCACCATCCTCAATTTCGTCTATTTCCGTTGTCCGGGTATCTGTTCCCCACTCATGGACGGCCTCTCCGATGTAATCGATGCAACCGACCTTGAACTCGGGAAAGATTATCAGGCCCTGACCATCAGTTTTGATCACCGGGAAGGGACAGTGCTAGCCATACAAAAGAAGAAGAACTACCTGAATCTGATGGAGAAGAAGGAAGAGGCCCAGGAGGGTTGGCGTTTCTTTACCACCGACAGTGCCAACGTTAAAGCACTCACCGAATCCACAGGATTTCGTTTCAAACCCACCGGGAATGACTTTATTCATGCTGCCACACTGGTCATTGTTGATCCTGAAGGAAAAATTACCCGGTATATGAATGGCATCTATTTCCTGCCTTTCGAAATGAAAATGTCCATTCTTGATGCTACAGAGGGTAAATCCGGACCCACCGTGAACCGTTTGCTTCAATATTGCTATTCATTCGACCCGGCGGGTCAACAATATGTATTGAACATCACCAAAGTGGCCGGGACACTGATCCTCTTTCTTGGATTGCTCCTGTTCCTGGTACTTATTTTTGTCAGAAAAAGAAAAACTTCATAGCATATGTCATCAAACAGTTCTGAATACAACAGATATAAGTCCTACTTAGAGGAAGATGGAGGAAGAAAAGGGATCCGTAAGTGGATTTTTTCCACCGATCATAAACGGATTGGCCTGCTCTATCTCTATTCCATTATGGGCTGGTTCTGCGTCGCAGTAGTGCTTGGGGTACTTATGAAACTTGAACTAATTTCTCCGGGGCAAACGGTTATGGGAGCACAGTCATACAATGCCACATTTACAGTACATGGCGTGATTATGATCTTCCTGGTTGTGATTCCCGGACTCCCGGCGGTTTTTGGCAATTTTATGCTGCCCATACAGATCGGTGCCAAAGATGTGGCCTTTCCAAAATTAAACCTCTTTTCGTGGTACATCTATCTCTTTGGAGGAGTATTGGTGATCATTTCTCTGTTTGGTAACGGACCGCCCGACACAGGATGGACCTTCTATGCACCTTACAGTTTCAAAACCGGGACCAACATGTTGCCTGCTGCACTGGGGGCTTTTGTGCTTGGATTTTCCTCCATCCTTACGGGATTGAATTTTATTGTGACCATCCACCGTATGAGGGCCCCGGGGATGACCTGGTTTAAGATGCCCCTGTTCCCGTGGACGTTGTACGCAACAGGCTGGATCCAGCTACTGGCAACACCAATTGTGGGCATTACCCTGCTGATGGTAGCCGGAGAACGGATTCTGGGTATTGGCTTCTTTGATCCGGCCAAAGGCGGTGACCCGCTGTTGTATCAGCACCTCTTCTGGATCTATTCCCATCCTGCCGTTTATATCATGATCCTTCCGGCCATGGGGGCCATCTCCGAAATCATACCCACATTTACTAAGAAGACAATCTTCGGGTACAAAGCTATTGTACTTTCAACCCTGGCAATTGCTTTTGTTGGATATTTTGTGTGGGGGCATCACATGTTCACTTCGGGAATGAGCGGAACTGCGCTTTACACATTCTCCATCCTTACATTTCTTGTGGCCGTTCCCAGTGCCATCAAAGTATTTAACTGGATCTCCACCATGCACCAGGGATCCATCAGTACGGAAATTCCGTTTCTCTGGGCTGCCTCATTCATCTTTGTATTTTTGGTAGGGGGGCTCACCGGTCTGGTGCTGGGTGCTCTGGCCACTGATGTTCATCTGCACGACACCGCCTTTGTGGTTGCGCATTTCCATTTCATTGTATTTGGCGGGACAGGTTTTGCCTTTTTCGGCGCCATCCACTATTGGTTTCCAAAAGTCTTTGGCCGCATGTATGACAAGAGTTGGGCCAAAACCGGGTGGATCACCTTCTTCATTGGATTTATAACCTTGTACGGACCTATGTTCTACCTGGGGATGAAAGGGATGCCCAGAAGGTATTACGACTATTTGGATGAGTTTCATGGCCCGAATATCATCTCGACCCTGGGTGCCCTGGTCATGGTTTCGGGATTCCTGATTATTTTAGTGAATCTGATCAAATCGGCACGCCATGGAGAAAAAGCAGATCAAAATCCATGGGGAGGGACTAACCTTGAATGGAAGATCCCCTCACCTCCACCCCTGGAAAATTTTGATAAAATTCCGGTGATCGATAAAGCAACCTATAAATTTGACTAAACCTGTTTCCTATGTCAACTTCAATTGCAAGCCCGGACGAGCACAGGGATGATGAAGCTTCCAAATTGGGCATGTGGCTCTTTATCTTTACGGAGCTTCTGCTTTTCGGGGGACTCTTCATCACCTATTCTGTGTATCGATATATGCACCAGGAAGCTTTCCATCTTGCCGCACAGGAACTGGATGTAGTCATGGGGACCATCAATACGGTGATCCTGCTGGTCAGCAGTATGACCATTGCCATGTCCACTACTGCCATTCAGAAAAAGGATAAGAAAACCACCCTTATCCTTATAGGTATTACCATGGTGCTTGCCCTGGTGTTCCTTATCAACAAGTATTTCGAATGGAGCGGTAAGATCAGTCACGGCTTATACCCCGGCTCCCAACTCCTTCATGACCTGGGCCAGGGAGATACCCTGTTTTTCGGACTCTACTTCTTTATGACCGGGCTTCATGCAGTCCACATCATCGTGGGGATGGTGATCCTGGGTTTTATATTTGTGTTTGTCTGGAAGGATAAACTCACATTTGATAACTTTCAGTTGCTTGAGAATGGGGGACTTTACTGGCACCTGGTGGATCTTATCTGGATCTTTCTGTTCCCGCTTTTTTACCTGATTACTTAAAATCCTGCAAATGTCAGATACAACCCATCATATTGTCCCTTACCGCACTTACGGCCTCATCCTTATTCTATTACTGGTATTAACCGGCATATCGGTGGCGGTAACCCAGATCGAACTGACCAAATGGTCTACAGCTGTTGCTTTGCTATTAGCCTGCACAAAATCGGCTTTTGTATTGGCTATATTCATGCACTTGAAATTCGATCAGAAGATCTTTAAGATCATGGCTGTCCTGATCATTCTTGTGCTGGCCTCGCTCATTATCATAACCTTCCTGGATTATATGTTCAGATAAACTAATTTCTCCATGTATACCGCTGATCCACAACAAGCTTCCAATTTTGTCGCAGGTGTCGACCTGGCCTTTATGGTCATTCTGGGGATTTCGATCATATTTCTCATTGGCCTCACGGTCCTGATGATTCTGTTTATTTACAAGTACCGAAAAGACAGGCATCCGAAGGCCATCCAGAATGAGGGAAGTACAAAGCTTGAGATAATATGGACCACCATTCCACTGGTACTTGTACTGGTAATGTTCTATTTTGGATGGATGGGCTGGAAACCGATGATGAATCCACCTGAGGAGGCGATGCATGTAAAGGCCATTGCCAGGATGTGGGATTTCCAGTTCGAATATGAGAACGGAAAAATCACCGACAGCCTTTATGTTCCCATTAATGAACCGGTCATCCTGGACCTGGTGGCGCTTGATGTGCTGCACAGCTTATATATCCCCGCATTCAGGGTAAAGGAAGACATGGTTCCGGGTCAGGAGAAGGTGATGTGGTTCATCCCCGGAACAGAAGGGGAGTTTAATCTCTTCTGCACAGAGTATTGCGGATTGGAACACTCCTACATGTATTCAGGAGTAAGGGTGATGTCCAAAGAGGAGTTTGACGCATGGATTACCGATACCACTACGCAGGCACCTGTGTTGGACAGTGAAACATCACTGGCTGACCAGGGGTTGGAAGTGCTTCAGCGTAACGGTTGCATTGCCTGTCACTCCATGGATGGGAGCAAACTGGTTGGGCCCTCCTTCCTGGGGGGATGGGGAAACACCCGTACGGTTGTAACCGACCGGGAAGAACGGGAACTGATGTTTGATGAAGCGTATGTGAAGCGCTCCATCTTTGATCCCAATGCCGATGTGGCTGAAGGATTTAACCAGGGCATGATGCTCTCCTATGAAGGAATGGTAAGTGAGGATGAAGTGAAGTTGATTATCGAGTATCTGAAGGAATTGAATGAGTAAAATATCCTTTAAAGCATATTTCTCTGCCTTGTTGAAATTGGGCAAGTTTACCATCTCCATCCCGGTGGCCCTTACAGGGTTTCTCGGGTATTTTCTCTACACACCGGTCCTGGACATGGATGCAGCTTATACCATTTTCGGAATTTTTCTGCTTTCCATGGGGTCCAGTGCCCTCAATCAGATCCAGGAGCGCCACACCGATGCCTTAATGAAAAGAACGGCTGGAAGGCCCATCCCTTCAGGGTCCGTCTCCCTGCAACGGGCCATCCTCTTTTCAATACTTTGTGCAATGGGTGGTACGGCCCTGTTGATGCTTACCGGATTTTCACTTGCTGCAGGGATCGGGATCTTTACATTGCTCTGGTACAACCTGGTCTATACTCCGCTGAAAAGGGTCACCGCTTTTGCGGTATTGCCCGGGGCTCTTATTGGTGCCCTGCCCCCTTTGATTGGATGGACAGCCGCCGGTGGAGATCCATTGGATATGCAGATCATCACGGTAGGTTTCCTGCTATTTGTAGGCCAGATGCCACACTACTGGCTGTTGCTGCTGAAAATCGGAAATGAGTTCCATGAGGCCGGGATGCCGGTCATCACCAGCCTGTTTGACCCTCTGCAAATCCGGAACCTCAGTTTTATCTGGATCGCTGCCACCGGGACGATCGTGATGATGTTGCCGGTTACACCCATTATTCAAAACCGGGTAATTTCCATGGTGCTGATTGTTGCTGCCATCCTTTTTCTATACAGGATGTTCCGGCTCACCTACAGGGGTGAGTTGATGAACCATTGGAAACAGGCGTTTATTACTGTAAATTTGTTTTACCTGGTCATTATCCTGGTATTGATTGCGGACAGAATTATATAGCTTAAGTTTGCTAAAGTCACGGGTACCCCTTACTTTAGGGCTCACGAGAATCATAAAATGCTTCGAGTAATCCATTTCCTTTAAAAGAGAATGATATGAAAAAACTATTGATCGTTTTGTTAGCAGGAGCATTTATGCTGGCCTGCAACAACCAAACAAAAAGCAGTGAAGATGCCGCTACTGAAACACCGGCTATGGCAGCTGAATGGGTAGAAGTGGTACTGAATGTGGATGGAATGACCTGTGATGGATGTGAGAACGCCATCAATGGCGGCGTGGAGTCCCTGGAGGGAATCGCATCCGTGGAATCATCGCACGAGGAGGGATGGACCAAAGTAAAGTATGATAAGAATCTGACTTCCGTCGAAGATATTGAAGGAAAGATCACCGAAACCGGCTATGTGGTGGAAGATTAAAGGTTAATCAAAAGGGATAGGAATCCCATGTAGAGGACTGCATCGGCAGTCCACCTGTAGTATTCATCCTTTCTGAAGAATGAAGGCAGGAGAAGAATCAAAAGCAGGATGGTGGCCATTCCCGTAAGGATCAGTGCGAACTGGGAATACCGATCCAATCCAAAGACAAGGAACTGTAAAACCAACAGGAGGTAGATCACCATTCCGGTGGTCAGTAAAAGGTTTTTGGTGGATTTCTGGCCCAGGGTGTGTGCCAGTGATGCGATCCCCAACCTGGAATCGAGCTTGATATCATACAGCGAAATGACCCCCAGATTCATCAGCAGGACACCTGCAAACATGATCGCAATGAGTGCATCCGGGGTCTGAAACTCCCCTCCCCGTGAAACCATGGGTCCCAACCAGGTTCCGGCCATATAGAGCAACAGCACAAAGATTTCACCGGGAATAAAGAATACCCTGTTTCTCCTGAACAGGTGCCGCATGGCGTAAAAGAGCAACACAAGTCCTGCCAGGACCAGTGCATTTTTCAACAGGACGTTGTCAAGAAAATTAAAGATCAGCAGCAGGTCAACAATACCAATCACTCCCATGGACCATAGCAGAATCTTGCGGTTTCCGAAAATATACCGGTGCAACTCCCGCTTGCTGGTTTTCCGTTGCTTCCAGGCATCCAACAGATGATCGGCCATATAAAGCAGCCATACAGTTAATGCCAGGGTCACCCACCAGGCCCATCCGGGATTGGACTTAAACATGCGGGCTGCCAGGCTGGAGGATGCCAATGCACCCAGGACAATGTCAATACTCAGGAAATGAAATCTGCGGTATATCTTCATACAATGAATTCATGCCCAAAGTTAACAGAAATCAGGTATGATGATGTTTGCACTCCTCCAGGTATGGATGATTGCCCGGGTAGAGGTTGGCCCGGCTGAGCGCGTATCCTGTGACCAGCATAAACAAACCGGCAAAACCCACGAAAGATCCAATCTCAGGGAAACCCAGTACCTGTTGGCCCACAGTGCCCGGAAAGATCTGAAGGTAGAGATCGATAAATTGCCCGATGATCAGAAACGGAATGACAATTTTCAACACCAGTCTATTACGTGCTGTCGCCTTGGGCATCAACAATACAAAGGGCAAGAACCAGTTTATTGCAACATTGGCGAAGAAAAAGAAGCTCCAGCCTTCACCCCTGATCCGGGGAAGGAAATAGGAAGTCTCTTCGGGAATGTTGGCATACCAGATGAGCATGAACTCCACAAACCAGAAGTACCCCCAGATGATGCAGAGCATAAAGATGTAACGGGAGAAATCACCCAGGTGGCTTTTGTTGAGAAAGGGGAAATGACCCCGCTGATTCAGGAGCAAAACCACAAAGGTGATCACAATGGCAGCATGGTGAAAGGCAGCAACAAAGTTTTTAATTGCAAAAATGGTACTGTACCAATGGACATCGATGGACATGACCCAATCGATCATAGCAAATGAGAAGGTAATGATCACGATGAAAATAAAGATCTTGGCATAATGTTCCAGCTTCTTAAAAGGCTCCAATCCCCCTACAGCATCCTCTTTCAGAGAGAGTCGACGAATCAGAACAAACATCAGGATCCACAGGGCAAAATATGCCACCATCCTGATGACCCAGAAAGGAAGGTTCAGGAATGGGATTTTATGAGCCAACAACGGATCATGAGCCGCCGCTTCGGTATCGGACCAGTGATAAAGGGAGTGGGCTCCCAGGATCATTATCAGGAACAGCACTGCAGCCACTGGCAGAAATCCAGCCATGGCTTCGGGTATCCTGAGGAATCCGGCAGACCAGCCCGAGTGGGTGACTCTCTGAATGGAGAGAAAAAGCAGTGCTCCAGCCGCCAGGGAGACAAAATATACATTGTTCAACAGGAAATTAGCCCACCCACGTTGGGGATCTGATAAAAACGTGATGATCAGGGCGGCCAGGCCCACTGCAACCATGATCAGGGTTCCTATAACGTAATTGCGGGATAACTTGATTTTCTCTTCCATGATCAATTGATTAGGGCATCTGGTTTTGAAGGTTTGTGCGAATATGCAGAATGATCTTCCACCGCTCCTCCGGTCGGATCATGCCTCCGTGGGCTCCCATGATCCCATACCCCACTGTAATGGAGTGATAGATCTCTCCATCCCTGAGCGCCTTCACATGCTCCTCGAGAAGGCTGGCCGGTGGATAGGGATAACGACCACTGGTATAAAGGTGTCCCTGACCATCCCCGGAGGGACCGTGACAGCTTATACAAAAAATGTCATATGCTTCTTCTCCTCTTTCCAGGTTCTCTTCAGTAGCTTCCCAGGGATTGACCAGTGCTTCTCCGGCCGCAATCCTATCTTCATCGGTTTTTTCCCACACAAAGGGTATCATCTCCCTGGGGATAGTACCCTCCACCGGGATTCTCATGGTGAGGTTATCCTCGAAATAGGGATTGGAGGTGTAGGACTCATAGGCATTGGAGTAATACATATCCGGCATATAATCCCAACCTGTGCTGGAGCGGGTCCGATCGCATGAGACAATGGCCATCAGGACAATTGCGGCAATTATGGCTGTTTTGGTCATAGGGTATTGTTTATTTCAATGGTCATATGCGGCTCGCTTTACTTTTCAATAACTTCTATGGCTCCTGTCTCTTTCATCACCGATGTGGCCTTTCCGGCATCGGTTTTCTCTTTGTTGACCAGGATCACAAACTTATCATCCGTAGCCCTCTCATGAAAGACCGGCTTCGTATTGCTGGGCCACAGATTGGCCCTCCATGAGAAGGTGAAAAGGCTCAGGATGGTAATGCTGAATATGGTTAGAATAATGGTGATCACCAGGAACGAAGGGAATGCGTTGCTGGGTTTGCCCCCATAATTCAGTGGCCAGTCAATCCCTGCGGTATAGATCAAAAAAGCCAGCACACCCAGTGTGGCAAAAAAGCCATAAAACCACCCTACTATGGTTATCTTTGACTTGCGGCCATGGTTCTCAAGTATCTCATGAACCGGGTAGGGCATGAAGATATCTTCGATCTCAATCTGCTCCTCCTTCATCTTCCGAAAGGCGGTGAGCAGCGCATCCTCCTCCTCAAAAACACCCATTAGATATTGTGAATCCATAATTATAATCTCCTTTTAACTTTCCACTTTTGACTTTTGACTTTTCACTTTTGACTTTCCACTTGGTACTTATTAACCGCTTTCACCTCACTGATGGCGATCATGGGAATATATTTGAAAAACAGGAGCACCCCGAAAATAAATATGCCCAGCGTTCCAATATATATGGATATTTCCACAAAAGTGGGCGAATAGCTGGCCCATGCAGAAGGCAGGTAATTCTTTGAAAGAGAGGTAACTACAATATTGAACCGCTCGAACCACATTCCCACATTGATCAGAATGGATATTACAAATACGATCACAAAATTGCTTCTGATCTTCTTAAACCACATGAGCTGTGGTACAATGGCATTGAAAACGAACATGGCCCAGAACTGTTTGGTAAACTCACCGGTAATCCGGTTGTGAAAGAAGGTGAAGATCTCATATTCATTCCCGGAATACCAGGCTACAAAGATCTCTGTGAGGTAAGCCGTTCCCATAATCAGGGAGACGAAGACCAGAATTTTGGCAACCTTATCCAGATGTGAGTCAGTTACATAATCTTCCAGTTTATATATCTTACGCAGAATGATCATGAGGGTCATTACCATGGCAAACCCTGAAAAGATAGCTCCCACTACGAAATAGGGAGGAAAGAGGGTCGTGTGCCAGCCCGGTTCCACCGAGACAGCAAAATCGGTGGAGACAATGGAGTGTACCGAGACTACCAGGACAGCTGCAATTCCCCCAAGGATGTAGCTTAATCCTTCATACCGTTTCCACTCCCCAATCGATCCTCTCCACCCCATGGCAAAGAATCCATAGGCTGCTTTTTTAACCTTTGATTTTGCATTGTCCCGGATGGTGGCAAAATCGGGGATCATGCCCAGATACCAGAATGATGCTGAGATCAAAAGGTAAGCCGAGATTGCGATAAAGTCCCAGAAAAGCGGGGAGTTGTAGTTCACCCAGAGGGGGCCGCGTGTATTGGGATAGGGGAGAATATAGAAGGCATCCCAGATTCGACCCATGTGAAGGGCAGGAAAGATGGCTGCACAGCCCACTGCGACTACTGTCATTGCCTCAGCAGCCCGGTTGATGGAAGAACGCCACTCCTGCCGAAGGATCAGCAGGAATATGGAGAAGGCCGTACCGGCGTGTCCGATCCCTATCCACCATACAAAATTGATAATGGCCCATCCCCATCCTACCGTATTGTTCACACCCCATGTACCTATCCCGGTGGAAATGGTCACATAGATGGCCCAGAATCCCAGAAGCATCATTACGGAACTGATTCCCAGTCCCACAATCCACCAGAATTTTGGTCGGGCATAGAGCGGCGAGGTAATATCCGCTGTGATCTGGCCCAGGGATTTGTTACCCAGCACCAGCGGTCCCCTTATATCAGTATTGTACATATATATATATTAAAATATTATCCATGTTGTTCATCTCCGGAAGGCTCATTCCCGGGTTCCGGCTCACTGTTCCTCACCTTTGTAAGATATCCCACAGAGGGAAGTGTATGAAGCTGTTCAAGCAGATGGTAATTGCGCTCCTCCTTCTTCAGCTTGCTCACCCTGGCTTCGGGATCATTCATATTACCAAATACAAGGGCACCCGAGGGACAAGACTGCACACAGGCTGGTTGCACCTCTCCGTCACGAAGTGGCCGGTTTTCCAGTTTTGCTTCAAGCTTCTTTTCCTGGATACGCTGTACACAGAAGGTACACTTCTCCACCACACCACGCTCCCTCACAGTCACATCCGGATTCAGCACCAGCCTTGAGAGGTCACTGTTCTGATTGAAATCGAATTTGTCATTTTTTATATACTGGAACCAATTGAATCTCCGCACCCGGTAGGGACAGTTGTTGATGCAATATTTGGTACCAATGCACCTTACGTAGGCCACCTGGTTCAATCCTTCGTTGCTGTGCATGGTTGCCGAAACGGGACATACATTTTCACAGGGTGCATTGTCGCAATGCTGACACATGACTGGTTGATGGAATACTCTGGGGTTCTCCGGGTCATTACTGAAATAGCGGTCAATTCGCATCCAGTGCATGATCCTCCGATTCTTTACCTCTTCTTTGCCAACTGTAGCCACATTGTTCTCCGATGTACAGGCCACAACGCAGTTGTTACAACCGGTACACCTGTTCTGATCAACGATGAGTCCCCAGTGGTATCCGTCAAATTTGGTCTCCGGATAGAGGGTCTGATGGTGTGCCTCCGACTCCAGATGAAAGTGGTTGCCAGCCGAAGGGTCTTCCTGAAATTCCTTCAGCGAGGTCTCTCTTACGATGGGCCTGCCTTCCATGGTGTGATGTGTCTGGGTACGCGCCAGTGGATATTTCTGCCCGGTCAATTCCAGGGTGATCCTGTCATTGGTATAGTCACGGTATCCGCCCCTGTTTACCACCCAGCGGAAGCCATTCACTCCAAGGCCGTCTCCAACTTTTCCAGCCTTTGTCCTCCCATATCCAAGGGCCAACGCGACTGTTCCTTTTGCCTGTCCGGGCTGAATCATCAGAGGAATTTCCACTCCGTCAATTTTAATCACCATTTCGTCCTCCCATCCATTCTCTGCCGCATCAGCAGGAGATACTGCAAGGTAGTTGTCCCAGCAAACTTTGGAGACCGGATCGGGAAGTTCCTGCAGCCATGGATTGTTGGCATATCGCCCGTCATTGAGCCCGACCGGGGTGTAGAGCGTTAGCACAAGGTCCGTTTCGGGAGGATTAAGTATTACCTCCGGAGGAGTGAAATTGGTGGTTGGTGATTGGTGACTGGTGACAGAGGTAACAGAGGTGAGAGGGTCGTAGTAACCCGCCTGGAGGGTTTTCGACCACCACTCTTTATCTCCTCTGGCTTCAGGAGGAGCAATGGTGTTCTCCCACCAGTATTTTACCAGATCTTCAAAACTTCGGTGTTGTTTGCTCCAGATCAGGAGCGAGTCCTGGTAGGCCCTGCTGTTGAACAGAGGATGGATACACGGTTGCTGAAGGCTGTAAGATCCCTTCACAGGTTCGGCATCACCCCAGGCTTCCAGGTAATGGTGATCAGGGCAGATCAGCTGACATGCTTCTGCAGTTTCGTTCACGGAACTGCCGATGTAAGCCGAAAATCCAGCTTTCCTGATGGCTTCAAATCCTCCCAGGCTATAAAGCGGATTTACATTGATCAGGAAAAGGTTATCTACCTCCCCATTGTTGAGGGAGGAGACAAACCTCGAAAATTCAGGATCATTTCCCTGCTTCACCTGGAGGGTGCGTTCAAGGTCCAGTGTGCTGCCATAGTTGTCCAGCATGTAATTGATCCCGGCCACCAACTTTTGTACCTCCGGGTCGTTTGATCCACTCACCACGATGGATTTCCCCTTGTGATTCAGAAGTTCCGCACAAAGACCCTCTATACCAGTTACACAGGTAGGCGATGAGATATGAGGGAACCCGGTAGCTCCCGCGATGTTGTTGTATATATTACCCAACATCAGCAGGGATTCACGCGGAGTGACTGGAATTCGCTCATCGGCATTGGTTCCGGTCATAGAGAGCGCAGACTCTACCTGTATATGCTTTGACATGCGGGGATGCGCAGTGCTCACCTCACGGGTGGAGGCATAATCACGTGCAAACTCAACCGGTGCAATCCATGTACCCAGAAAATCGGCATCAAAGCTCAAAATGAACTCAGCTTTTTCAAAATGGAATCCCGGGATTACTGCATTTCCAAATATTTCCTGGTGAGCCTCTCTGATCCCGGAGGCTGAGACCTCATCATACTGGATCCACTCAACACCCTTGTTCTGGGAAACGAATTTTCGTATGGCCTCCCTGGAGGCAGGTCCAATTACTGTGGGTGTCACCAGAACTGTTTTTCCACCATTGGCCAACTGGCTGACTACCCAACGATCCACCTCCTCCCAGGATATGATGTTGCCACTCAACTTAGGCTCTTTGTACCGGGCATCATCATACAGATTCAGAACCGATGCCTGTACCCTGGCACTTGTACCTCCCCTGGAAACAGGCGACTGGTGGTTCCCTTCAATCTTGATGGGCCGACCGTCCCGCACCTTGACCAGCACGCTACAGTATTCGGTGCCATCAAAAAAAGTAGAAGCGTAATAGTTGGCCTTCCCAGGTGTAACTTCCTCTGGTTTGATCAGATAGGGAATGGCTTTCTGGACTGGCTTTTCACAGCTGCTTACCACTGCAGCCGTGGCAAAACTGAAGCCAAAAAGTTTCAGGAAATTCCGTCGTGATGCCGGCGCTTCAACTACACTGCTGTCGAGCAGATCCAGCACTGCGTTTTTGTGTTTCGACTCCCCGCTCCGCTCCTCATAAAGGTCCCTGCCGTTTTTATATTCTTCAATACTTCTCCACTGTTTTTCCATGGGTTCCTGGCGGTTTAATAGTGACATTTAGAGCATTCAGTTCCACCGGTTAGCCCGGCAGTTACCCGGTCAATTTCTCCTGATTTCAGCTTTTTATGAAGCTCCTCGTATTGTGTGTAAAATGCATTGTCAAAGAACTGTACCTCCGTATCGCGGTGACAGTTGATGCACCATCCCATGCTCATATCAGTCATCTGCTTTACCCGGTGCATCTCCTCGATTGGTCCATGACAGGTGGTACATTCCAAACCCGCCACAGTTACATGTTGTGCATGGCTGAAAAATGCATGATCCTGAAGGTTGTGGATGCGTATCCATTCTATGGGGGTTCCACTCTCAAACGCCTCCACCACTTTATTGATCTGATGTTTTCCCGAATTGGTCCCTTCCCGCACAATGGAGTGGCAGTTCCAGCAAACATTCATATCGGGGATCCCGGCCGATTTGGAGTACCTTGCAGTTGTATGGCAATAGTGGCAATCGATCTGGTTATCACCTGCATGTACCACGTGGGAAAATTTAATGGGCTGATCTGGTTCGTATAGTTCCTGACGACCCAGGGAAGTTCCAGCCTCGTACATCAGTTTAATTTGCCATCCCAGTGCCACAACAAAAATAATTCCCAGGATATACCTTCTTTTCACCCTCTTTAGAAAGAAGAGATCCAGCAGGATCCATGTGAGAACCACCCCAAGGATCACGAACAGAAAGATCTTGTTGACCACCGGTTTTGTCTTTTCCAATCCATGTTCTTCAAAGTCATCCAGAAAGAGCTTGATCAATTCCACATCGCTCTCATTCAGGTGGAAAGTCTGGTGCATGACGGACATGGTCTTACTTGAGGGATTGAGTACCGCCTTCTGAAACTCCTCAAGGCTTTTATGCTTGAATTTATGGGCAATTTCCCATGCATTGGGATTCCAGTTAAAGGTGTCGATCTCAACAGTGTTGTGACAGTTGGCACATGCCTTTGTTTCAAACTTCCCGTCAATCAAACCGTAAAACAGGCGTTGACCGCGCATCAACCCTTGTGATGAATGGCCACTGTCATGCTCCCTTCCCTCTCCAGAAACCGGACTGACCAATAACAGGGAAAAGAGAAGAAAAAACAGTGAAAATGTGAGACTTGAGACTTTTGTCATAAATGGTTCAGGTTAATATACTGCACTTGCAAAGTGATGTCCTTGTACAATTTAAGGCGTATGACGTAAAATAGCAACTCATGTTCGTTCATCTCTAAAATTAACAATAGATCGTTGTTATTTTTAATCGATTTAAATAATTTATTCTAACTTCATCCCATGCATTCCCTCTTTTCTGAATATTTCCTCCCGGTTACCCTTTCCATAATCACGCTGGGAATGGGGCTTTCCCTAACTGATCGAGACTTCAGAAATATTTTCACCCATCCAAAAGCGGTCATTGTTGGCCTCTGTAGCCAGATGATTCTGCTTCCTCTCATCGCCTTCCTGATTGCGCGGTCAATCAATATTGACCCTCTTTTCAAGGTTGGCCTGATGATCATTGCCGCCTGTCCCGGCGGGGCAACCTCAAACCTGATTACATACCTGCTCAGAGGAAATGTAGCACTCTCCATCTCCATGACTGCTCTGAACAGCCTGATTACACTAATAACGATCCCTGTGGTGGTAACTCTTTCACTGGAAGCTTTTATTCACCAGGATGCTTCCATCCATCTGAATGTGGGCGAAACCATCATCAAAGTGTTTCTGATCACCATCCTGCCGGCTTTTGCAGGTACCCGAATTCGAAAATGGAGCTCTGATTTTGCTGAACGCCTGGAGCGTCCACTCAGGATCATCATGCCCATTTTGTTGCTGGTAATTTTTGCAGGAGTAATATTTATCGACCAGGACACAGAGACGGCCACCCGGCGTGATTTTATATCAATCTTCCCCTATGCGCTTTTACTGAATTTCTCAGCCATGGGAGCAGGTTTATTGGTGGCCGGGTTTTTAAGACTGGGTGTAAAGAATCAGTTTACCATAGCTATTGAAGTGGGACTTCAAAATTCAGGACTTGCTATTGTTGTTGCGGTGACCCTGCTGGGGAGTCACTACATGGCACTGGTACCCGTAGTATATGGATCTTTCACTTTCTTCACTACTCTCTTTTTTGGATGGCTTGTGAAAAAGGTGGCATGGAAGCCCGGGGCTATCGAAAAAGATGCATGAATCCGGCACTCTTAAATGGTTCCGATCCTCCCTCTTCCTCAATTACATAGTAGTATATCCCTTCGGGCAGATCTTTTCCTCCAATACTTTTCCCATCCCAGAAAATCCTGGGAGAGAGAGAATGATAGATCCGGTTCCCGGTCCTGGTGAACACAGTGAAATCATACACTTTGACTCCGTCAGTGGTTACTTCGAAATAATCATTCACCTTATCACCATTGGGAGTAAAGACATTTGGAACATCCAGTTCACTGTCCACACTGTCTGATGCCAGAGATTCAATCATCTGGAGTTGATTGGCCGAGAGGCCGACGGTGTCGGATAACTGATCCTGGTCCTGTCCGAATACCACAGGAAACAGGAGACAGCAAAAACAGACAAAGGCAATGGATCTCTTACTGGTCATATCTTTTCAGTCAACTTCTGGACCACCCTAAAGTTATTAAAAAATTCTTTGGCGAATACCCTGATCACAGTATATGTGGGAATGGCCAGGATCATTCCCACAATTCCAGCCAGGCTTCCGGCCATCATAATCACAATGAAAATCTCAATGGGATGTGCATAAACACTGGTTCCAAAGATGACCGGTTGAAACACAGTATTGTCGGTTAACTGTGTAATGATAAAAACCAATAACATATAACCCATCAAAGGAACCAATTGGGTGGAAAAGTCCAGGTGAAGGTGCGTGGCCACACCCAGTATGATCCCAAGTGCTGCTCCAATCCAAGGACCCAGGTAGGGTATAATGTTTAATACAGCAGCCAGGAGTCCGATCACCAATCCATGCCTGAAACCAACCCCCACAAGGGTCATACCCAGGGTAACCAGCGTGAGAATCCCTGTCATCTGTAAAAGGATCCCAATAAAATACCGTCGAAGCAGGTGTTTCACAGATTCCAGTGCATGACGGAAAGCTTTCTCCTTCTCTTTGGGGAACACTGTAACAATATATTCTGTGATCAACTTCTCCTCCCTGAGCAGAAAGAAAGTGATAAAAGATATGGCAAAAATAGCCCAGGCTACATTACCCAGGATTGAAGCAATGGCAGCCACAAGGTCGGTAATCACCTTGATATTCAGTATAGATGCAATCTGCTGCTGTAGCCCTTCCCTTAAGGTTAATGGTTCCTGACTGCCAAGGTTCAGTTTACTGAACCACATTTCAAGACGTTGAATCGGCTGTTCAAACTCTTCAACGACCAGAGCTGTATCCACATTGGAAAGCTCCTGTGCTTCACTGGCAATCAGTGGAATAAATATCCTGAAAAAACCAAAAAAAAATGCCCAGATTGCAAACAGGGTAACCAGTGCCCTGAAGGATACGGGAATCTTCCACTTGCCGATTTTGATCCTGCCCAGGAGCCTGACCAGCGGCCGGGCAATAAGTGAGAGTACCGAAGCGATGAGGATATAGGCCACAATACTGGAAAAACGCCACACCATCAATCCAAGAAGAATGATGCCGGCCAGGACCAGGAGTGTACGGGGTGTAAGCCAGTTTTTTGTTGCCATTGTCTCCTGTAAATATAGTGAAATCAACATGATTTTTATTAAAAACGTATGAATTATCGGGACCAAAACAGTGAATCTAAGGGGACGGAATGTTGATAATTATTCCTTTTGAATTCTGGGCTGAATGGCTACTTTTACCAGCCAATGCAGGGAAGGAATTATGAAGCAGTATCTTGATTTATTGTCTCATGTACTGGAGCACGGGACCAGGAAAGAGGATCGTACGGGAACCGGAACAGTCAGCACATTTGGTTACCAGATGCGCTTTGATCTGTCAGACGGATTTCCATTACTTACAACCAAAAAGCTGCACCTGAAGTCGATCATCCATGAATTGCTCTGGTTCCTGAACGGAGACACCAATACCAAATACCTCAACGACCATGGAGTGAAGATCTGGAATGAATGGGCCGATGAGAATGGCAATCTGGGACATATTTACGGATACCAGTGGAGAAGCTGGCCCACTCCCGATGGGAACACCGTTGACCAGGTCTCTGCCGTTGTAAATTCTATCAGGCAGAGCCCCGATTCCAGGAGGCATATCATAAGCGCCTGGAACGTGGGAGAACTGGACAGGATGGCACTACCCCCCTGTCATATTCTGTTTCAGTTCTATGTGGCCGACGGGAGGCTCTCCTGTCAGCTCTACCAGCGAAGCGCTGACATCTTCCTGGGTGTACCCTTTAACATAGCCTCCTACTCTTTCCTGCTGATGATGATGTCACAGGTTACCGGTTTAAAGCCGGGTGAGTTTATCCACACACTGGGTGATGCGCATATCTATCTGAACCACGAAGAGCAGGTAAAACTTCAGCTTACACGAGATCCCAGACCGCTTCCGGCAGTTCAATTGAATCCGGAAACAGACTCCATATTCGATTTCCACTACGAAGATTTTACCGTAGAAAATTATGATCCGCACCCACATATCAAAGGGGCAATATCAGTCTGATATGGAACAAAAGATCCTGCATAATATCTCAATCATTGTAGCCATCGGAAAGAACAATGCCATAGGCAAAGAGAACCGCCTGCTCTGGCACCTGTCGGACGACTTGAAAAGATTTAAAAAGCTCACCACCGGTCATACAATGATCATGGGACGGAACACCTTCCTTTCCCTGCCCAACGGTGCCCTGCCCAACCGGCGTCATATTGTGATCTCAGACATTCCGGATGAATCCTTTGAAAAGTGTGAGATGGCCCATTCCATTGAAAAGGCCATAGAATTGGCAGGCCACACTGAAGAGTGCTTTGTCATTGGAGGAGGTATGGTATATGCCCAGTTTCTACAGGTAGTGGGGAAACTCTACCTGACCCAGGTGCATGCTGCCTTCGAGGCTGATACCTTTTTCCCGGTAATTAATTTCAGCGAGTGGAAGGCAGTCGTGACAGAAAATGTGGATGCCGGTGAGAAAAATGAATACCCCCATACCTACACCGAATATGTGAGAATTTAGCCGGCCATATTGTAGTTGATCTTTGAATTTACTATTTTTCCTATCGAAACTAAAATTTACAATTATGAAAAAGCATCTATTTACTGCATTTGCCATCCTTTTTGTTCCCCTGTTCCTGTATGCCCAGGCCAATAGAATTGAAGGCACCTGGTACAACGACGAGAAGACATCAACCATTGAAATTAAGAAAGGGACCAACGGAAAATACTTTGGAAAAATCAGTTGGCTGGATGAGCCCAACGAGAATGGCAAACCTAAGATTGATGATGAGAATCCCAATCCCAAGCTGGCCAAACGCCCCATCATGGGTCTGCAGATAGTCAAAAATTTCAAATACGACTCCAAAAAGAAGAGATGGGATGATGGAACCATATACGATCCTGATAATGGCAAAACCTATGACTGTTTTTCCTGGTTCGAGGACGGAAATTATAACAAGCTCTATCTGAAAGGCTATGTGGCGGGCATTAAAGCGCTGGGACGAAAAACAATCTGGACAAGGAAATAGAGTCGAAAGTCTTTAAAGTGTGGAGAGCCGGCGCGTTAGTGGCCGGCTTTTTTCACTATGCCGGAAAATGACCGGAAGCGTACACCCTATTCCCACATCCGTTC
>JBDLIX010000030.1:0-39962 GCA_039714655.1 Bacteroidota bacterium
TAGGCCTGAAGACCAATATTGAGTTAAGCACCTTGATGGATTCTATCTGGTCTTTTCAGCCTTGAGCAACAGGCTTGAGCAGTAGTCTCGACCATGTACAACTTTGACAGGGTGACGAAGACAGGAGAGATGGCAGAAACACTCTTCACCGAACAACAGAATTGAGGCGACGTAGAAAAGCGCGCCTCATTTTAAGCATTGGCTACGGAGAGAAACAATCAATAGAATGACCAGTAAAGAACTGAATGAGAGCATGTTAGCACCTCTTTTTAAACAATTGGGTTTAATCAGCTTTAATAGACCACAGCAGGTAATAGAAAAAACCATCTTCGGCACCGATCAACAGATCACGAACTCCGTCACCATTCCAATCAACTGTAGTGGGACTGGTGCTGTGTCCGCCCAGTACTGCTGATGAAAGGTCTCCGGTATTCTGAAAAGCAAATTCACCATTGCTGCCGATATTCCTGTATAGTGTCGTATTTATGCTATTGATGAGCAAGTCAAGGTCCCCGTCACCATCCCAGTCCACCAAATCTATTTTCCTCCGGCCGCTGCCACCCGCTTTTTTAGAATTGAGTTGCAGTAGTTCGCCTTTATCATCATAGAATATGCGTTCTCCCGGCATGAGAATAAGCCCGTTATCACTCATTTTTCGTTGGAAAAAGCTGAGGTATCCTTCGTGGTCAATAACCACCAGGTCATTGAAGCCATCATCATTCAAATCAAAAACAAGCGGTCTGGTTCGCCATTGTACCACCAGCTCTTCTGTTTCAGGGTCCCACCAGTTCCATGCTGGTTTTGGAGGTGTCCCTTCCCAATCAACTTTTACCGGCTGAGGATCTGCCAGAACAGGTACAGTTAAGGTCCCGGTATTTTGTAACCAGATAATTTTACCAACAATGCTGTTCACCATAATATCCGGCAGACCATCCATATTCCAGTCAGCCACATAAGGTACTGTATATCCCCACTTTGCCTCGGCCGGTCCCTGGATTGAAAGGTTCGGTCCGGCCATGATCCGGAAAGGTTTACCATTTGTTTTCAACCTTTTGGGCGCGGACCATTTTGGTGGATCCTCACCGTCCAGGTTTTCGATCCATTCAACAAAACCTGCAGTATTACCGGCAATAATATCTTCGTCCCCATCTCCGTCCCAGTCATAACTGCATGGTGTGGAGAGGGCGCCACATTTTACAAAATCTGCCTGCTGTTTAAAGTAGACTGGTTCTGTAAGAATAGGCATGCCCTGAGGATCCAGGCCATTGTTTTCTATAAAGACCACCCGTCCGTCCTCTTTACCGACAATGATATCCAGATCCAGGTCCTTATCCCAGTCATAAACCACCACTTCGGGCATTTCAAGTTCCAGGTGAAGGGTGTTTCCGTTGACCTGGAGGAATCTGCCCTCCGAATACTCTGGTTCTATCCGGGTTCCAATATTTTCAAAAAAAGTTATTCTGTCAAGGAACTCACCACAAATCAGATCCAGATCACCGTCATTATCCCAATCTACCAGGTTGGGTGAGGGCTTTCCGTAGACATCAAGAGGCTCACCACCCGCCAGAATCTTCCTGGCTTTTCCATAGTCAGGGTTTTCATTGGAGCCATGGTTGATGACCCGGTAAACATATCCATGCAAGGGACCATTGGTCCAATCCCCTTCAGAATTGTATGCGTCATCCCAACCATATTCCCGCCAGTCACTCACCCCGATGATCAGATCAAAGATTCCATCTCCGTTGTAATCAGCATATTTCCACTGGTTGGCCCGTCCGCTATGAAATTTCTGTTTGTATCCGGTATTGACAGGGTTGTTATACTGCTCTTTCCTGAAATCCTTATAGACGGTGCCAGGGGTACAGATCACCAATTCTCCTCCAGGCCAGGATGCGGCCATTTGTCTTTTTCCTTCGGCGATTCGCTTGCCCGCACTGAATACATTATTCCCGTTGTTTTCAAATAAATAGATTCCATTTGAAGGCTTGTCAGATGTGGAAACAAGCAGGTCGGTATCACCATCACGGTCCCAGTCAACCGGTACCGGATTGGCCCAGAGACCCACACCCAGGTCAACGATCAGACCCGGATTGTTGTGTTTTAGACGTACCGATTCGGGAGTAACATTATTTTGAGAGCTGCATGGATGGGCATGCCATAAAGCAGCCGCAATCAGAACCAGGGATTGAAACTTCATGATTTAGATAGATATAGTTTTTCTTTTTTGACCGGAAGAATATTCTGCACCATCCAGTTTCTCATCTCCTCACCTTCCGGACTTTGTTGTGGATAAGAGATAAAATCAAGTGGAATAGCTAATCTTTGCGCAATGAAATGAGCCATTACCGGCCAAATACTCCCGATATCACCAATCACAGGTATGCTTTTTTCCAACCGGGCGAAACCTGACATTTCCATTCGAAATGGGATACTCATCAGTTTTGTTTTGGGCATTCCCTGATCAATGGCTTGCTGCACAGTGCCGGATCCTTTTTCGAAATCCCAGGCTTTTTTCAAATTTGGATCGAGATCGATGCGTATCAGTGTCTTTCCTTTTAGACTGAAGGTTGGAGTTCCTTCCCAGGCTGACCAGATCCCATGGCCGGTATATGTTTCAAATGGGCCGTCATGGATTTCCTGGGTCAAAGCTACTGCCGATTCGATAATCACATCTGCATCGCTTAACATCCGGGCAAGGCTTTCTGACCGTTCTGAAATGGATATTGAATCGCCAATGGCCATTCCAACCAATCCTCCCCCCACCAGCTGTGGCACTGTAACCAACACCGGGATATTGCACTGAAAACCTGCACCCAGCATGGTTTTTGGATCAGCACCCTTCCCTGCAATATATTCAAATGGTTTTCCCTTGCTCTTTGCAAGGGAGAGGATCTCTTTGGCAAGTAGCTCTGTCCTTAGTCCCATGGGATAGGCCATGTTCCCGGCCGCCTTAATGATTAATTCACCCTCTGCATCCACTGCTCTTTTCATAAGCTCAGCGTCAACGGGTATCTCCCTGCTGATCTCCTGGGCGAGATCATTTTTCATCATGGTTACTTCGAAAATACCCCCGCGTGGAAGCAGATCTTCGGAGAATCCCAGCTTTGTGCCATCCACCCGTTTAACCTCATCCAGAACACCTGCCATTTCATG
Organism: Bacteroidota bacterium; assembly: GCA_039714655.1. Classification (GTDB taxonomy): domain Bacteria; phylum Bacteroidota; class Bacteroidia; order Bacteroidales. Next base: position 3,154 of record JBDLIX010000030.1, read on the forward strand.
GGCAATTACTGCAGAGCTGGTGGTAACCCCATCTATGATCCCTTTATGAATCAGCTCTGCAATCAGTGTAGTAACCCCTTCATGCAGATTGGGTCCGCTGCCTGTCACCACCACCACCTTGCCTCCCTTCTCTTTGGCATGGATAATTCCATCGATGGCCCTATCCAGCTGTTCTTTTACCGGATCGGGTAACTCGTTGTATAACTGTTCAATGTTAATTAGATTCAAAGACATTTTTTATTTTTTTCCAATCAAGTTCCAATGTGAATATTTGCCTGAAATCATTCCCGTTGGCATCTTTTACGAGATGGCCTGATGTATCTTTGGTGGGTACAGCAATAATATAGGCAAGCAGATCTCCGTCCGGTGAAACAACCAGCTGATCTCTTACCAGCTGGTCATCACTTAATCTGATGGTCTTTCCAAGTTTTTGCCCTGAACCTACGTAAGTTACAAATAGAGTCCCATTACTGATATAAAAAACCTTTTCACCTGACGGATGCCAGCGAATCGAGGAGACTGGTGCACCAAGACCCGTCATCCTGGTTGGTTTTGTATCCGATCCGTCTGCTTTGATGATAAACAGCTGCTGAATGCCATCTTTATCTCCCGCAGCGAAGGCTATTTGTGCTCCATCAGGAGAGCCACGCACAATGCCTGAAACATTCATCCCGTTTGTAAGTCTGCGTATGGAAATGCCTTCAGGAGGTTCGGGGTATTGATCTTGTGTGCCTGAGTTTGATGTGGTTATATCGATGTCAGCCGGAATATCAGCTACAAAGAGATCATTGTGGAAATCAATGCCATTATGTGCCCGTGCCTTTCCTATAAATGCACGCATTGTTCCTGCTGGGTCTACCCATGAATCCCCATACGCTTTTTCAATCTCCCCGGCTTTTGATTTTCCCATTTCAGCCGGTTTCAGGATCACTGAAAAATAGTGTGTGTATCCTTCAGGCGCATGCGCATCGGACTGCATAAAACCAATGGTCCGGTCGTAATCCCGGACAAGGAAATCATCATATGTAAAACCAATGCGTTTTCCGTTTCGCGAGTACTCATGCCGGTGGGTGCCCCCACGATGCGCCCCCGGTGTTGTTACTTCATTGGAGATATCACGCATATCAACCTTTTTGGCGGATTTCTTACCCTCTCCATCCACTTCAATGGCCGTCCGGTTCCTGATGTTATAATATCCTCGCTTGTCCACTTCATCAAGGTTGGGACCATGAATGAAGATTATCTTGTTCTCCAGGGGGTGATACGATGCAGCAGCCACCCCGGGAGCGGCTTCTTCTCCTGTGATCGACGGGGGATCCCAAAGAATGGTTTCCACCCCGGTTGATATTTCTACCTTCTCAATGGATTTTGAGTTAGCCAGGTTTTCGTTGTACACTGTACCGCGTGTATCATAGCAAAGGAACCTATCATCAGGAGAAAAGTTGTCATTGTTGTCCAGCGCATGGGTCTTTGGTGAAAAGGTTATCTGTTTTTCGTTCATAAAAATGCTTTGTATTTCATCGTTTTGATATCTATCTCCACATCCTGCAAAAATGACCAGGCTTACTATAAAAAAGATGACTCTCATTTTTTCAGTCTATTGATTTAAAAACCCGTGCCAGGGAAAACCCCGGAGCATCTACTTGTAAATCCAGAAAATATCCAAAGGGGGTCTGGTGAACTTCATAACCCGAAGCTGTAAGCCTTTGGTCGATTGAATTAAAAAAAGATTGTGTAAATTCATGGGGAGCCTTGCTCTCAGAGAGATGGGCAAAGGAGTGAAGAATAATTCGTTTTCCGGTATCATTCTTTCCACAGATCCATTTTAGATTTTTCAGTAATTTCTTTGCCACTTCACTTTCACGTTCCCGGTCTCCTTCTTCCAGCTGGATGAATGCAGTCTGAATATCCAGGAACTCTCCGGATTCACTTTTATCAGGTGCAGAATCTATGGTTTTAGTCGTTGGCGTATAAGCAAAACGGTTGCAATAGATCAAAAGGAGTTTCATTTTGGATATTTTAATAACAGATTTCTATTTTCAATTCACCGGTTCAGATATTGCCTCAACATACCTTCCGGCCCAGTAGGGCAACAGGTATATGTATGGAGGATATTCTCTGTTGCCATTGCTTCCTCCATTGTTTCTGTATGCATTGTTATGCAGATGCATGGGCCGTTCATCCCGGGGCAGCACTTGGGTATATTCCTGTTTTCTGAAGTTTGGTTCAACCTTTGTTAAATCCTGTCTGTGACTGTTGTCCACACTCCATGAAACAAGATCCATAGGGAATTCCCTGAGCCACCATGCAGATTCCTTATGATCATAGTCGGATCCTCCAATAAGTGCATACAGATAATTCCAAAGTGGATTATTCTCAGAGCGTTCAATCTCCCAGTGGCTTTGGACAGTTTTAAAATACTCCTTTTTCAGCTCCTCGGTAAAGGCATATTTCACCAGTGCCGGAATGGTTAAAAAATACATTTCATCATCGGAGTGGTTCCATGAATCACTCAACATTTCTCCCTCCACATGGCCAATAACCGTAGCCGGACGTGTCACATTATCCTTATAACCGTATTTATCCATTAGTTCATATGCCTTCTTTTTATAAATCGCATCGCCGGTAAAATGGTAGGCTGTCTGAAGGAATGCCAGGATCAGGGTTGAATTGAGCCGGCGGTCACCCACATTGACGGGAAAGCTGTTAACATAGTCAGGATTCCACCTTCCCCACTGGGTGATCTCTCCATTCCATGTCACCAGGTACCAGTCATGCTCAATAATATGGTCCATCTCTATCTTAATCTGGTGAATGGCACGCTCCTGCCATTCCCTGTCCGGCACTATCTCTGCAAAAAGTGCATAGACAAAAAAGTGTCCGCACGATTCATCACTGCTGGTGGTGGATTTCCACCTCCACCGCCCATCGTCGGTCAGGCGCCAGATCTTCTGATCTTCCGGCATATCCGGATCATTGTCACTCGACTGGTAACCATCGATTTCGTAAGTCCTGGCAGGGAATCCCCTGATGCCACTAATCTCTGTCAACCGTTCCATGGCCTCAAAGGCTTCATAGGCATTGTGTAATGCATCCTCTGATTTTGTGGCTGCGTATCGAAACAGTTCGCCCGCCAGGTACATGGATGTCCATAGTCCGTCATTGTCAGTATCTCCCAGAACAATGGAGGAAGGATCACCAGGTGTTGATAAATTCCCTTCGGAGCTAAATCCATGCCGGATATGACGCAATCGCTGCACCTTCTGGAAATATTCGGCTTTATCAGCCAGGGTCATTTTAACAAAATTAATCTTGCTTAAGCCTTTTTTAGTAAGGATCAGCACACTGTTTTCCGGTCCTGGGCAGATATCAATAACTTTATCATCCACCAGCCAGCGCTTGGATGCATAATAATCGTATTTCCCATCGTTCCGGAGCGTAAAGGCGCCTTTTGTTGATCCAAACCAGAGTTTCCCGTTGATCTCGCGGATAGCCGTGATATGGTTATGAGGTAACTTCTGATTCAGGGGGGAAACTTCTTCAAATGAACTGTTGTTCAAATGGTAAATCCCATTCTCTGTGCCCACGTAAATTTCCTGTTGTTCGTTGGTGAGTGAGATGGCAGTCAAATTGTTGCCGCTAAATCTCTTCACCAATTTCTGATCGGTTCCATCCAGGGTATAGATGCCATTTTTTGAAAGTACCATAAAGCTCTGGCTATCTGTATTATACAGTAGATCAACCGGATCAAAATTCTTAAGAGATTTTCCCCAGACCTTTTTGTTGTTTTTAAAGAATACCAGTTTCCCCTTCGCTGCTAACAGAAATGAGAATTCATCACCCATCACGAAATGAGTCGGGTTGTCCATTTGATGCTCCGCATAGAACTTTCCTGCCCATGCATTACTGAGCACCGCCTTATCTGTCAGATAGACAAACTGATCCATGTAAATGTCGAAAGCAATGATATGCTGGTCAGTTAAGGGACGGTAACGTTGATCCCTGACCAGACTTTTCTCCCATGGTTGTAATAATCCTTTTGTTGAGAGGATATTTATGCTGTGGTTCCTGTCGCTTCGGACCTGAATAAGCTCCTGCCCGTTTGCATCAGCGCTGAGCTCAAATCTGTCAGCATAGTCCTGAAGATAGCGCTTGTCTTTGTACTGCTGCGAGAAAGCAGTAGCAGCAGTAAAGAAACCAATTAGTAAGAATTGAAATTTGATCTTCATGCTTTTGTTTTTTCGCAGGCTTTTCATATGTCTAAAATTTTAAATTACCTAAAATTGTTGTCCCTCGCCAGTTTGCCTCAGCAGTAGGGTAGAGGCTTTGATCAAAACCTGCCCAGGCAGTATGCATAATCCCCATAAATTGAGATTTTCTTTTTTCACCAGCAAGAAGAATATCCAGAATATTTGCCGGTTCAAACCATGCCACACCTCCCACACGATAGTTCCGATCCAGATAAAAATTCATTTGATTTATGGTTTGCATTTTATCACTTTGGTAGACTGCTACATAATTCCAGTCATGAATCATAATATCTTTTGGCAGGCCCTCCACGGCACCTTCGACTCCAAGCATAGGGGCATTTTGATAATCATTGAACAGGTCACCCCATATGCATACATCCAGATCCGGATCATATTTCCTGATGATCCCGTATACCCTGTTGATCTGATCGATCATGATCTCTTTATTGCTCAGGTTTCTGGCCAGGCACCGGCTGCATTGATTGATAAGTCCTGCTTCATCCTGACTGATGTGGAGGCTTTTGGGGTGTAGTTTTGTGATCACATTCCTTATGACCTCCTCCTGGACCTTCCATCCGCGCGGGTCGGAGGGACAGCTGGCAGGGTGAGGGAAAAGCGAAAAATCCACCGCATCATAACTCAATAGCAGTTCAGTCCCATACAGCTCCTCATTCAGAATTTGAAGTTTCGGTTTTTCAGTGGACAATAATTTATAATCAATACCTCTTGTTAGTTCCTTTAGCTTCGTTGAGCTCGCAAGCCCGGTTTCATCTTTTGTGAAAACATGAATGGTGGTACCGGGACAATCCTGAATACGTGGTACATTTAGTTCAATGATCCCATGCTCAGAAACCAGCCAGGGTTCTCTCTCATGAAAAACACCCTCATCCAGACAAGGATCCATCACTCTTGTAATGGTCCCGGCACCGAAAGTCTCAAAATAGGGTACAGGTTCGATAAATCTTGATTTACAGAAATCAAATACTTCTGTGATGGCTTTGACCTTTTGTTCATCTTCCAGCTCCAGATAGTTGCCTGAAGCGATATACACCACATTGTATCTTAGCCTGGCGATCTGTTCAATATATTGCCTGAATTCAGGAGTTAGTTTAGATGCAGTTTGCAGGGTGGAGCGGACAGGATATTCCGGCCAGTCAATGATGACTCCAACCGGTAGCTCATCTTTTAGTTCGAAGGCCTGCAACATTGAATTCATCCCGTAAAAGAGCCCCTCTCTCGACCGTGAACTAATCACAATTTTAGCACCCTCAATTTGGAGGCGATAGCTGCCATCGTGGGCAGTGAGATCATCCGCATCCGAAATCTCCAGACGAATGGTTGAGGTTTTGTTGGGATCATTGGTGTAAACCGGTGCTGCATTGAACTTTAATCTCCATATTCTATCCAGTTCCGATGTGATAAAATCATTGGATTTTCCCGGATCACAGATTCTCCAACCGGAAGTTATCCTGCAATTCTCATCGATTAAATCGACTTTTCTGGGAGAAGGGAAAACCCCATCAAATGGATTGTCAGATTCAATTAATTTCAACGCTCCCTCATGTACATGCTTTAATCCATCCAGATATCTTCGGTACCCATAGGGGTGTTGCCACAGTTTATTGGTTTGATCCAGCCAGCGGGTAGTTTCCATAAAGTGGTTGTAATATTCAGCCATTATGGATGGTGGCATTCCGGGCAACTCTTTGTAAACTAATTCTTTTGTTTGTGCAACAATATCTCCGGTTGTGCTCATATAGGCAGTTGACCGGTATGGACCCTCCTCGGTTGAGAATGAAATAGAGATGGCATATTCCTCTCCCGGAAAACCGGTAACCGGCAGCTCCAGATAAGTTCCTAAAGGAGCTTTCATCTTCCGGTTGTGGGCTGAATGGATGGACTGGAATTCGATTTCTGCCATTGGAAGTCCGCGAAGCATTCCAACGATATTTTGATCCCCAACTGTTCCCTTAATCAATCCATCCTCTACAATGAATTCACTGTTCATTGCAACATTCAGGGTTTCCTTTACCTGATTCCATGCGGTTTGTTCATTTACAGGCCTCAGCACAAATCCCCAGCCTCCAAATCCCTGCTCAATTTTGATAAGCAGCAGGTTCTTTCCTTTTTTCAGCTTCAGCCTTAGATATTCATCATCGATATTAACCGTACGCGGTTTATGGATCTTAAGAATCAGGTCTCCATTAAACCAGACTTTTACCCCATCATTTGAGCCTATACCGAAGAGCTTTTCCTGCTCCATATTGCTTTCAATCCAGATGGCTGCATAGCTGATCACCCCTTCATTGGGTGTGAATATTTTTCTCAGGTCAACTTTATCATATTCAGAGTGGTATGACTTCCATGTGAATGTATTACCAGCCTCTGTAACAATTGTTTGCCCCACATGTGGTTTTACGCCACTTTCACCTCCTGCTGATTCCAGATAATCTTTTACAAATCCCACACATCCCTGATCGGTGTGAAAATATTCACTCTGACCTGCAGGCAGTGGATTGGGAAAAGGTCCCAGTAACATAAAATCGTGTAGAAATGCGCCATCAACCAACTCTTCAGCACTATATACTGCGAAATTTTCCATGGAGTGCAGCTGACATAGGTCGGCTTTGATGATTTGCGTCTGCAGGAACACAAAGATGGAGACTATAAAACCTGTACGTAACGATTTCAATTTCATATTCAGTTCAATTAATTTCACAAAACAATTCTGAGGGATAAAACAGCCGTTTTGAAAATCCCGGTCCTTCCCAGCTTACTTTCAGTTTTTCTCCTCCGCCACATTGAAAATAGTTTACCTTTATCTCGTGCAAACCTGACTGTAATCCAACACTTCCCTGCTCTTCAATGGCACCATGGTTACCGTCATTCTCGATGATCTCTTTACCACCGATAAAGAGCCTGCTTCCGTCATTCGATTCAAGATAGAATTTGTAGATACCATCCTCCGGGACCTTCACATAACCACGAAAAGAGAGTCCGAAATAGGTCTCCTTTCTGGCTTTATCCAGATTAAAGCTATCTGTGATCCCTGTTTCAAGCGGAGAAACTTTATCAAAATCGGCGGTTGTCACAAAAAACCGCTCAAAGTATTCATAATTCAAACCCCTGATCAGATTCTTACCTACCACGGGATGCTGAAACCCGGTTTTTATGAATTCAGTTTCAACGGTAGAACCCGGAATCATCTCCTTGCAGAAAGCGCGCATTTTAACTGTTACTGTTTCAGTAATTTTTATGGGTGAAACGTAAATTGCTGAATTCTCTGTGGGTGATGAACCATCTAATGTATAACGAATTTCCGCACCTTTGGTATCGCAGCCTAGTACAATCTCCGTTGCATTCAAAAAAAGTGTTTCACCGGTAATCACATAAGGTAGAGCAACCACGGCTTCTCCATTTTCTGAATAGGGCCTGTCTGACTTCTCTTTGCCCCAATTCTTATTGGGTTTGGATCCCATTACAAAAAGAAGCTCTGAACCGTTCATTATTTCATGGTGGGTAATGTATGATTTTGAAAAAGGCTCTCCATTCAGGGTGGCTGATTGGATATAGATGTTTTCCGGGGAGCTGTTTTTTGTCTTTACAATAAACTTATTGCCATTTTCAAGATTGATCTTTACTTTTTTGAAAAGTGGAGTACCGATGGCATATATATCCTGACCTGGTGTTACAGAATAGAATCCCATGGAACTAAGGATATACCAGGCCGACATTTGTCCGCAATCTTCATTTCCTGCCAGGCCATCCGGGGAATTAGCATATGATTGTGTTAAAACTTGATTTACTATTTTTTGAGTTTTCCAGGCTTCTCCCGTATAGTTATAGAGATACGCCAGGTGATGGCTCGGTTCATTGCCATGGTCGTATTGGTCCATTGAAAAGAGCTTATCCAGCCATGAGGATAATTCCCTCTCTCCACCCATCAAATTTTTAATGCCATCGATGTCATGTGGCACAAACAAATATTGATATGCATTTCCTTCTGAATATGCTGAATTGACAAGGGGGTCAAAGGGCTCAATCCATTTACGATCCGTTCCCCTGCCTCTCATAAACCTGGTGGAAGGATCAAATACATTTTTATAAAAGTGCGCCCTCTGGTGAAAACTTGCGTGCTCTTTTTCTTCTCCCAGATCTTTTGCCATTTGGGAGATAGACCAATCGTTATAACAATATTCCAGTGTTTTGGAGACAGATTCTCCCTGTCTGTCATAGGGGAGATAGCCAATTCTCTTATAATACTTCAGCCCCAGCCTGTCAAGGTCCGCACTATGTCTGATGGCCTCGAAAGCCAAATCAATATCATAATCCCGGATACCTTTTATATATGCATCAACAATGACAGGAACCGCATGATAACCGAGCATATCATCGGTATAATTACCTGCAAGGGGCCACATGGGGAGTCGTCCGCCCTGTTCATATTTAGTCAGAAGAGATTTAATAAAATCAGTTGTTCTTTGTTGATTAATTATTGTAAACAGGGGATGCAGACCCCGGAAAGTGTCCCACAAAGAGAAGACCGAATAATTGGTGAAATCTTTTGCCTGATGAATTTGATGATCGATTCCTCTGTATAAGCTGTCCACATCCATAAATATGTCAGGACTCAGAAAGGCATGGTAAAGGGAGGTGTAGAATATGGTACGCTGCGCTTCAGTTCCCCCTTCAACCTCTATCTTTTTCAACGCGCTGTTCCAGCTCTCTTTGGCTCTCCTTTTTATGAGATCGAAGTCCCAATCCGGGATTTCTGCATTTAGATTTTTTCTTGCTCCATCCACACTTACTGCCGAGATCCCAACCTTGACCAGGAGCTCTTCATTCTCCTTCATTTTATAGTGTAACAGCGCAATCCCGGATTTCAGGCTATCGGCGGATGACCATCCGGAGGATAAGAATGGTTTAGAAAATCTTGCTACAAAATAGACGTATTGATCCCAGGCCCAACCATGGGACCTGCGCAACCCTTCAATCTCATGGTCATTCACTCTCTTCAGGTACATATCTTCAGCACCATCCGGGTGGGTAAGATCAATGATGATATTTGCGCTATCCGTCTCGGGAAATCTGTATTTATGAAATCCGCATCGGGCAGTGGCAGTCAGATCAACCCTCACGTTATAATCTTCCAGCAATACAGAATAGGTTCCGGGTTCTGCTGACTCTTTGAGATGGCTGAAGGAGGAACGATAGCCGCTGGAAGGTGTATCTGCAGTACCCGGTTCGACTTTTCCCGCACCTACGGTTGGCATAAACAGGATATCCCGATATTCCGGTTCACCAACTCCTGAGAGATGGGTATGTGAAAAACCAATAATAGAACTGTCAGGATAATAATAACCTCCACAGGAAGCCTGTCCTGAAAGTCGGGTATCGGGACTTAATTGTACCATTCCGAAAGGCAGACTCACACCCGGGTAGGTGTGCCCCTCGCCGGCCGTGCCAATGAAAACGTTTACCAGGTTGGAATACTCCTCTCTGTCCTCACTGCATCCTTTGAAAGTATATATCATCAGGATGAGGAAAATCACCCCGGCATATTTACTCCTCACCTTCATTTTCTTTTATCCAGTCAGCCGAAAATGTAACATGCTTGATCGTTTTACCACCAACCACATGAAATGAGTAGGTGACATGAATGAATCCATCTTTTGCTTGAATGACAGAAGGGTAGGAGAATGAACCCTCTCCCGCTCCTCTTTTTTCCAGATGGCGCGTCCATCTCCACGTTTCTCCCTCATCATCAGAAAGGCTCACAGCCAGACTGTGCCTTCCATCTTCTGTGTCGTTGTAGACCATTAACCAATCGCCATTCTCAAGGGAGATAGCTTCAACACTTGTACCCGGATTGGGAACCGTGGTCTTACTGGCAATGCTCCAGTCAAATCCGTTGTCACCGGAGAGGCTCTTCATTACCCTTCCGGGCTCGTCACCATTATCGCGCATAAACGCAACCAGATCCCCATTCTTTTTCAGAACCAGACTGGGTTGCACATTTCCACGTCCCACAATGGGCAGACCGGGTTGCCACGATTGGCCCTTATCATCAGATATGGCGATCAGTGAAAGGTTGTATCCATCGGAATAAAGCGGTAGCAGAATTCTTCCATCAGGGAGTTGAAGGGGGTGGGTTCGGGTCATCCATCCGGTTTCTCTCTTTTTTGGATCCATGGCAGCATCCACCATCATTTTTTCATAAAGTGGCGCATATTCAGCCCACGCAAGATCTGGAGTATCTGACTCCTGGAACCTGTTTTTAATTGTCTTAGCAAACTCCTCACCGGGTTTCAGTAAAATCACATCCTGCCACTCCCAAACCGGCGGACCACTTTTTTGATAATTGGAAGAGATCCTTGCTTTCAATATGGAGGTTTCCCATCGGTTGGCCTGTACCACAATCCAGAACAGATGCAGGCGATCTTGGTTGTCAATAAAGAGGATTGGATTGCAATCGGGATGGTCTGGCGTATCAGCCATGATAAATGTTTTACTCCATTCAGACGCTCCCTTTTTCAACCTGGATCCCTTCACCAAAACATCATTGGCAGTACGCTCTCCTGATCCTTCAAACCAGCAGGCCATCAGATCACCATTGGGTAGTTCAACAATGGAGCTACTATGTACATGAAGGTCCTGGAATGGAAAGATGTATCCAGAGCTGAATTTGGACCTGTTTACATGGGTTGAAGTTTTTTGTGCTGCAACTGTGGTGCCGGTCATAAAGATTGCTGCACAGATAAGTATAGTTGAGATTGATCTGTTAGAACCTGTCATGAGCTCCGGGCATTTCAGGATGAATGTTTATGGAAATGGTAGTGATGATCACAAAAATGATCGCCAGCGTTATCAGGATGATCCCCCAGCGTTTCCAGGTTTCATCCTTGCCGTCTCTTCCGGGAAAATCAGAGGACTTTCCAAGCTTGAAATACCAGATTGCCACCATCAATGCCACAATAAACACATAGAGCGAATCTGAGTGCCGGAAACTGAATGGTCTTGACAGAGTGCCCAATCTCAGGTAAGCAAATATGTTATAATGAATGGTTGTAATAAGGAGCAACACCGGAAGGCCCACCTGCACCAGTTTTACCTCTTTTTCAGCATAATGTTTCCAGATCAATATTGCCAGTAAAGCCATGATGGGTATGGAGATCCCGGCAAACAGGAGTTGACGGGAGGCAAATTGCGCACCATCTGCAATATTCAATTTTTCGGCCAGAGTTAAAAGTCTTTCGGTTGAAAAGCCATTGAAATAGTTTGTTGCCGGGATAAATGCAAACAGGAACAGAATAGCAATCCAGTTCCCTGTTTTGGATGGCTTAACTGACTCTGGCCATTTGCGGGTAAGAACTGCATAGATCATACCCAGACCTCCAAAAAAACCAAGGGTAAATTCCATCACATTCCACCAGTTATACTGTAGTTCGGCTGAGCTCCCAACTGTTTGAATGAAATTTCCAAAGGTAAATCCAAAACCAGCTCCCAATGCAGCATAGGATGCAACTCTAAGGGCTCTTTTGAAATTGTTTCGATAGAGAAACCAGCCCAGTGCAAGGGCTGCACCCAGACATCCGGCCCATAGTTCGGAGCGTGGCGGGGTCATAAACCACTCCATCTGGTAAATCAGAAGTCCCCATACCAGGAATCCTCCCACAAACATCTCTACGATAAGGGCTGGCCATTTTGGTCTGTTCTCCTCGCTTGATTCAAGGCCAAGTCCGAACAGGCCGCCGCCGATAAAACCATACAGGCCACCAATGACTGCGAGCATCACATAACCGTAAAGCGAATTTACGAAGGAAATTGAGCGACAATAACCGATCACTATTCCATAACTCATCATGCCTCCGGCTCCCCAGCCAATAGCTCCCAGTGCTGCCAATGCAGGCGCCCTGCGGGCCCACTCTTTTCTTTTGGATACAACAAGGACCGCCAATGCACCCATGGCTCCGGCCCAGGATGCACCCCATTCATGCCCGAAATGGCCGCGCATTGCCCAGCCCAGGCCTAATACAATAGCTGCAAAAAGGAGATTGCCTGTTTTTCCCATCAGTGAAAATTTTATTCTCCGGGCCATCGACCATCTACAATGGCTTTGGATTCAATCATGGATGGGTCAACCACCACATGCTTAATCACTTTTCTGTTCCAGGTATAGGTAATATGCAGCAATCCATCCCTGGTTTGTATCACTGCAGGATAGGAGTATTCAGAGTCCGGGTCGGGGTCGTCCTCCAGCCGAAGGGCAGCGTTCCAGTTGATTCCGTCCTTCGATATGGCCAAATGCAGTTTGCTTCTCCTGCCCCATGTTTCAGCAGGGATGATGTGATTATACACCAGGATCTGCCTTCCATCTTTCAATGTAACGGCATCTGTTCCTGAATTGGGGTTCGGAAGTAATGTGGATTCCATCTGGCTCCAGGTTTTTCCGTTATCATCAGACCAACTCTGGGAGATCACTCCCTGTTTGGTCCTGCACAATATCTGTAGTTTGCCACCAGGATGAAAAAGTACACTGGGTTGAATGGCATCAAATTCAACTCCATCATTAATGGGTCCCACCACTTCCCAGCTTTTCCCCATATCATTGGAGAGTTCAAAATGAACCCTCCATTTATCCTTCGTCTCACTGCTTGAGGGGCATAAAATGGTACCGTCCTCCAGTTGAACCGGTTTATTCTTGATGGGGCCCAACAGATGATCAAACGGTCCCATTCCCATCTTGACAGGTTTTGACCACGTTTTGCCTTCATCATCAGATGTTGTGATCATGCCCCACCACTGCCTAGGGTTTGGACCCACTTTGTAGAATAACATCAACGGTCCCTCAGCGGGCTGGAAAAGAACCGGGTTCCAGGTTGGATATCTTTTTCTTCTATTTTGCACACCATTTGCCACCTCCTCTGGAGTGCTCCATGTCCCATTTATATAACGGCTCACCCAGATTCCCACATCGGGATCTTTTTCACTGGTTCCGGCAAACCATGCAGCAACCAGGCCATGTACCGTCTCTTCTATTGTGGATGCATGACAGCTGGGAAATGGCACATCTTTTGTCTGAAAAATGAACTCAGACCTGACTACAGGATCCTTATCTTTCGTGGGTTCTTTTGCAAAAGTGAAGGTTGAAAGCAGCATGATGGTTATCAGGTTAAATAGAAGCTTCATGATACACTGTTTTTTGCACGTTGATTGTCAGTCATCTTGTTAACCATTACAAAGAAAAGGGCCAGTAGCACCAATCCAAGGGTACTCATCGCCCCAATGATGATGGGGTCCATGGTGCATTCAATCCATGCAAAACTATCAGGCAGATCCCGTAAGAATGATCCCCATATGATAATTAATATGCTGAAAATAACTGATATGATTCCTTGTATCCGTGTGATATTCACATTGAATACACCCAGCAGGAAGAGTCCAAGGATACCTCCACCGAAAATGCCGGCAATGATCCACCATATATCGAGTGCACTTTGGGCATTAATCAGTAAAAGTGCCACAGCAATTCCGGCAATACCCCAGATCACAGTGGTCAGACGTAAGAAACTGACACTGTTACTTTCAGAAGCGGAAGGTTTAAAATATTTCTGGTAATAATCCACAAAAAGTACGGTTGCCGAACAGTTCAGCGCAGAATCGATGGTACTCATGGAGGCTGCAAGTATGGCTGCGATAATGAGTCCTTTTACACCCACCGGCAGCTGTGTGGCAATAAAATGTGGGAAAACCTGATCTCCCTTGGTAATGGCATCTCCAAGCATATGATCCGGTCCTGAATAGAAGGCAAAAAGCGTAGTCCCAATGTATAAAAAGAGCGCTGTGAGAGGTAAATAGATTAACATGGCAATCCATACAGATCTTTTAGCTTTTTTCTCATCCGGAACAGAACAATATTTTTGTGTGTAGTTCTGATCAGCCATCAGGTTCCGAATATTCTCTGACACCCCATAGATAATCATCACCCATATGGTCCGGCTGCTGAGTGATAAGGTGGATTCTCCAAGGCTGAACTTCCTGGCATCAAATGCATGCTGAATCAGATAATCGGGCCGGGCAAAAACCTCTTTTGTCAGCAGGATTGCAATGAAGATAATACCTCCAACCATGATAACCGACTGCATGACATCTGTCCAGATGACTGCCTCCATTCCTCCCATCAGGGTGTATATGATGGTGACAATGCCAATCACAACGATGAGCATGCGAATATCAACAGCAATAAAAGAGCTTAACAGTAGTGACGAAAGATAAAGGATGACAGCGGTGCGGCCTATCATAAACAATACGAATGATAAGGAAGCATAAATACTTGCCCAGGCACCAATCTTCTCTTCCAGATACCCATAGACAGAGATAATATTTTTCTTGCGGTAGTAGGGGACCACATATTTTGTTACAAACCACACCACAGGGATGGCAGACAACGCAAATATCAATGGATGCCAGTTGGAATCAAAAGCTTTTCCGGGGACAGCTATGTAAGAAATACTACTTGTGTAGGCACTCATCACTGCCAGTCCGGCAGCCCAGGCAGGAATGCCACGGCCTGCAACCATAAACTGTTCTGAAGTTTTGGTTTTCCTGAAAAAATAGACCCCCATCCCCACGAGGACGAGCCCGTAAACAATAAGGATTGTTGTGTCAATGGCACCCAGCTGAAAACCCATATGATTACATTATCGTGATCTCTTCAATATATTTTTCAATTTGTTTCCGCTCTGTTGGTTTGAAGCGGTGAAGTGGTGGGGCCATATAATCGTTGCAAATGCCCATCACAGATAATCCGCATTTTGTTCCCTTCACATACCTGGAAGTATGTTTTCCCACCCGGTAAATGGTTTGATAGAGCATCATTACCTTTTTGCGAAGCATTGAAATTGTTTCAAGATCATTTGTTGCCGATGCATTGTAAAGATCTACAAATAATTTGGGAAACATGTTTGCTCCGCCTGCAACTGCACCATGTCCACCATTCATTATTGTTTCCGGTAAGTACATCTCAGTTCCGGTAATGATGGAGAATTCCGGAGAATCCTTAAATTCTTTTATTAGAGAATATAAATAGAGCATATCTCCTGAGCTGTCTTTAATCCCCACGGCACCCAGTTCTTTTGCTCTTTTGACCATATCCACTGATAGGTGTACTTTGGTGTGACTTGGCATGTTGTATAAAAGAAATGGTAATGGCAAGCTGGGAGCCAATTTCTCAAAATAATCAACCATCTCTTCATCTGATACAGGGAAATAGTATGGAGGGGCTACAACAACAGCATCAGCGCCCGCACTATTCGCATATTCTGCAATTTCCATTGATCCTGCGAAAGAGGTATCGGTTATTCCTACCAATACAGGAATTCTTTTATCGACCAGTTCATGTGTTTTCTTAATAAACTCTTTTCGAAGTTTGTAGCTGAGAGAAGGAGCTTCACCATTGGTGCCTAAAATAAACAGGCCATGGACACCGCCCGAAATCTGATGCTCAATGAGCCTTTCTAATCCAGCTATATCAAGCTCATCAAAATTATTCAGGGGAGTAATTAAGGGAGGAATAATTCCTTTCAGAGGTAAGTGCATTTGGTGACTGTTTTAATTTTTAATGAACTTGTTGTGAGTACATAACAAAGGAATAAATAATGGAAGCGTCATACTTCCGCTTTTTTAATAAATTAGCATTATATTTTAACCAATAATATGTTTAATATTTATTTTCTTTCATCATAGGTTAAGATTCTTAATATGGAGTATGTTTTTGAAAAGATCCAGGTACCCAATAAGCATTCGTTCATATCACGAGAAATTCAACTTGCAGAACGATTACCAAAGATTCACTCACACAAGAATTTTGAGCTAAACTACATTGTTTCCGGATCTGGCAGACGAATTGTTGGTGACAATATTTCCAGCTTCGAAAAAGGCGATCTGGTTCTATTGGGTCCGGAGGT
This sequence comes from Bacteroidota bacterium, assembly GCA_039714655.1. Lineage (GTDB taxonomy): Bacteria > Bacteroidota > Bacteroidia > Bacteroidales. Next base: position 19,370 of record JBDLIX010000030.1, read on the forward strand.
GCCTCATTCCTGGGAAATTCTTGAAAGTCAGAAAAATAGCCCCCCCTCTTGCATCACAACTCATTTTTATGAAAATATTATCGGTTCCGGTTTTTTTAATATACCAGAACTTGAAAATGTTGAGAGTTTATTAAAGCAGTCAAACCGGGGGATCTCATTTAGAGGAAGTAAGATTAAGAAAATTAAGATCAAACTGGAACGACTGGTAAATCTGGAAGGGCTGGAAAGCTACATCGAATTGTTAAATATTTTCAATGACCTGCTTCAGGTAGAAACATTCGAGTATCTGGCAAGCGCAAGTGATCTTCCTGTTAAATTCACCAAGGATCTGGACCGGATCAACAGCGTGTACGAATATGTATTCCTGAATATAGAAGAGGGTATAAAACTGGAGGATGTAGCAGGCCTTTTGCATATGGCACCCGGATCATTTTGCAGGTATTTTAAGAAAAAAACCAACCGCACATTTACACAGTATGTGAAAAGTGTTCGAATTGGTATTGCAGCAAAAATGCTTGTGGAAACCGAAAAATCCATTACACAGATCTGTTATGACAGCGGATATAACAACCTTGCTAATTTTAACCACTATTTTAAAAGCCTGATGAATAAAACACCCTCGGACTACAGGAAGAATTTCAGATAATATCACTTAAACTTCATGGCAATGCACTCTACACAAATGATCAGATTGTCCTCTATTCTCTTTTTGGTGATTGCGATTACTCAATGTACCCGGGATAAGGTTCCCGAAAGTCAGATAATGATAGGACCCTATCTGCAAAGCATGTCGGATGACGAAGTTACTATCTGCTGGTCCACCCGGGAAGGAGTAACGGGAGTAAGTGAGGAAGATAGCATTGTTCAGCAGGTGAACCAATATCGGCATCACAAATCTATTATTACCCGCCTGAAGCCCAATACAACCTACTCCTATGATGTACTTGGAGATGGGACTACCCGGGGTCAGGGCACCTTTACAACGTTCCCGGACACCATTCGGCCCTTTCATTTTGCAGTGCTGGGCGATACACGCACCCGCCATGATTATCATCAGAGAATCGTGGACAGGATCATTAAGGAGGATCCTCTTTTTGTGGTGAATACCGGTGACCTGGTAAGCAATGGAAACAACATGGAGGACTGGGAACATTTTTTCAGGATCAATAAGCGTTTGATAAGCCATGTCCCCTACTTTACTGTGTTAGGGAACCATGAGCACGATTCAGAGAATTATTACAATTTCTTCTCATTACCTGGCAATGAAAGCTATTACTTCTTTTCGGTTGGCAATGCCTTGTTCATTGTACTGGATATGGAGGGGCCGGATTATAGTGCACCTGTATATCTGGAAGGGGAGAAGTTGGATCTGTTCTGGACCAATATCAGCAGGAGGTATTTTGAAAAGGAGAAAGAGTGGTTGGAGGATATCCTGACTTTAAATGAGGATGCCGGATACATTTTTGTATTCTTTCACCCCACTTTTTACAGCATTAAGGCAAGCCGTGTTGCTGATGCAGAATTGAGAAGAGAATTCTGGGGAGATATTTTTGAGCGTCATGGAGTTACGGCTGTCCTCAATGGTCATGACCACTACTACCATCATGCCGAACATGGGGGAACACATTATATTGTGACAGCAGGTGGCGGTGCCCCCTTGTATGAGACAGATGCCATCCAGCCGGAAACGGTTAAATATCAAAAGATCGAACACTTCATGAGAATTGATGTGGGACTGAAACAGACTACCATGAAGGCCATTGATATCAATGGCAACCTGATTGAAGAGATCATTGTGAATCAGCGGGAATGATTCTGCAGGCTAAGCCTTCACGGCCATGGCTATAAAGGTCGCGCTACCATAATTCCGGTTGCGGATTTACTGTTTAAGAGATACTCCTCCAGTGTTTTTTCGGAAATCACTACTTTTTCAGCCAATGATGAGGCATGCATTAGATGGATGCGGCCTGCTTTTCGGATCAGGATCCCCACATGTGAAATGGCGATGCCTTCCATTCCGGTAGTAATCCCAACTATGTCACCATCCATTAATTTGCTTTCCACCTCCGATAGTAAGGTTTCAGGAATAAAAAACATTTCCCTTGCCGATATTTCCTGCTCCTGCTCAGCTATGATTTCAACCAGCAGCGGATTCTCTTTTAATTGCCTGTAACTATCGGGGTGGGTACTCATATAGTTAATATGTTTGGGAAGAGGAGACTGTGTAATCTCTTCGGACATATCCTCAATCAGATTCTTTTGCTGATTGTGGAAGATCCAGTCGCAGAAATAATGCAACCTTGAGGGGTAGCCATTGATGTTCCCATCACGGTATCTGATTATTTGTAATTCAGCAGTAAATTGTTCGAAAGTTGGTGATTCACTTTTAATGGTTCTTGAAATAGCCAGGCAGTTTTCAGCAAATGTGGTGCAGTCCAACTCCCGCAGATTTATGACCAGTTGCTCTTCCTCTGTCTCAAGGGTATGGGCAACATAGGGTGTTCCCTGAAAAGAGCTTCCCACCTTTACCATCAAAACTGATGCTGGTTCTTTCTGTGCTGCTGAGAACTGATTCAATACCTGTTCCAGTATCGCTTTGTCTTTGGGCTGGAAAATAATGCTTTCCGGTTCAGCAGGCAGATTTTTCGTTGTGGAGTTGCATGAGATGAACAGGCCCAGTGCCATCAATCCGAAGAACATGGGTCTTTTTTTAATGATACTGTTATATATCATTTTTCTATTCCAAAAATTTGCTAGCCTCATAGGATTCTTTTATTTTAGGTGCCTGTTATATCTGTCTAACAGGTAAATATAATCGGATTAACTGAACTGCCTATTCAAACTAAGATATTAATCTCTTAAAAAAATGGTTTATGGAGAATAAATCCCGAAGAAAATTCATGAAAACACTGGGGGCTTCCATTGGTGCTGCCGGTGTTGTGGGAGGAAGTAACCTCTTAAGCTCATGCAACAGGGTAGAATCGGTTACCGGCGATAAGATTACACTGCTAACTTCCAGCGGAGAATTGGTTGAGGTGGACAAATCGCAACTGACTCCGGCAGAAATGCCCTCACTTTCTGAGAATCAGCAACGGGGCAGGAAAGGCTTGCCTGGGAGAAGCTGGGTGATGGTGATCGATCTTTCCAAGTGCCGGAATGCCCGTGAGTGTATGAAAGCTTGTCAGAGCCATCATCAATTACGTCCGGAACAGCATCATATCAATGTTTTGCAAATGCAGGATTCGGAAGACACCGCACCTTATTTCATGCCTAAGCCCTGCCAGCATTGCGACAATCCACCCTGTACCAAGGTTTGTCCGGTGAATGCCACCTTTAAGCGCGAAGACGGCATTGTTTTAATTGACAATGAACGCTGTATCGGTTGCAGGTTCTGTGTGGCTGCCTGTCCCTATTCAGCAAGGGTATTTAACTGGTTTGAACCACGGGATGCTGAGAAATACGAAGGTGTAACTTACAATATAGAAGCCAATGTACCCCAAAAGAAAGGTACCATATCAAAATGCCTTTTTAGTGCCGATCGCCTAAGAGACGGTAAACTGCCTTCATGCGTATCTGCCTGTCCAAATGGTGTTTATTGGTTTGGGGACCGGAATGAAGATGCGGTTACCAATGGCACAACAAAAGAGACCGTTCGTTTTAGTGAACTTGTAAAAGATAATGCCGCTTATACACTCATGAAAGAACTCGGAACAAAACCGAGGGTATATTATTTGCCTCCGAAAGAGAGGGCTTTCCCATATGATGGAGAACAATCTGACCACCAAGATGTATCATCCTAAAACCAAACCATGATGAATAAAATTGAATCTCCGGAAGAATCGAGGAAGTTATTAGATAAGATTGTTTCCGATTTAACACGGTCCATTGTAAAAAAGGATGAATTGACCAGGTTTTGGTTCTTCATTATAATCATGTTTGCGGGTGTCGGATTGTGGGGCTGGATCATACAGATTGACAATGGGCTGGGCGTTACTGGAATGAGGGATTATGTATCGTGGGGATTGTATATCGCCAATTTTGTTTTTTTTGTTGCAATTAGCCTCGTCGGACTATTAATCAGTTCTGTGTTACAGCTTCTGAAAATTAGCTGGGCCAAACCTGTATCGCGTGCTGCCGAGCAAATTGCTATCGCAGCTGTAGCCCTTGCAGGCATTATTATTGTGATGGACATGGGGCGTCCCGACAGGCTGCTGAATGTATTCCTTCACGGAAGGTTTGCATCACCCATTGTTTGGGACCTGACAGTAGTCTCAACCTACCTGGCAATCTCACTGTTGCTATTCTACATCCCGCTCATTCCGGATCTCGCCATTATGCGTGACCGTTTAGGATCGGAGATTCCAAAATGGAAGTTGAAACTCTATAAGATACTCGCATTGGGATGGAAAGGAGATGCTCAACAATATAAAACCATATACCATGCCATGCGTGTCCTGATGATCTTGATCATCCCGGTGGGTCTCTCCATTCACACAGTTACATCGTGGTTGTTTGCAGCCACACTGCGTCCGGGTTGGGACAGCACCATATTCGGACCATATTTCGTTGTGGGTGCTTTTGTTGCAGGAACAGCAGCGGTCATCATACTCATGTACGTCTATCGCCTGAGGTATGGGTTAAAAGAGTATTTTGAAGATGTCCACTTTGACAAAATGGGGAAACTTTTGGTCCTGGTAAGCCTGGTATACCTCTACTTCAATATCAACGAATTTCTGGTCCCGGTATATAAGATGAAGTTGGCTGAAGGGGTCCATCTCAGTGAACTGTTTTCCGGAGGCTATGCTTTTATGTTCTGGTTTGTACAGATAGTAGGTTTGGTCTTACCCATCATCTTAATCAGGCTGAAGTTTTTCAGGAAACCTCTTCCGGTTACAATTATTTCAGTAGTGGTATTGATATCTGCCTGGATTAAAAGATACTTAATTGTGATCCCAACCCTGGAACATCCGTTTTTACCGGTACAGAATGTGCCAGAAAATTTCCATCACTATTCACCCACAAGTATTGAAATTATGATCATGCTGTTCTCGTTCTTTGCGGCAATCATTATTATTTCAATTTTGGCCAAACTATTTCCGGTAATCACCATCTGGGAATATGCCGAAGAAAAAGGGATTGATAAGAAGTATTTTTCAGAAAAACCTAAAAACTAATTTGCCATGAATAGAAAATGGAGCTTTTTAATTGCAGGACTACTGTTACTGCCGGCAACACAGCTTTTGGGCCAGGAATGGATTGTTCCTGCAGATCAATCAACCGTTACAAATCCTTTGGATTACAACCTGGAGAACGTAAAAAACGGGAAAGATATTTATATGCGCAATTGTAAATCATGCCATGGCGACCCTGGAAAAAATAACCCGTTGACTTTGGTACCCCTCCCGGTGGATATTGCTTCGGAGAGGATGCATTTAAACAGTGAAGGAGATCTGTTTTACAAAATCACAAACGGAAAGGGTGTCATGCCTCCGTTTGGATCTTCTCTCACAACAGATGACAGGTGGCGGTTGGTAAACTTCATCATGAATTACAAACCAGGTGGTGTAGCATTACTGGTTGACCTCCCCCCGGTGAAAGCAATACTTTTGGCTTCGGTGAATGAAGATAATGCTACAGTGGAAATTTTGGCTGAGTATGAAGTTGAGAACAATGAATTCGACAAGCTGGCCAATGCACCCGTAAAGATTAGTTCAAAAAAAGCATTTGGCAACATTGAAATAGGAGAAGCCATCACTAACGATAACGGAAGGGCAGAATTTGTTATTCCGGAAAGTGTCATAGGTGATGAAGAGGGATTGGTGAGTATTGTAGTCTCACTGAATGACGATTACGATGCTCAGAAAGTAGTACTGGAGAAAGCTCTGGTTGGCAAACCAAAATCTGTTCCAAAACTAATTCGACGCGAGGTCTTATGGTCAACCAATGAAAACATCCAATTATGGTTGCTGCTTTCCTATTTAGCAGCAGCGGGTGGTGCCTGGTTAGTCATAGGGTACGTCATATTTCAAATCGTCAAGGTAAAAAAGTACGGTAAGTCATCATAATTCACATCAAATGAATATTTTCTATCTATTGATTGGAGTGAGTTTATTTGCCGCACTTATTTTTCTTGGTGCATTTATCTGGGCTGTTCGAGATGGCCAGTTCGATGACAATGAAACTCCATCAAGACGTATTTTATTTGACGATGAATTCATAGCAAATGAAGATTTAGATCTTAGAAAAGAACAAATGCCTTAATGCCTAAATTTATGGAAAACCAAAAATTCTATTACGATAATAAGATTGTAAAGCTATTTGCTCTTGCAACTATTATTTGGGGAGTTGTGGCGGTGCTGGTTGGTGTATTGGTGGCACTTCAGCTTGCATTTCCAGTTTTCAACTTTAACTTCGAGTACACCACATTTGGAAGAATGCGCCCGCTTCATACCAATGCAGTAATTTTTGCATTTGTGGGGAATGCAATTTTTGCCGGTGTATATTACTCCCTGCAAAAGCTTCTCAAAGCACGACTGTTCAGTGACCTGCTCAGTAAAATTCATTTCTGGGGCTGGCAGCTCATCATAGTTTTGGCAGCAGTATCTTTTACATTGGGCATCACTACTTCCAAGGAGTATGCCGAATTGGAATGGCCCATAGATATTCTGGTGGCAGTGGTCTGGGTGATTTTTGGATGGAACATGATTGGCACCATTGTGAAGAGAAGGGTGCAACATATTTATGCAGCCATATGGTGGTACCTGGCCACATTTCTTGGGGTTGCCATTCTGCATGTGGTAAATTCATTTGCATTACCCATCTCGTTATTCAAGAGTTATTCCATTTACGCCGGAGCTCAGGATGCAGTCGTTCAATGGTGGTATGGACACAATGCGGTTGCATTCTTCCTTACGACCCCATTTCTCGGTCTAATGTATTACTACCTTCCCAAAGCTGCAAACCGGCCTATCTATTCTTATAGACTGAGTATCATACACTTCTGGTCGCTCATTTTCCTTTATATGTGGGCTGGCCCACACCATCTGTTGTACCAGGCGTTGCCCGAATGGGTTCAGGCGTTGGGAGTGACTTTCTCCATCATGCTCATTGCTCCTTCATGGGGTGGAATGATCAATGGATTGCTCACACTGAGGGGCGCCTGGGATAAGGTGCGGGATAGTGCCGTACTGAAGTTCTTTGTAGTGGCAGTGACTGCCTACGGAATGTCCACTTTTGAGGGCCCGATGATGTCACTGAAAAATGTGAACCAGATTACACACTTTACCGATTGGACAGTAGCCCACACTCATATTGCAGGTATGGGTTGGAACGGAGGCATAGTATTCGGATTGTTATATTGGCTTATTCCTAAACTATTTAATACCCAACTATTCTCCAAGAAACTGGCAAATATGCATTTCTGGATAGCCACACTTTCCATATTGATCTATGCCATACCGTTGTATTGGTCAGCCATTACACAGTGGTTGATGCTGAGAGAATATACCCCAGAAGGATTCCTTGCTTATCCAAATTTCCTGGAAACCCTTACCCAGATATTACCCATGTACACCCTCAGGATCCTTGGCGGTGTTATGTTCCTGACCGGGTTCCTGCTCATGGTGTATAACCTGTTCAAAACCATGGCCACCGGAAAGGTGGAAGACAATGAACTTTCCGAAGCTCCTGCACTGGTATTGCAGGGATCCAGAAATCCGGTAAAAGAGACGATCCACAGATGGATGGAAAGAAGAGCTGTGCGGTTTTCAATATGGGTCTTTATTGCCCTGGCCATTGGTGGTGCAGTGGAAATCATCCCCATGATATTTATTAAATCCAATGTCCCCACCATCGAGGCGGTAACACCTTACACACCGCTGGAATTGGAGGGGCGTGACATCTATATTAAAGAGGGTTGCTATACATGCCACTCACAGGTCGTCCGGCCTTTCCGGTGGGAAACAGACCGATATGGTGAGTATTCGAAGATTGGTGAATTCGTTTATGACCATCCTTACCAATGGGGGTCGCGCAGAACCGGGCCCGATTTGGCCAGGGCAGGAAATATGAACAGCCCGATGTATAAGAATGCAGCCTGGCATTACAATCATTTTATGGATCCGCAAAAAATGAACGAGCAAACGATCATGCCAAATTATGCGTGGTTTGCAAAAAAGGAGATCAACCTTGATATGGTTCCAGCCAAAATAAGGGCCATGCAAACCCTGGGTGTTCCATACCCGGATGGTTACGACGAAGTGGCTGTTGAAGATTTGATGGTGCAGGCGCAGCAGATTGTGAATGATTTGAAAGACTCAAATATTGACATTGATCCGACCAAACAGATGGTTGCTATGATTGCATACATGCATAAATTGGGAAGAGATATCGCTCCTCCTCTAAACTTAAACCCAAACAGCAATGAAACTGGTGAGTAATATGCTTGAGAACGTTGAGGGGATCCAGATTTACTATATCATCGGATTACTGATCTTCTTCATTCTATTTGTGGTCATCTTTGTTCGTACAATGCGCAGGCCGGACAAAGAGATGATCGATATCAAAGAATCTATTTTAATTGACAACGATACAGAAGAGTTACATATATCTTAAAAAACAGGGTATGGAACAAAATGCTCCAAAAAACGAACATCAACCCACCCATGAAGTGGATGAGGATTTAATGGATCATAATTATGATGGCATTCAGGAATTAGATAATCCACCACCAGCTTGGATAATGGCCATTTTCTATATTACCATCGCATTCTCAATTATTTATGCAGCTTACTATTTCTGGTTGGATGTGGGTGACAATCAGGATGCTAAATATGCAAAGAAGTCACAGTTGCATGATGCCAAATATCAATTGGCCAGCCAATCCTCAGAGGAGATCTTCGTACTTTCTGATGCTGCTGATATAGCAGAGGGGAAAGCAATCTTTACTACAATGAATTGTTTTGCCTGTCACGGAATGAACGGGGAAGGGAATGCCATCGGTCCAAACCTGACAGATGATGCATGGATCAGTGGATGCGATTTCCAAAGTGTATTTAACATGGTTAAGAATGGAAACCCGGCCAAAGGCATGACCGCATTTAAAGCTCAACTCAGCGATGTAAAAATTCAACAGGTAGCCAGTTATGTCTTAAGTCTGAGAGGTACAAATCCGGAAAACGCAAAAGAACCTCAGGGGGAGCAATGTGAATAAGAGCGATATATCATTCCGGGATCGTCCCATTAATCTGGACTCAACCGGGAACAGGAAATGGATTTATGCGAAAAAACCTAAAGGAAAGTGGTATACCCGGCGTACAATTTTTAGCTGGTTTGTTTTAGTTTTCTTCATTGCTGTACCCTTTATCAGGGTGAATGGACATCCCTTTGTCCTGCTCGATATTGCCAGTCGGAAGTTTATTCTATTCGGAGCCATTTTCTGGGCTCAGGACACGTTGATCCTCGCGCTGTTGATGCTCTCTTTTCTACTCTTTATTATTCTGTTTACAGTTACATTTGGAAGATTGTGGTGCGGCTGGGCGTGTCCCCAGACTATTTTTTTGGAAATGGTCTTCCGTAAGATAGAATACCTTATAGAAGGGGATTACAGGAAAAGGAATAAGCTGGATAAGGGTCCCTGGACCGGTGAGAAAATACTGAAAAAGGGAACCAAACATGTTATTTTCATTTTGATCTCAGTGGCCATGACCAATACTTTTTTAATGTGGTTTATTGGTAGCGAAAAATGGTTTGCTTTGATATCTGAACCCATAAATCAGCGTTTATCAGGATTTATCACTATGCTGGCCGTTTCGGCCTTTTTCTATTGGGTTTATTCCTATTTTCGAGAGCAGATCTGTACCATGGTTTGTCCCTATGGAAGGATGCAGGGTGTTCTGCTGGATTCAAAGTCCATTGTTGTAAGTTATGATTATAAACGAGGTGATCCCCGGGGAGCGAAGAGCAGTGGCGATTGCATTGACTGTCGACAATGTATTTCTGTCTGTCCCACCGGTATCGATATTAGAAATGGTACACAACTGGAGTGCATTAATTGCACCGCTTGCATCGATCAGTGCAACAGTGTAATGGTAGCCACCGGAAAAGATCCCGGTTTAATTCGTTTAGATTCTGATCATGGAATTCAAAACGGGCATACAACCGTCTGGAATGCCCGAAACCGTGCTTATTCTGCGGTACTTCTCATCCTGCTATCGTTCTTTATTTACACCTTGTTGTCCCGACCGGTGATTGAAACCACCATTTTACGTACTCCGGGTCTGTTGTACCAGGAAAATGCCGACAATACCATTTCAAATGTTTATAACATAAAAATTGTAAATAAAACACACGATAACATACCTTTGAATATTCGGTTGATTTCACATGAAGGAGTCATAAAGATGGCTGGCAGCATCATGGATATCAAAGACCAGGACAGGTTCGAATCCACTTTTATCCTCTATATTCAAAAAGATCAGTTGAAAAGTGATAAAACTGAAGTGGAATTTGGGATATATAGCAACAATGAATTGATTGAAACTTATAAAACCTCTTTTGTAAGTCCGTAAATATGATTGACCATGAAGTTTAACTGGGGAACCGGCATCCTTATTTTTCTGATACTATTCTTATTAGCAGCTGCTCTCTTTATTGGTTTTGCTATGAGGCAGGATGTAAACCTGGTTCATGAAGACTATTATGAAAAGGGGGTTCATTACACCGAACAGATGAATGTAGATGCCAGGTCAGTCAAATATCAGGATTCCCTGCAGACTCATTTTGAAAATGAAGTTTTGGTCGTTGATATTGCTGGATCTATGGATGTAAGAATAGATTCCGGAAGTGTGCTCCTGTACCGTCCTTCCAGCAGCAGTCTGGACATAAATGTACCCTTTGATTTTACAGAGAACAGATTAATAATTCCGAAATCATATTTAATTCCAGGAAGATATATCCTTAAACTCCATTGGTATTCCGAAGGATTAAAATACGAAGTTGACAGAGCAATTAATGTCCCCTAACAACTAAACTGAAACATGGTTATTCTTCTATCAGCACTGGTGCTGGGATTAATGGGCAGTTTTCATTGTGCCGGCATGTGCGGTCCCATTGTCATTGCACTACCATTACATGGAAATTCAATACCCCAGCAAATATTTGGAGGAGTCCTTTATAATCTAGGAAGGACCCTAACATACGGAATCATGGGAGCACTGTTCGGATTGTTGGGACAGGGAGTGGAAATGATCGGCTTTCAGCAGAAAATTTCAGTGATCATGGGGAGTATCATGATCATCTCCGTGCTTTTTCCTTCCCTCTTTAAGAACCAGTATAGCATAGATAAAAGCTGGTTTTCATTGGTAGGGAAACTCAAATCAACCATCGGTAAGATGTTTTCCATTCGTTCCTATTCGAGCCTGTTTTTCATTGGCCTTTTGAATGGGTTACTTCCCTGCGGACTTGTTTACATGGCTATTGCCGGGGCCATAGGAACCGGCGAAGTTTTAATGGGATCACTCTACATGGTATTATTTGGGTTGGGCACCCTGCCAATGTTGCTATCCATTTCCATAGCGGGTAATATACTCAGCGTGGCAATTCGCAGAAAAATAAACAGATTGATTCCTGTTCTGGTGGTCCTTGTTGGTATATTCTTCGTTTTACGCGGATTAAGCCTGGGTATCCCGTTTTTAAGTCCTCCAAAAGAAAAAATCGAAAGGAAATTTGAGAAAAGCCTTGAAAAAGAGCAAACTATGTGGAAACATGAGTCAGCCGGTGCTTTCTATTTCTTCGATGTATAATGGCTATGTACAGAGACAATACCTGTGTTCATTGTGGTGCTGACTGTGGAAAACATCCGGTCATCTGGAATGAGCTATCCTTTTGCTGTAATGGTTGTAAAACTGTGTATCAGCTGTTGAACGAACATAAGCTTTACAACTATTATGAAATTGATACGACTCCGGGCATTAAAGTTGAAACGACCGGGTTTGGGAATAAATATGCTTTCCTGGATAAGGATGAAATAAAGCAAAAACTCATCTCATTTTCTGAGGGAGGTATTTCTAAAGTCAAGTTCTATATTCCAGTAATTCACTGCTCATCATGTATCTGGTTGCTCGAAAACCTCCATACCCTTCACAAAGGGATTAAACACTCCTTTGTTAACTTTTCCAGGAAAGAGGTGGATATTACTTTCAATGATTCGGAACTTAGTTTGCGTCAGGTTGTTGAGTTGCTTTCGTCGATCCATTATATCCCTGACCTTTCGTTAAACCTTTCGGAAAAGAAGGAAGAGTCCCACTCTTACAAAAAGCTACTTTATAAAATGGGAATCGCCGGATTTGTATTTATCAATGTGATGACGTACAGCCTGCCAGCCTATTTTAACGGTGAACCCCTGGATGAGAAATTGCAATCACTGCTTAGCATATTGAGTTATATTCTGGTTATCCCGGTAGTTTTTTACAGTGGCAGCGACTATTTTATTTCAACCTATAAGAATATCTTAAAAAGGAGTGTGAGCATCGACTTGCCCATAGCGCTTGGTATCTTTGTGCTGTTTCTGGTGAGCAGCTACGAAATCCTATTTGCAGGGCAGCAGGGTTATTGTGATAGCCTTTCAGGATTGATCTTTTTTCTGCTGGTTGGTAAATGGTACCAGGGAAAAACCTACGAGGCGCTTTCATTCGATAGAAACTACAAGTCCTATTTCCCCATAGCTGTAACCAAGGTCAATAAGCAGATTGAAGAGAGTGTTCTGCTGGAACATATCGAGGTTGACGATGAATTGATCATTCGCAACAAGGAGCTGATTCCAGCTGATTCAATCATCGTTGAAGGGATAGGCAGGATTGATTACAGTTTTGTAACAGGAGAATCGACTCCGGTCATGAAAAACGAAGGTGACTTTATATATGCCGGTGGTCGGCAGATGGGCGAGATTGTCAAAATCAGGGTTAAAAAGGAGGTCAGTCAGAGCCATCTCACCAAACTCTGGAACCAGGATAGAACCTATGAGAAACCCAGTGATTCTCTTAAAACCCTCTCAGACAAGATCAGCAAATACTTCACCCTGATCATTGTAGCCATTGCAGCTTCTGGTTTTGCTTTCTGGATGGTGCAGGGAGAACACCAAACTGCCATCTTTGTGTTTACAGCAGTGTTGATTGTGGCCTGCCCATGTGCGTTGGCCCTCTCCATACCTTTTACATTTGGAAGTACCATGCGTATTTTCGGTAAAAACGGACTCTATATAAAAAACACCACTGTTATTGAACGATTGTCCCACATCAATACCGTTGTTTTTGATAAGACGGGCACCCTCACCAGACCCAATGAAAACAAGATCATATTCACGGGAAATTCGCTTTCCAATGAAGAGAAAAATGCCATCTATTCGCTGACGAAACAATCCACACATCCTTTAAGTATTGCTATTGCAAATTATCACAGCAATGCGGATTACCATCAACCCGGACATTTTGTGGAGGTATCGGGCCGGGGTATTTTCGGTAAAGTAAATGGCATGGATTTAAAAATCGGATCGGAGGAGTATGTTACAAATTCAAAGGGCAAAAAGGCACAAAAAGCCTCGGAAGTTTATGTTTCATTTCATAACAGAGCTGCAGGCTATTATACCATAAGCAATCAATATCGCGAAGGATTTGAAAAAGTCCTGAAACTTCTGAGAAATGATTTCAATCTCTACCTGGTTTCCGGTGATAACGATTCTGAGATTGAGAACCTGACCACCTATTTTGAAAAGGAACATCTGCTATTCAACCAAAAACCCGGCGACAAAGCAGATTTCATTAAATCATTGCAAAGAGACGGGCACACAGTTCTTATGACCGGGGACGGACTAAATGATGGAGGTGCTCTTATGCAGAGTGATGTGGCATTAACCGTTGCCAATAAAGTATATCATTTTTCACCAGCCAGTGATGCTGTTCTGGAAGCAGCTCAATTCCTGAAGCTGGCGAAATTTATAAAGTATACAAAAACGGCATTAAGCATTGTAAAGCTAAGTTTCCTGATTTCATTTCTCTATAATATCATTGGAATCAGTTTTGCCATCACCGGAAACCTCTCCCCAATAGTTGCTGCTATTTTAATGCCGGTTAGCTCGGTGTCGGTGGTCGCATTTGCAACATTTATGACCCGGGCTACGAGCAGATTTAAAGGTGCGCAGCTTTCTTGAATCCTGCTCACATTGCGCCACTGCTGGCAGCCTTTCAGTCAAGATGAACTGACTTTTCACCTGCTTCGATGGCAACGGGCAGGAAGTTTTCCATGGGTGGCATTGGACAGGTGGCAAATGGGGTGAATGCACAGGGTGGATTGTAAGCCTTATTAAAATCGAGGATAATCCGTCCGGTTGAATCCGGTACAGTATACATAAATCTTCCGGCACCATAGGTGTCTATTCCCGTTGTTTCATCGGCAAATACCAGGAAATATTTCTCTTTGGAGGTGAACGGATACAATACCATGTTCCTCTTATTGATCCTGAAATGCAATTCCCCCGGACACTGATACGCCTCAGTAAGACCTTCCACCGGGGTAGCCACAGTCATGGTCCTGGGTTCATCAAAGGGCTTCAATGTTGCTTCTACAATATAGTCGGTCTGAATGGGATAGGAGGGGATATGGGTCAGCTCTTCAATGTGGGGATGATTATAATCCCTCAGGCGGATCCCAAATCTCTCTCCCCGTTTGATAATATACCAGGCAAGATCCCCCTGTTCCAACAGGGTAGTCTCTTTTGAATGATCATCTTTCAATTCCATGCTGGTTACAATTGTATCATCACTGGTGACCTGAACACCTTCCCTGGTCTTTAGTGTTACCCTACCCAAATTCAATGCGAGGTTGCCACAGAAAGCATCTGCCTTTTCCGGGAATACAACATCGTTTGCTGGATCAGATCCAAAACTGTTCTCACCCTCTTCCAGCCAGAAAAGCCCCGCCAGGTTAAGCCAGCCGGATTGGCCTTTCAAACGTTCAATCCTTTGATGTTGCCACTGTTCAATGGATTCGATATATGCAGCTTCATCTGCAATAATAGGTTCCGATTGATGGCAACTACTTATGATCAATAAGAGGATTGCAATCGGGATCATGGTGAAGTGTTGAAGCATGAAATTCTGTATTAAGATGGTTCACAAATATAGTATCTATTTAGTGAAACCTCGAAACTCATTATGTTAGGTATGTCACAGGTTCAGAGTGTCGCAAATGAAGAGGGAAAGAGAACCATCCTAAGAAAAACCGGGTAGTCGTTTTTGCGATTTCAGGAAGTGCCAATGTGGTGACTTTTGCACAATGAGGTGACTTATTAAAACCTCCAGCCTCTCTTTATAGGCCACGTATAATATTAATTACAAGGCACTTGGGAGGCGTCCCTAAAAACGCCGAAAGAACAGTGAGGTCACAGCATTGTAAGTAAGTTACACTTCGGTGACCTTCTGTTTTTGCGAAATACACCCCCTGTTCGCTCTGATCACCTTGAACAGGAAATTGCGGTTCGCACAAAAAGGCTATTTTTGCAACATTCCCGGAGAGATGCCGGAGTGGTCGAACGGGGCGGTCTCGAAAACCGTTGTGCTCCTCGCGGGCACCGAGGGTTCGAATCCCTCTCTCTCCGCAAAACAATGAAAAACCCACAGTCGTTAGGCTGTGGTTTTTTTTTACCCATGCCCGACGAAAACTTGTTTTCAGGAGGGGATGGGTAAAAATAACCAGGTCATGCGCAGCATGAGCCTGGGTTTTTCATTGTTTTGTTGGTTCTCCCCATTAGGGATCACGGAAGTAATCCCTAATGGGATCATTCCAAATCGTTAACAATGATTAAATTGCTATGGAACTTAGCCAAACGTTCTAAAACAGTACTAATTATGATTACTGGCGAAATACAAACTCTTTATAAATTATTGAACTAATGAGAAACTTAGGAACAGTTCTGATCAGGATTTTTTATGTCATAGCTTTTTTCACCTCATTAATTACCATTGGGTGTGCTTGCAAACCGTATAATCTGATCGAAGGATATATTTATGTTCAGAAAGAGGGTCGGCATAATTTGAAAGAGAACTGGGAATTGGTGTGGCAGGACGAATTTAATACCTCCGAATTGGACACTTTCAATTGGACTAAAATAGACCGTTGGACAGATGTGGATTTTGGAATGCCTAAAGAAGAATGGCTGCAAAACAAAGAAAAATGGAAAGACATTAGGAACATTAATTGTTTCGCTTATACCACAGCAGAGCCGGAACTCTACGACTTTAAAGACGGTATGCTTCTGCTTAACGGAATAGTAAATGAAGATACAGTTGCAGACCCAAGACCATATTTGCAGGGAGCCATTAAGAGCAAAAGGAAATTCGCATTTCAGTATGGAAAAATTGAGATACGTGCAAAACTGGAAGCAGCAACTGGATCGTGGCCTGCTTTCTGGATGCTATCAGAAAAAGAAATCCATGAAGACCTTCCGCATCGAAATGGCGAAATTGATATTATGGAGCGATTAAACCATGAAGATTCTGTATATCAGACTACCCACTCACACTGGACAATTGATATGAAACAACGGCAAAATCCACCATATTTCGCTAAAGGTAAATTTAATGCAGGTGAATTTAATGTTTATGGTTTAGAGTGGTATCCTGATAAGCTGATATATACAGTAAATGGAAAAACAACCTATGAATATCCAAAAATGGATGGTGTTGATCCGGCTCAATGGCCATTTGATCAACCATTCTATGTCATGTTGGACCAACAACTGGGTGGTGGTTGGGTGGGAGAAATTGATCCAAAAGATCTTCCGGCAAAGGTTATTATTGATTGGATTAGGCTTTACCAATAATCTTAAGTACAATTGAAATAGAATGATACATCTTTAAGATTATGGATTTTCATTACTTTTAATATGCTATGAAAACCAGAACACTTCTCTTGCTGTCGGTATTGTTTATGACCTCCTGTACAACGCATATCAAAGAGAGTAAATCCCCCCATCTACAGAACCGCTCCCCACTGGCTCCCAAGGCGTACATTGAGTTGCCACTGGGGACCATCACACCGGAAGGTTGGCTGTTGCAACAGCTTCAATTGATGAAGGAGGGAATGACTGGTCACCTGGATGAATGGTATCCATCGGTGGTTGGAGAAAGAAATGGCTGGTTGGGCGGAGATGGTGATGGTTGGGAACGTGGAGTTTACTGGCTGGATGGGTTGGTCCCTCTGGCGTGGTTGCTGGATGATGAGGAGTTGAAAGCGAAAGCCTTGCCATGGATTGAGTGGGCATTAAAAAGTCAGACCAAAGAGGGTTATTTTGGACCTATCCCTTTCAAGACTGAACCTGAGCCTGAACCGGGGCTTCAGAAAACCATGCGAAGGGATTGGTGGCCCAAGATGGTCATGTTAAAAGTGTTGCAGCAGTATTATGAAGTATCGAACGATGAGAGGGTGATCGGATTGATGCTGAACTATTTCAGGTTCCAATTGAGGGAACTACCCCAAACCCCCCTTGACCACTGGACCTTTTGGGCTAACAGACGGGGAGGGGATAACCTGATGATGGTGTACTGGCTATACAACCAGACTGGCGAACCATTTCTTCTGGAATTGGGCGATCTGATCCATAAGCAGGCCTTCCCCTGGACAGAGGTATTTTTGAACGAGAAGTGTTACCAGGGTTCAGATCTGGATCACCTCTATCCGTATAATACCCAGAACAGATACCCCTTTGATCAAGAATTGATTTCACGCCTTTGTACTCAACAGCTCCAAAGCTTCCATTGTGTCAATTTTGCCCAGGGGATCAAGGAACCCATCATCCGTTATCAACAGGATCCTGATCAGGCGCACAGGGAAGCTGTCACAAAGGCCTTGAAAGATATGATCCTCCATCATGGTCAGCCCCAGGGTATGTATGGAGGAGATGAACCCATGCACGGAAGAGAACCCACCCAGGGTATCGAACTCTGCTCGGTGGTTGAACTCATGTATTCGCTGGAGAAGATGATAGCCGTCTCAGGCGACCTGGAATTTATGGACCACCTGGAGAAGATTGCGTACAACGCCCTTCCGACCCAGGTCACCGATGATTTTTCCACCCGCCAGTATTTCCAGCAGGCCAACCAGGTCATGCTTACCCGGCATCGTCATAATTTCTATGAGGAGGACCACCATGGGCAGACCGATCTTTGCTATGGATTGCTTACCGGGTATCCGTGTTGTACCTGTAACCTGCATCAGGGTTGGCCCAAGCTGGTCACTCACCTCTGGTATGCCTCGGCTGACGGGGGATTGGCAGCTGTTATGTATGGACCATGCAATATCACTACCACAGTTTCCGGGGGCTCAGAGATTTCCATCCGGGAGGAAACTAACTATCCATTTGATGACAGGGTTCGGTTCCATATCTCCATGATCGAACAGGCTCAGTTTCCATTGCACCTCAGGATCCCCGGGTGGTGTAGTGAGCCTGATCTGACCATTAATGGAGAGAGGGTAGATCTCAGGGTAAATGATGGGATGGCGGTTCTGGATCGTACCTGGCAGGATGGGGATCAGGTGGAGCTATTGTTGCCGATGTCAGTCAGATTGAACAGGTGGGTGGAAAATGCTGTTTCGGTGGAGCGGGGTCCGCTGGTCTATGTGTTGAAGATCCGTGAGGAGTGGTCGGTGGTTGAAAACGAAGACCGGTGGGGTGACTACCGTGAAGTGCGCCCTTTGGATCCCTGGAATTACGGGCTTCTTGAATCTGCTATCCTCGATCCGGAGCATGGATTTGAGTTCATAAACCTGTCAGAAGAAGGATCAAGGGATCCTGGGAGATCAACGGAACCGGAAGATCATCAGGGTATTAGAGATTATCCATGGACCCTGGAAAATGCTCCTGTGGCGTTGCGTACCCGGGGGAAGATCATTCCTGACTGGACGCTTTACCGGGAGATGGCAGGCCCCCTGCCTCACAGCCTGCCACTGAAACATCTGTTGGATAGAGTTCCCGATGAGATTACCCTCATACCCTATGGGTGCTCCACACTGAGGATCACAGAATTCCCTGTAGTCCGTTGAAGTGTTAAAGTTCCTTGATCCAGATATTGCGAAATTGTACCAGGCTTGATGCCCCGCGTAGTTTGCCACTCTCTTCCTGTTTTCGTCAACAGGACACCCTGAACGAAAAAAAACTAAGTCAGGATGGATGATATTTGCTCATTCATGACATTAAAGGGGTAAAATCCTTTGTATGTTAAACAATATTCATGACTCCTTTTTCAAGAGCCTGTTTTCTGTGAAGGATAATCTTCAGGACCTGCTTCAGGGTACCCTGCCACAGGAGGTCATAAGCAGGGTACATCTTGATACACTGGAATATGACCCAACCGAATACGTGGACCAGGAGCTGGCTCCATATTTCAAGGACATCACCTGTAATATGCGTTACGGGGATAAGCAGATCAAAATTTCTCTGCTGTACGAGCATAAAAGTCATCCTGTGAAGAACATTCATTTGCAGCTCCTGCGCTACATTCTTAATGTGTGGGAAAACCAGGAGGGTGACAAACAGGAACTCACACCGGTTATTTGCATTGTGTTTTATCATGGCAAGTTAAAGTGGGCCCGTTCGGAAATAGTAGAGAGTATACCGGAGGAACTGAAGCGGTATGTTCCCCTGTTCGACTATGTGCTGTTTGACACCAAGGACATTGAGGACCATGCCATTATCCGGCATTTCAAACGGCCGAATGTAAAAATCGGGGTATGGTTTTTGAAACGGAGCGACAATCTGATCGGTTTTATGCAGGAAAACCCCATTCTTGCCAGGGAGATATTGCAGGAGATTAGTGACGTTGAGAAAACCCTTATTTATAGATTCGTTTTATATTTGTATAATGTATCAGGCATGCCACCTGAGAAAATTTATAAGATCATGAAAACAATATCGCCGGAAACAACAGATGCATTTGAAGAATACCGCACCAGGATATTCGAGCAGGGGATTGAGCAGGGTCTTAAGGAAATCGCTATGAACATGATTGCCAAGGAATACGCTGATGAGCAAATCGCAGAAATCACCAAGCTAAGCATTAAGCGCATTCGGGTCTTGCGCAAAGAGTGTTCTGTTTAAGTCTGTAATCAACCTGTCTCTGGGTTCGGGACACCCAAAAACGACAGAATAAAGAACCCATGTCCCTGATTAGTAATCGCTTCGAAATTCATATCGAAAAGAGTGACGAAAACAGGAGAATTCCCTGTAGTCCGTTGAGACCTTGTACATCCAGTCCCGGTAAAAGTATTCTATCTCCTGAATACAATTCGTATTCGTACGATCTCCTCAATGTACCCCTGATCATCAGAAGCAGGATTCCAGTCGGGCCCTTCCATGATAAGCCGAATGGCTTCCTGGGTGAAAGATTCACCAATAGAACGCAGGGGAGTGATAGTATGGATCTCTCCGTCAGATGCCACAGTGAACTTCAGTACAACGACAACCCTGTCACTGGTTGTTTTAACTTCCGGGAATTGAATGTTCTCTTCGATGTATTGCTTGAATGCACGGTATCCGTCTGAAGGC
>JBDLIX010000031.1:0-39792 GCA_039714655.1 Bacteroidota bacterium
TCCAGGTTGACCGGCATATTTGTCTTTGATGATTCGTAGATGGCCAGGACAATAGCCAGTGCTTTCAGGCTCTCTTCTCCAGAAATGGGCGGGATCCTATTCTTTTCAATGGCATCGGCAATGGCATCAAACTGATCCTTGTGGGGCTCAATGGAGAATCCTGCCAGCGGACTGCTGGATCCTGCACCGGTTTTTTCTTCTGCCCCGGAGTCTTTCTCTTTTTCTGTTTCACCTCCGGCTAACTGGATCTCCACCGCATCATCATCAATGATAGCACTGCCCTTTTCTCCATGCAGTTCAATGCGCCTGGGTCTGCTGGGCTGTATGGAGGTGGACCCTTCTATGACACCAATGGCTCCGCTTTTAAACCGAAGTGTGGCAACTGCACTGTCTTCGCCCTCCAGGTTTTCATGGGTAAATGTACCGATCTGTCCATAGATAGATTCCACACCGCCCATCATCCATTGCAACAGATCGATGGTATGAATGGCTTGATTGATCAGGGCACCGCCACCGTCAAGTTTCAGTGTTCCACGCCATACACCGCTGTCATAATAATCCTGGGCCCGGAACCATTTCACATATGCATCACCCATAAACAGTTTTCCGATAACGTTCTGATCCAGCTGTTCTCTAAGGTCCTGGATCTTCGGCATAAAACGGCTCTGGAAAATCACTGCCAGCTGGACACCCTCCTGCCTGCAAACATCGATCAGGCGCCTGGCACGTTCCAGGGTCACCTCGATAGGTTTTTCGACAATTACGTGTTTGCCTGCTCTGGCGGCTTTCTCTCCGTAATCCAGGTGATTACCGCTTGGGGTACAGATAGATACAGCGTCGAGGTCCGGGTCCGAAATAAATTGTTCCCAATCTGTTTTCCAGCTGATCTCATACTTTTCCCCAAACGATCGGGCATTTTTCTCACTGCGGCTAAACGCAGAGGTAAGTTCTGTGCTTTGTGATGCCCTTATGGCTTGCGCATGCACATCGGCTATGACTCCACACCCTACAATACCTATTCTAAGTTTCTTCATAACAGTCATTATTTTCTTTTGTTAAGTATTGATTAAAAAAGCTCATGTTCATTTCACCTCTTCAAACTGGGTAAAGAACTCCTGTACCTCGGCTTCCTTTTCTTTGCTCCGTTTGCTCAGTTTTCCATCCAGCATAAATACACCAAAACTGACCAGCAGTTCCATACCCACATATAGGGCAAATTTGGTCTCTATGCCCGTAATGGCCGGAAGGCCGTATTTAAAGAATACAAATGCTGCAATGCCGGCAATCCACGAATAGATGGCACCCCGGGATGTGGGTTTGATAAATACCATTCCCAGCATGGTAGGCAGTACAATGGGACCCGATATGGCAGCATACCATTCAATCACAACGGAAAGAGCGCTTTCTGCATTAATCGTGAGCAGTGCAAATGCAATGGTAAAAAACCCAAATACTGCTGTAGCAATCATACCTACCCGCAGCAACAGTTTATCGCTGCTGTTCAGGTTAAAGTTGCGCTGGTATATATCTTTGGTAAATACCGCAGCCAGTGCATTCAGGTCACTGTCGATCATCGACATGGTAGCGGCAAACATGGAGGCCACAAACAATCCCATCAGTCCGGGTGAAATGGATGACAGTATATTCTGAGCCACCTGTATATAGATATGTTCACTGTTGGCAATTTCGCCCACTATGGTGGGGGAAGCCCAGATGGGAATAAATACGGCCAGTGGATAGATCAGGAAGAGAGAGGCGGAGAGCAATGCTGCTTTTTTGGCATCTTTTGGCTTTCCAATGCTGTAAAAACGTTGTGCCAGTCCCCACATTCCCCCGTTATAGAGCAGCAACATGGAAAAGAAATAGACAACCAGGAATATGGGAGTAATCTCTGCATCAAAAAAGATCCTGCTTTCCGGCCTCATCTGATCTACCATTCCACCCACTCCACCGGTCAGTTTAAACACAAAGGGAATGATGATAAGGGTAATGACAAACTGAACCATGAACTGCATAAAATCGGTTAAGATGGTAGCCCAGAGCCCACCGAAGAAGAGATATAGCACCGTAATAATCCCGGTGCCTATAATGATCTCCGGCAGCGGCCATCCAGTAACCACATGGATAACCACGGAGAGGGCATATAATTTGACCCCTTCATCAACGAATTTAATGCTGATCCCGAGCCAGGCGAAAAGCTGACGAACCGTATTATTAAATCGCTTTTCGAGGAACTCGATGGGTGTCATGATCTTCAACCTGGCCCACCGGGGCGCCCATACCCGGGCTCCGATCACCAGGGCAATAAACAATCCCGGACTGTAAAACATCCAGGCCGTGAAGCCGCTTTTATAAGCCAACGGAGCCAGTACCACGAATACATAGGCACTGTAACCCGACATGTGGTGTGAAATGGCCGCCAGCCACCAGGGAACCCGTTTCCCGGCAGCAAAATAATCCTCCACATTCTTCACCATGCGCTTTGCCACATAACTGAGGATAACCAGGATACCCACATAGATCAATATCACTGTATAGTCGGCAGAACTCAACATAAAAACCTCCTCTATCTTCTATTATTGACCACTTTGATTATTCCACTACAGGTCGTCCTTGCTAAAGGCGCTGCTGAAGGAGCCGATATCCCTGTCTTTCTCCTTATCATCATCAGCCAGCAGCTCTTTATAGTTCGTCGCCACCTTCCGGTAGGCTGCCACATGCTGGTCAATCTCCTCTTTCATAAAATGTTTGAACCAGGGGACCTCAAAAACAAACGGGTTCATGTTTTCTGTTACTGGTAAAGACTGCTTAAGAAGCACATCGGGATCATCCCCCTGGTAATGGGCAATCCGGGTAGGTTTTCCATGTCCGTATATATCCATCTCAGTGAATGCGGGATGCAGATGAAGCGGAGAATAGGCCCCCGGATTACAGGTGGTTCCCTCTGCCTTAACCGCGTCCGAAAAACGGGTCAGGGAGAGGCCGCCCAACTCCTCCGGCACATATTTAAACAGGGGGAAATACCAGCCTCCCTTGGTGCTTCCTGAACCCTTCGCAGGCCGTATGGACCGTATGCCCGGTGTACCTTCAAGCTGATCGCAATAATAGTTCATGGCTTTATCGATCTCTGCCATCCAGTCAGGATACATCTCCAGGTGTACCAGTCC
The DNA here is from genome assembly GCA_039714655.1 of Bacteroidota bacterium. GTDB lineage: Bacteria > Bacteroidota > Bacteroidia > Bacteroidales. The sequence continues at coordinate 3,168 of JBDLIX010000031.1, forward strand.
GATAGCCGAACTTATCTGGTTCAGACGGTTTTTAGCACCACCGCATGGCACACCGATATTCTTCTTCAGATCTTCCAGTCCAACCTCTCCATGCTTGCGATAGTGTCCGAAAAGTATAGCTCTTTCATGGATACGCTGATCATCGGTGAAGAGGATCCCCCCTTCACCAATGGCAAAAGACTTTACACTCATCAGTGAAAAAGCAGCTGCCTCTCCGAAAGTACCCACTTCCTTGCCTTTATACAGGGTCCCATGGGCATGTGAACAATCTTCGAGTACCCCGACATTGTTCCTTTCGGCAATCTCCATAATGGCATCCATTTCTGCCGGCATTCCGCTGAAATGAACTACTACAATTGCTTTGGTACGGGGGGTGATACGGTGTTCAATATCGGAAGGATCCATACCCAGTGTCTCAGCTTCGATATCTGCAAAAACGGGGGTGGCACCTAAACTGTAGAGCTGCATCACCGAAGCCCAGTAAGTAAAACTCGGTACAATCACTTCATCCCCGACTCCCACTCCCATACCGTAAAGGGCCGAGAGGATGGAGGCGGTGCCATTGGGACTGGCCAGGCCATATTTTCTTCCCAGGTTTTTTGCATATTTCTCTTCAAATTCAGTGGTGATTCCCAATCCTGACATGGAACCTGAACGAAGCACATCCATTACAGCCTCTTCATGTCTTTTTGTAATAATAGGCCAGTGGAATAGTTCTTTATTCTCTTTGGTGACAGCAGGTTTCCCGCCCAATATTGATAGTTTATCGTTTTGCACCTTCATTATTAATCTCTTTATATGTTTTTCCAATTCTTTTCAATGAAATTCACACTATCTCTGTAGGCCCTGTCCAGGTCGCCGATCTCTGATTCATCTCCGCCCACATCCACACCCATAAGGCCCTTATAGTTGATCCTTTCCAGGGTCTCAAAGAATACATCCCACCGGATCGTTCCATGACCGGGAACAATATGCTCCACCCTGGTTCCGCTGTTATCGGACAGGTGGATGTAGTCAATATGATCCTCCAGCCTCACCAGGGAGAGGGCCAGGTTATCTTTCATCATATACTGGTTGGCCGTATCCAGATTAAACCTCAGGTTATCCCTTCCCACTGCATCCTTGAAGTAGAGAAAAGCATCGGTTGTGGAGGCCAGTACACCAACAGCGGGGTGCATCTGGTAGGTAAGACCGTAGTTGGCGGCAATGTCGCAACATTCGGCATAGGTGGATGTTAATGAATCCCAGAAGGTGGACCATTTCAACTCTCTGGGGAAATAGGCAGCGGCCAGCACATCCTCTTCGTAATGCCTGACAATGGGGAGATCACTGGAGAACCTATAATTGGGCAGGGGTGCATTGTCCAGCACGCCCAGTGCTCCCAGCTTCTTTGCAATTTGACACCCCTTCTCAAATAGCTGCAGTTGATATCTCCTGACGGACGCGTCCATGGAGGAGAGCTCCGGCAACACTACGCAGAAATAGGGCACATCCAGGTTGAGCTCATTCTTTCTCTCCAACACCTCATCCGAAATATCGTACATTCCCAGCAAGTGTTCTTCCCTGATCCCCTCCAGTTCTATGGATTGAAACCCCAGCTGGTGCATCTCATCCATATATTGTATACTATGCTCTGCCTTTGGCGGATAACCATACCTGGTGATGGTGTAAAGGTATCCGCAGGCTATTCTTTTATTAAACATAGATGTTGGTTTCTTATGTGTTCACTGAATTAATCATCTCTTTATCCTGATAAAAAATTGAGTGTGGAAAAGACAAAGAACCTGATACCATTTCTTAAAGCCTGATCATTGAAATCATACACATTGGTATGAAGTCCAGGACTATCCTCTCCCATTCCAAGGAAGAACATAGCTCCCGGATTGTCCTTGATATAGTAAGAAAAATCTTCAGAACTCATTACCGGATCATCCATATCAACCCAAGCTGATTCACCCACAAACCGTGTGGTGATGCTTTTGCATGCCCTGATGATTTCCGCATCATTCACGGTAGCAATATAGGGCCGGTTGTATTCCAGTTCAAAGCTTGTTTCCGTCTCTTTGCATTCGGCCTCAAGTACTTTCCGGAAAAGGCCCTCAATTCTTTCTCCTGCAGCTTCATCAAAAAACCTGACTGAGCCTTCGATAATCACTTCATGGGGAATCACATTGGAGGTGGTGCCTGCCACAAACTTACTGATGTTGACCACCACACGGCCCTCCGTTCCAACTCCTTGTGAAGGAAGAGCAGTCAGTTGATTCACGATTTTACCTGCAACAACGATGGGATTGTTTTGTTGATCGGCACTGGAGCCATGTCCGCCCTTTCCGGATAAGGTGATCTTAAAAAAATCAGCTGCCGCCATCATCTCTCCCGGCTTTGAACAGATGGCACCTGTTGGGTAACCGGGCCAACCATGCATAGCCAGTACTACATCAGGTTTAGGGTTTGTCAACATACCTTTTGCTATCAACTCTTTCCCTGCCGCCACCACCTCTTCACCGGGCTGGAAAACAAACCTCACAGAACCATCCAGTTGATCTCTGAATTTCTCCAGGATCATGGCCACTCCGAGCAGCATGGCCGTATGGCCGTCATGACCGCAGGCGTGCATCACTCCTTTGTGGTTTGAAACGTATGGAATGGTATTCTCTTCAACAACTGGCAACGCATCCATATCTGCCCTCAGGGTGACATTTTTACCATTTTTACCGCCATTCAACAGCGCCACCACATCTGTCTCTAAGAATGGCGGTAACAGCTCCATATCCAGTTTTGACAACCTGGCCCTGACAAATTCTGATGTGTTGAACTCTTTCAGAGAGAGCTCCGGATTGGCATGCAGATGGTGACGGATCTCCACCAAATCATGGATGAGTTTATCGATGGCAATATCAATATCATTCATCTGCAACATCTCCTATAGTTTAGCTTTCTTTTCGTATTTCCTAACCAATGCATCCACATCATGTGTGAACTCTGTCCACATCTCTTCCCACTCCTTCTCCTCCTCTTTTGTGTATGTGTAATGCTTTGTTTTCGTAGCCACTCTCTCCTTCATCAGTTCCGGCAATTTCTTATTGTCTGAGAGCTCCGGGAAGATCCCTTTCATCACCTCTGCATAGATGGGCAGGCCGGTGAGGTCCATCCAGCGGAAAGGGCCTGCAAGGGTGGCCCACCAGCCGATGTCATTGCGAAATGACCGGTCAACGGTCTCCACATCGGCCACACCCGATTCTACCAGGTGACAAGCTTCTCGCATAATGGCATACATCATCCGGTTTGAGATCAGGCCGGGCAGATCAAAATTGAGTATGGTAGGATGCTTCCCGCAGCGCTCTCCCACCTGTCGACCCACCTCCGCAGCATATTTTGCGGTGGCTGGTCCGGGTGATATCTCCAGGTACCTGGTAATCTCTGCCGGTTCGGCCCAGTGCATGGCAATAAAGCGCTCTTTATGCTGCAGTCCCTTCTGAAGTAGCGCAATAGAGATACCTGATGTGTTGGTGGCAATCACCACCTCTTTTCCTACGGTCGCTTCGATCGCTTTGTAAATCTTATATTTCAGCTCCAGCGACTCACCCACGGTCTCGATGACGAACTGGCTATCGCCCATTTTTTCTACGGCATCCACATATTTAAAACGCTTCTCCCATTCCACCATATCACTTTCAGCGATGGTGTTCCTATCTACCAGTTTTTTTAGATTTGCTCCAATGTGTGCAATGGCCTCCTGCTCCCTGGAGGTGGTCCGACTGTATGCCACCACATTGAAACCGTAGGCAACCAGACAGGTGGCAATGCCCTGTCCCATCAGACCCAGTCCAACCAGACCTATGGTATCTATTTCTGCTTTCTGATTCATATCCACACTCTTTATTTTTTGATTAGGCTTATGCGTACGTTCTTCACCCCGGTAATCCTGGTATCGGCAGACGCTTTATAAAATGCTGCTGCATCCCCTTCAATTTTTGCAAATACGTTGACCCTGACCGGTCCCTCGGCCATGGTGGGGGTGCTGTCCTTGTCATAAAACCAGCAGATCTCAGAAATATCATCATCCAGGCCATAGTGGTCATCCTGGTTGAGCCACACATAGGCGATATCCCCTGTTTCGACAGCGCATGTAGCCTTTTCCCTGCCAATTTTAATATCTGTGGAGAGCAACATGGCCACCTCACTGCCAGAGTAGCGTGCATGTGTCCCAATGCTTTCCAGTGGCAGGTGCTTCACCAGTTCACCACATGTTCCGGGCATCTCCTCTTCCAGTAGCCTCGCCCGGACTTTAATCTTTTGTTCTACAAATTCGAGTTCAATGTATTTAGCCATCGTTTATCAATTTATCTTGTTATAATTAAGTGTCTAATCTGTTCTAACATTTAGTGACTCATCTATGAATTGATACGCTTCCAAGCGGACCTGATCGGGAAAGTCATGCTCACAATCCGGATAGCGTACCTGTAGTTTTTTATCTGCATCAAGCAAACGATAGATTTTGTTTGCTTCATTGATCCCTTTTTTCACTCCCGCAACATCAAAGTTACTATCGCGCAAGGGTGAATTTGAAAAGAATGGCCGCGGAGCCAATGCACCCACAACTTCATAAAAGTCAAATGGCACCAGATCCGGATCGAGGTTGTACACATCTCTAAGCCGGGGCATATAACGCAGGCTGGTCCAGCCTTTGATATCTCCTTCATAATAATCATGAAAAGGGGTCCAGCCACAGCTGGAAACGATCACTTTCAGACGTTGATCAAATACACCGGCAAACATGGCATTATGTCCGCCAAGGGAATGTCCTATCACACCGATCTTCTCCGGATCCACATAGTCAAGTGATTCCAACAGATCAACACATCGCATATGATTGAATATGCCTTTCATGGTACCGGAGATGTACCTGTCATTCTCAAAGTCATAATCATAGTCCCCAAACGACAGATAATCCGGGCATAGTACCACATATCCGCGTTGTGCCAATTCCAAACCGTACTGCCTGTGATCAAGCGGTCCTTCTCCGGCTACAATCAGTTTTCCCAAGGGTCCGGTAGGGTGTAATGCCAGCATGGCAGGCAGGTTTTTATCTTCCGGAATATGGGTGGGAATATAGAGTAATGCAGGAATCCTGTCTCCCGGCTCGCTGGCAAAAGTGATGGATTGCCGTATAAATCCATCCCCTTTGGTTTCACTCAAAATTTCAACGTCCAGATCAACGAGATCCTGCCGGTCGGGCAAATTGCCCATTGCCAGCTGCATGCCCTCAAGGATCTGGCTGCGTCTTTTGTACCAATCGGCCGGAGTTGAAACAGGCTCAGGCGCTCCACTTACATCGAGATATTCCAGTAAATTGGAATGACTTAGATTTTGCTGAGCCACTAAAGGCAAAGGTTTTAGCAAAATGACGGAAAGGAAAACAATAATCAGATTTCGAAATATTCTGTTCTTCCACATAATTTTTTCTTAGTAATTATCCATGATCCATATTGGCCAGATAAAGATCGCAAACTGTTATTCCAGACATCCACGGCCTTCAATGGCCCAGAGATCTTCAATCATATCATTCCGGGTAACCCACATGTGTGGATAGAAATTATTGGTAGTACATCCGTGCGGGGGAATGATCCGGATCTTATCCCCGATCTCCGCATCCATGTTTTTAAATACGGCATGTTCTTCCGCCACGTAGAGGTTTTCCGTATCAGGATATCCAACAGCCACCGGGGTGCCGTATTCGGCCCCCATTCCTTTCAATCCCACATCGGTTGATACGACATCACCTCTTTTAGAGATCACCGTGGCAAGGATATACCTGGCATTCAGAAATTCGGGACGTATGGTTTTATAGGCCGCATCCATCAATGCATAGCTTCCCACCTGCAACTCATCAATGCCCTTCATCTTCCCGGTAATATCATAGGTTCCGGTACCTCCGGATGAAATAATAACCGCAAATCCTTTTTGTTCGAGCAATGCCCTCGATTCGAACAATGGGCGCATATCTTCTTCAACCCTCCTCTTCCGCTCATCATAATCGGGCAGTGTTACAATATGTCCTTCGTAACTTTGCAAGCCGTCAAACCGCAAACCTTTTTTGGTTGAGATAATTTCAGCCAGGTCCAGCACAGGTTTGCCCGGTTTCACTCCGCCACGGTTCATGCCGATATCCACTTCGACCAAAACCCCAATATGTACCCCTGCCTGTTGGGCAGCTATATCGAGCTGTTCAATACCCAATATTGAATCGACCGCAACTCGTACAACGGCTTTTCGATTCATCTCCGCAATGCGTACTGTTTTATCCATACCGATCACCTGATTGGCAATCAGCACATCCTTAATGCCTCCGGCAACCAGCTGTTCTGCTTCAGAAAGCTTGGCACAGGTGATGCCGATGGTGTTCTTCCGGCTCATTTGCCGCCTGGCCAGGGTGACACACTTGTGGGATTTAAAATGGGGCCGCAATTTACAACCCGGAGCGGAAAAGAGATCGTCCATTTTTTCCAGATTGGCATCCAGCGTGTCCAGATCAGCTACAATGGAGGGTGTGGGCAGCTCAATCACCGGTCTCCCTTTGAACTGTTGCAACAAGTTACCTAAATGCTCTACAGATCCCATCCCACCGGTGTTTGATCATCATACGCCACAACCGCGCTCTTCTGCTTGCAATAGGCCATCAACCCTTCCATTCCAAGCTCAACGCCTGTACCGCTCATTTTATGGGGAGGGACCGGAATCTGGGGATAACCATCCAGCATACAGTTGACCCAGATGATGCCCGTTTTCAAACTCCTTGTTAACCGCATGGATCGGCTGCTGTCCCGGGTCCATACAGAACCTGAGAGACCGTAGATCACGCTGTTGGAGATCTCAACAGCTTCCGCTTCCGTCTTAAATGTGATCATACTGAGAACCGGACCAAATATCTCTTCGGTGGCAACACGCATATCTGCTTTTACATCAGATACAATGGTGGGTTCAATCCAGAAACCATCTGTCAGTGAGCCAGAAGTGTTGATCTTATTCCCGCCTGCCAGGATGTTGCACCCCTCCTCTTTGGCAATCTTAATATACTCCAGTGCGGTATCATACTGGGCTTTGGTGATCATGGGTCCCACCAGGGTATCCTTATCTCCGGGATCGCCCACTTTCAGATTTTCCAGTTTCTCTTTCAGGATCGACTGGAACTGTGAAGCAACAGATTCCTGGACCAGTAACCGCGAACAGGATACACACAGCTGTCCGGCATTGATAAAGGCGGAGATAAGCGCCGCATCGGCTGCTTTCTCCAGATCGGCATCTTCAAATACGATGATGGCGTTCTTGCCTCCCAGTTCCAGGTTAACCGCTTTCATCTGGTTTACTGCCTCCCGCTGGATATGCTGACCAATGGAGGTGGAGCCGGTAAAGGAGATCTTCTTTACATCCGAATGCTGAATGAGGTATTCGCCTGTTTTGGATCCTTTTCCCAGGGCCACATTTACAATGCCCCTGGGGATGCCTGCATCAATGCAGAGTTTTCCAAACTTCACAGCCGACAGGGGTGTATCCACTGAGGGTTTGATAATGATGGCATTGCCTGCAGCAAGGGCAGGTGCCACTTTCATGGCTACATTGACCAGCGGATAGTTCCAGGGCAATATTCCCACAACGATCCCGTAGGGCTCATACATGGTAAACTGCATGGTGCCGGTAGAGGATGATTTCACCCGCCCCTCAATTTTGTCAGCAGCTCCTGCATAAAACCGCAGGATGGATGCCGTTAAGGGAATTTCAGCATTTAGTAACTGGGATACCGGCTTCCCGGTGTCCAGCAATTCAAGTTCTGCCAGTTCCTCCGCATTTGCTTCCATCAAATCTGCCAGCTTCATCAGGCAATAACCCCTGTCAGAAGGTGACATCTGCTGCCACGCCTCCGAATGAAAGGCTCTCTTACCGGATGCCACGATCTTATCCACGCAAGCTGAATCGCAGCAGTGTTGACTGGCAACCACTTTGCCGGTGGCCGGGTTGATCACATCCACCACATCACCACCTGTAATCACTATTTCCTTACCGTCTATAAGCGGACCGACTTCTTTCATTTCTTTCATATATGGTTAGAGATAACTTATTGATTTGCTTTGGCAGCCTTTATCATGGCTTCCATATTGGCTACCGGAACACCCCGGGGATTCATTTCACCGGTATTGAAAAGGTACCCTCCACCCTTTTTAGCCACGTTCATTATTCTTTCGGCCTCTTTCCCGACAAACTCCGGTGAGCTATTCATTAATGTCGTGATGGGTTCCAGATTTCCCATCAGGCAGGTTTTGCCCTCCACGGCTTTTTTAGCTTTACCGATATCAATTCCCGGCCCCACATTGATGGCACTGACGCCGAGGTCCGTCTCTAATTCAATATGGGGAACCGACTCCTCACTGTTGTGCAGGAATGTTAATCCTCCTACGCGATTAAATTCATCCACAACTTGTTTACATGGTTCAAAAGCAAATTCCTTATACTGTTCGGCAGAGATCAAATTACTCATGGCATTACAATCACCCAGCCATACAGCATGAGCGCCAGCTTCGAATTGGGCTTTCCCCCAGACCTTTTGCAATTCAACAAAAAAATCCATGGTATCTCTCAACAGATCAGGGTCCGAATACATCAGTGTCATGGATTCGGTCAGGCCGTATAAGAGACCAACGGAAGAAAAAGGAGCGGCAAGGCCTCCCACCACACAAACGGTGTCTCCGAAATGTTCCCTGACTTTGCTGATGGCCCGCAATTTTTCAGGCATCCGGCCATCTTTTTTCGGATCGGGTATCTGAAGGTTCTTCAACGCTTCCTGTGTGGTTGGAAGGTAGTCTTTTGTGGCTCTTAAAATATTTCCTTCGCCCTTTGTCCCCACACCCAGGGGTTCAAATTCGAAACAATCGTCGATCTGCAGCCAGGCCCAGTCATAACCAAAATGCTCGATGGCTGCAATCCATGTTTCGGCCATTTTATCGCCATCCTGACATGTCTCTTCGTAGGTATACTTTCCGTACCATTTAACATCAAACTCCTCGCTCAGTGCGAAAACAGGCACTCTTTTTGGGATACCCAAATCAACACAGGTGCGAACGTCATTCATTAATCCTTCATACATAATTTTATTTTTTTAGATTCTCCAATTCTAAATGTATTATTCCTCCGGTGCATTGAAATTGGCATTGATCTTTGATAATCCCAGCTCTGAATCCCATATCTCAAAATCATCCATATCTTCCAGGCCTGTTATGGAAAGTGTAAGTAACAGTTGCTGTGCAGCGGGTGTATTTTCAAGTGAGGATGAATTCGCGTTATCTTCCAATATCATGATATATCTTTCAGCTTCATCAAATCTGCCAAGTCCCTTCAGGCAGAAAGCCTGGTAGTATATGGTTCTGAGATCATAGAATTTATATGAGGCCTGGTATTTTACATCCCGCTTCAATTTCAACGCCTCGTTCCAAAGCTTCCCGGCCTCCTCCCGGTTGCCCAGCTTGTCATTACAATACCCCATGTAAAACAGCCTTCTTGCCTGGTCAACAAAACGCGCCATATAGTGCTGGGCAATGTTTTGGGGTACTATAGTCGATTCGGTGAAAAGAGTTAATGCTTCAGAGTATTTCTGCTCCTTTAACGCCAGATACCCTTTGGCCATCTTCAGGTTCTTCCAGAATTCGCCAAAAGAGAGGCGGTGGGTATCAAGCAGATCGGATCTCAGCAACAACGCTTCCATTTTGTCATAATAGCCGTTATTCATGTATGCATTCATGAGCCGCGCCTTAAGCGCATAGTTATCTTCCCACTCATCATACCGCTCTTCCATCATGGCTATGACCTTGTCTATTCCTTCACGACTGGTTATTTCGTTCAACATATAATCAAATATGTAAGGATCGTCCGGTTCCGACTGCCAGGCATCCGAGAGATAGCTATACGCTTCATCGTTTTGCTTCAGCTTCCTCAGGGCACGATAGAGCGAGACAAGCATTACCTTGTCCCTGTAGCCTTTTTCGTACGCCGTTTCCCACAACGAGATCCCTTCCTGTTCAAAATCATGGCCATACATGAAATTCCCCAGGTGATAGTATGGTTCAGCCAGATCCGGATCCTCTTTGATCCTCCGTTTCAGGATAAAATACTCTTCAAGCCTCCATGCATAATCCGAGGCAACCGAAGGATCGTCAGGCAAAGAGATCTTTTTACCGATCAGCGTTTCAAGTTCCTTCCCGTAGAGTTCCACCATGGGATTGGTTTTCCGGATCAGTTTCATGGCCTGGAATGCCTCCTCGGCAAAACCGGCCCCATAGAGGGTGACCACCACTTCAAGAAGCTCTTCAGGGAATTCCTCATAGCGGTCGGCAATGGCATCAGCCGCCGCTCTTTTTGACCCTTTCAGGATATAGCCGGTAAATGCAACCAACGGATTCTCCGGATCGAGTGCAAAGGCCCGGTTAAAAGAGTTTTCAGCCACCTGTGTATTACTAAGCCTGGTTTCCACAAGCGCCTTATAAATATGCCCTTTGGTAATGTTTCCATTCTGGGAAATGGCCTTGTCAAGCAGAAGAAGGGCCCCGGCAAGATCGTTATGTGCAATGGCCATTTCAGCTTCTGCAATCCTTTCCGGATAGGCATAACCAAATCTTCCGGAGTGGCGGAGATAGTAGGCTGCTTCCGTATAATCTCCCAGGTACATCAGGGTAAGACCTTTATAGTAAAGGGTTCGTCCGTCATCGGGAATGCGCTCCAACGACCTGTTAAAGTGTTTCAGTGCCTGCTTCAGTTGCCCTCCCCTGAGGTCCAGGATCCCCAGTTCGGTATGGGCCCTTGAAAAACCAGGATCCACAGTAAGTGCTTCCTGAAGGACCTCCTTGATTTCAGGCATATGATAATACCAGTCGTTCAGCAGCCACTCTGCTTTTTTGAACAACCCTTCGGCTGTAAAATCTTCCCTTGCTGGTTCTTTGCTTTTATGGGCACTGAAATAACTGTCATACTGGACCGGTTTTTCCTTTGGAGACAATACTTTTGAAATGACTCCCCCATTCTCATTGAACAATAACAGTGAGATATCCTTTGTGCTGAGATCCTCTCTGCGAAACTCTTTTGATAACGAAACCGGGGTATCGGGAGAAAGGGAGGAGAGTTTGATCTCTTTCACTGTTTCACCGTGCTGTTTCAGGAGAATAACGGGGTTATCATAATGCTGGTTGACCTGTATCTTGATATATGCAACCGCTGCATCAGCGGTAAGGCGATCCATGGTGAAATTGATGGCTGCATGCTCCGAGGCCCCGTTAAAAGAGCCTATGGCCCCCACCGGGTACCAGAAATGTGTATATTCAAGGGCGCTCATGGGAGCGATCCTGTCAAATTTCTCCTGAATAACGATCCTGCCACTCTGGATCTCCCCGTAATTCACACCTTCGGCATGACCAAACCGCTTGTTGAGTGCTGTGACATGCCAACCCCAGGACCAGTATTTTTTACCGGGCAGATCATTCACATCGGCATAATGCACCAGCCCGAAGTTCTCATCGTGGTTGTAATAACCCATATAGCCTTCCCGGGCATTCAACATATAATAGCCTACTGCTTCATCAATATTCTTAAGCAGTGAAATATTTTTATTTGCGTAAATCGGCCAGGATATCTCATTTTCATACTCCCCGTGCAGGGCACCGCTGTTTTCGGGATAGATGAATTCCGTATTTTCGTTAACAGGAATGCCACAGTTGGCCCAGTAGAGATAGCGCTCTTCCAGCCGGGTCTCATTGGCAACACGAACATCCTGCCTGATCCTGGCCTCGCCGGGGAAAAGGGTAAAGGCGACACTCCAGTGAAGCCTGCCGATCTTCTCCGTATTGCTCATAACCAGCGAAACAGAGCCATCGTCATTCTCCCGGGTGACACACTCCCTCTTCCTGGCATTGGTATGTGAATGGGCGTTAGGGATATTCAACTCCAATCCACCTCCGAGATATTGCTTTCCCATTCCGGAAGTATATAATTTGGCCTCCTTATAGTTCCGGTGGATCACCTCCTTCTGCCTGATCTTATCGTATACAAACCACAGCCTCCCCCCATAATCAGGAGCCATACCGATTTTCAAATACTCATTCTCTGCCACCAGGATCCTGATCTTCTTCTCATCGATCCGGAAATATTTGGTCCCGTAAAACTGGAATGGATAGGCAATATAGCCGGTAAGCAGTCCAAAAGGCGGATAGGGGTCCAGCGGCAGCTGGTTGTGTTCCAGTATCGTTTCTTCGATCTCATACACCTTTACCGTAGGCTCCTGCGCCAGGCAAACATCTGTTGCCAATGTGAGGGTTAACAGGAATGAAATAGCTCCGCCGATAATATTTATTTTACTCATATTTTGTGTATTAAGTAATACATCATGTTGGTTTTTCTTCTATTTCTATAATACTTCTTTGCTTTTTACTTGCAGGATTTCCAAATTTACACATTTTGGTTACCCTGAAATAATACTCTCCATTGGAATATTGGTATTTATATTATACTATTTCTTTGTGGAATGAAGTTGTTTGTCTATTTTTCTAATATTAGTATCATTTGATTGTTATGAAAATTGCTTCAATCAGCCTGCGACAAGAACCCTACAAATCATTTATTGTCCATCATGAAAAAGACCCTTTTACACCATGGCACCATCATCCTGAATATGAACTTGTGCTTATAGTGAAGGGGGAAGGCAAAAGACTGGTGGGAGACCATGTTACCCGGTTTAAAGAAAATGACCTTGTATTCCTCGGGCCTTTTCTGCCACACCAGTGGGCATGTGACATTGATGATGACAATGCAGCTGATGGGCCCAAAAACGAAGCATTTGTCATTCAATTCGGATATACTTTTCTGGGTAATGAATTTTTTGAAGTTCCTGAAAATGCGTCATTAAAGAGATTTTTGATTGAATCTTCCCGTGGTTATGAGATTCTTGGAAAAAGCAAAACCCAGATCATATCAATCCTTCATAAAATGGCCGGCATGAACGATGTTCAGCGATTCTATGCACTGTTTACCATTTTTGAAATAATGGGATCTATGACTGAATATAACTTTCTTGCAAGCCTCAATGCATATGATGAGCTTTCCCTGAAAGAGAATAAGCCATTGCAGCAGGCAATGCAGTATATTTTACACAACTTTCAAAAGAGAATTCAAATAGAGGATCTGCTCACCCTTACCAATATGTCCTATGCTTCATTTTATCCTGCATTCAAAAAAGCATATTTGATGCCATTTAAAGATTACCTGTTGAATGTGAGAATTGGATATGCATGTAAACTATTGACAGAGGGGTCCATGCAAATTTCTGAGATTGCTTATGACTCCGGTTTTGAAAACATCTCCAACTTTAACCGCCAGTTTAAGAAGATCAAGAACATTACGCCCAGCCAATTTCAAAAACAATACAGGAGTGATTCACTCATCCTAAAATGAAAAAGCCCGGCTGTCAGGTTGCATGACAGACAGATCATTTTTATATAGATTTGTATGAAAGGAAGAGAGAGAAAAAGTTATGCGCACTCTTTTTACATTTTTACTCACGCTGGTTATTTTAAACAGCTCATGTTCTCGCCAGCAAATTCACCAGTTAGAAGCTGATGTCTGCATCATTGGGGCTGGCAGTGCCGGAATTGGAGCGGCCCTGGCTGCTTCACGATCAGGAGCAGATGTAATATTGGTTGAAAAAGAGGAGAAGGTTGGTGGAACGAGTGTACAATCATATGTGAATACCTGGGAGCCTGGTCCCGGTTGTTCATACGCCAACGAAATCTACCATCGTTTGCCGCCTGGAGCGAAAGGGGTGGCAAAGCAAGTGCATTCCTATGACAGGGATGAACCCTACGGGTTATCTTTAGTTTCACCACAATTGAGCTACAACCTTTCACTGAGAAGATCTGACCTTGATGTAAAAACAGAGACGGCAAATGTTGTTTTTGATGTTAATGAGTTTGATCATACGGTAAGACAAATGCTTGAAGAGACGGGCAGATGCAAATTGTTGCTCAATACAAAATTTGTAAATGCGAATGTGACCAATAACGAAATAAAAACCATTGAGGCTATCTCCTCTTCCGGACAAAAATATCAGGTCTCTGCAAAAGTATTCATAGATTGTACTGGAGGTGCTTTTGTTTGCAGGAACGCAGGATGTGAAACGATGCTTGGGGAAGAACCCCGTTCAAAATTTGGGGAACCATCTGCACCGGAAAATCCGAGCAATTCTCTAAATGCGATCTCACTTTGTTATCAAATAAAACCATTAAAAACACCTTCTGTTTCTGACACACTAAAAAAACCGGAACCGGATTATGATGTAGTTGCTCATGTAACCGGACCAGTGGGACCAGATCAGAAACTTACCGTGAATCCCCTTGGGATCATTGATGGAAAGAGCATCATAGATCAACCGCCGGATGAACTTTACGAAAAAGCGAAAAATCTTGTAGATAAACACTGGTCTAAGTTGCACACCTATCCCCATTTTAAGGAGTATGAATTTGACAGTTATGCTCCTATGCTGGGAATACGGGAAAGCTATCGGATTGTGTGCCGGTACGTGCTGACACAAAACGACCTGTTAAGTGGTTTACCAAAACAAAAACATGAAGATATCATCACAGTTGCAGACCATCCCATGGATCTGCATGGGGAGAATAGCAGTTTGAAATTATTAAAGGAAGCATACGGCGTCCCTTACCGCTCTCTTGTTCCCAAAGGTTTTGACAATTTATTAGTAGCAGGCCGTGGAGCCGGTTTTAGTCATATTGCTGCATCAAGCTGCCGTCTTTCCCGGACAATGATGAGTCTTGGTCATGCTGCAGGTTTTGCTGCCTGGTTATCCGCATCAGAAGAGAGGGCGGTTTGGGATGTTCCTGTAAAGAGAGTGCAGGAAGAGATGAATCTTAAGTTGCGTCCCAAAAAAGATCTGAATGCTGATCCCTTGCCAATCAAATAAAATAAGTAAATTCGACAGTTATGAAAAAACTTCTTGTAAAAGAGATAGAACATAAGGGTGTTCTTGATCTTGAATTGGCAGAAAAACTACTCGAAAACAGTACCGGATTTCAAGTTATTGAAACCTTGAATTGGCCCGAATATCCCTACAAACCTGAAGTGAAATTCAAAATAGCCTATTGCCAGGATCAGATCCTGCTAAAATATTTTGTGGATGAAGAGAATATCCTGGCAAAAGAGACCAGGATAAATGGAGATATCTATAAAGACAGCTGTGTAGAGTTTTTTGTATCAATCCCGGGGAACGAATCTTATTATAATTTTGAATTCAATTGTATTGGAGTACCTCATGTGGGTTATGGCCCGGGACGATCAAACAGAAAATTTGTAGATCCGGAAATATTGAAACAAATAAAAGTAAGATCCTCCCTTGGAAATCAACCGTTTGAAGAGAAGACGGGTGGACATCAGTGGGAGATGATGCTGCTAATCCCAACAGAGTGCCTGGCCTATGATAAAGATATAATACTGAAGGGGCTTAATGTCAATGCAAATTTCTATAAATGTGGCGATGAAACATCAAAACCACATTTTGTAACCTGGAATCCAATTGGTACTGAGGGACCTGATTATCACGTGCCTCAATTTTTTGGAGAGCTCTTATTCGAATAACATACACCTAACAATCTTAAAAATGGCATCAGATTCAAGAAGAAGCTTTATTAAAAAATCAGCAGCAGCTTCAGCTGCAATCTCCTTCGGGGGTATTCTTCCCACATTCAGCGCAAAAAGTTATGGTCGCATCATTGGCTCCAATGAAAAGATAAAAGTATCTGTGATGGGGGTAAATTCAAGAGGAACAGCATTGGCCACAAATTTCGCACAGCAGCAAGATTGCGATGTGCTCCATATTTGTGATGTGGATAGCAGAGCAATCCTGAAATGCCAAGAAGAGCTAGAGAAATTCCAGGAGATTAAAACCAAAGGGTACCGTGATTTCAGGGAATCACTTGAGGATAAGGAGATCGATGCAATGGTTATTGCAGCGCCTGATCACTGGCATGCTCCGGCTGCCCTGCTGGCTATGCAGGCCGGGAAGCATGTCTATCTTGAGAAACCCAGCAGTCATAATCCCCATGAAGGGGAATTGCTTATTAATGCAGCCTCTAAGTATGCTAAGACTGTACAGTTGGGCAATCAGCGCCGGTCATTCCCCAAGGTCGTTCAGGGGATGCAGGAATTAAGAGATGGAATCATTGGTCGTGCCTATTTTGGGAAAGGGTGGTATGCCGCCAACCGTGGGCCCATTGGAGTGGGAAAAAATAGTGCCGTACCCGAATGGCTCGATTGGGACCTCTGGCAGGGTCCGGCACCCAGGGTGGCATACAACGACAATGTTGTTCATTATAAATGGCACTGGCACTGGCACTGGGGAACAGGAGAAGCACTGAATAATGGCACCCATATGATTGATATGTTGCGATGGGGATTTGATGTGGATTATCCTGTTAAAGTGAGTTCAAACGGAGGACGGTACCGTTATCAGGATGATTGGGAGACACCGGACACCCAGGTGATTAATCTTGATTTTAAGGAGGGGGTTACCATGACCTGGGAAGGAAGAAGTTGTAATGGGAGACCGGTTGACGGAAGCGGAGCCGGTGTGGTTTTTTATGGAGAGCAAGGCAGCATGCTATTCCCCGGAGGTAACAACTATACAGTGTACGACATTGATAACAATATTGTCAAAGAGGTAAAAGTAGAACAGAAGATGGATACCGGAAACCTGGTGAATCCTTTCAGTAATCTGATGGCCCTTCACATTAATAATTTCTTTGACGGGATCCGCTATGGCAGCAGCAAACTCAACGCTGATATTGAATCGGGGCACAAAAGCACATTGCTTGTGCAACTGGGGAATATTGCTCAGCGTGTGGGACATTCCCTTGAAATTGATCCGGAAACCGGTCATATATTGAATGATAAGGATGCCAGGAAATACTGGTCCCGAACCTATGAGAAGGGCTGGGAGATGAAACTATAATGCTGATATAACCGGAAAGATCGAAATGAACATGAAAAAATCCAGAAGATCATTTATAAAAACCATGGGTAAAGGAGCCGCACTGTCGACTGTAGCTCTCTCTTCTACCTCAGCCTTCGCATCACATCTCTTGTCCGTACCTGGCCAAAAGCCAAAAAAGATCCGGATCGGGATCATTGGTGCTGAAAATTCGCATACCATTGGTTATGGCAAAATCTTCAATATTGAAAAAAAGTTCCCGGGAGCAGAGGTAAAATATGTGTGGGGCGAGACCGATGAGTTTGCTGCCAATGCCGCAGCTAAAGGGAAGATACCCAATATCGTAAAAGATCAGAAGGAGATGCTGGGGAAAATTGATGCGCTGATTGTGGATCACCGGCATGCAAAATATCACCTCCAGGCTGCAACTCCCTTTATTAAAGAGGGTATTCCAACCTTTATCGACAAACCGTTTTGTTACCGGGCAGCTGAGGGAAAAGAGTTTCTGGAGCTGGCCCGAAAGCATGGAGCAGCTGTATCTTCCTATAGCTCCATTGCCCATAGCAACGCAACGTATGATATAAAAAAACAGGTGGAGTCCATGGGAGAAATCAATCAGGTAGTACGATACGGTCCGGTTGATATGGATTCGAAATATGGCGGCATATTCTTTTATGGTGTACACCTTTTGCAGCCGTTGATGAATATTTTTGGAGAAGAGATTGAAAAGGTGCGTGTAACAAGAAACGGGAAAAATGGCAGCGCAACCCTGGTATATAAGAATGGATTATTTGCCACCCTGGTCTTTAAGAATCTTTCGTATGGGTGGGAGACTTTTGTGGAGACAAAAGAGGGACTTACCCAACTCAATTCACGTGTGGAGGAGAGTGACCCGTCCATCAATTATGCAGATATGGTTGAGATGTTCAGAACCGGCAAAGAGCCCCGCTCCCATCAGAGTATGCTGAATGGAGTTTCGGTCCTTGAAGCATTAGAGAAATCCGTTGCCAGTCAGCAATGGGAAGAGGTGTTATTCTTTTGACTTATTATTCTGATTTTTTTCAGTCTGATGTATGAGTGGGTGTAGAAAAAATTCGGGGTTATAATTGCTTACCGGCTTCCAGGTACGCCGGAAAATACCAGAAGATTGCTCTTTCACAGAATTCCTCCCCACTGTAAACAGGGTCAATATATTCTTTCAGCCCTTCCGAACTTTTATATCTTTGCTAACCGGAAAAAAGGAAGCTGCTGCTGACGAGAAAATAGTTTATTCATAAGAGTCATTGCACCGATATGGAAAAGGAAAAGAAAAGAGCTCTTAACAAAATTCTTATTGGGCTGACAGCCATTGGACCGGGACTGTTCCTGATCGGTTATAACATTGGTACAGGAAGTATAACCACCATGGCAAAAGTGGGGGCTGAACATGGTATGACGCTCACATGGGCACTGGTTCTCTCCTGTATCTTCACCTATGTATTAATGGTCGCCTATGGCCAGACCACACTGGTATCGGGGAAGACTGCTCTTTCCACCATTAAAACCGGCTTCAAACTCGGACCGCTGCTGGCCATCTATATTCTGGTTGCATTGGTGATCGGTGAAATACTTGCTCTCATGGGTATTTTCGGGATTGTTACCGATCTGATACAGGAAGCATCAAGGCTTCTTTTCGGTTCAGGATTCAATACCATTGCGATCACTACTGTGTTGGTTATCTCTCTCTATGCTTTGCTATGGATAGGGAAATACCAGGTTTTTGAGAAATTCCTTATCATCCTTGTGATCCTGATGGGACTCTCATTTATTGTTGTATTCTTTATGGTAAAGCCAAGCTTCTCCTCCATTGCCGGCGGACTTGTACCAACCATTCCTAAAAGTGACGGAACGCTCAGATTAATTGCTGCTATAACCGGAACCACCTGTTCTGCTGCGGTATTTATAATGAGAAGCACTGTGGTTGCAGAAAAAGGATGGACCATCAAAAATCTAAAGCTGGAAAAAAGGGACTCTGCGGTATCTGCATCGATGATGCTTTTTCTGAGCCTGGTGATTATGGCAGTCTCAGCGGGTACCCTGCATGTGATGGGGATGAAAATGAACAATACCGTCGAGATGATCAGTCTCTTTGAACCGCTTGGTGGAAAGATTGCAGCGTTCATTCTTATCCTGGGAATTGTCGGGGCCGGAATCTCTTCCATTTTTCCCATTATCCTGATTGCCCCATGGCTCATTTCCGACTATACCGGAAGAGAGAGGAACATTCGCTCACCCATGTACCGTATTCTCGGACTTGTGGGAATCCTGTTTGCCTTCGGGATGCAATTTATAAATACCACCCCTCCGTTGCTGATGGTATTCTCACAGGCATTTCAGGCACTGATCCTGCCTGCTGTTGCAATTCCCATATTTTTTCTGATTAACCGGAAGTCGCTTATGAAAGAACATGTTGCGGGAAAAATGATGAATATTGGTTTAATGGCGATCATATTATATAGTCTGTTAACGAGCTATTTTGCCATTGCTGATTTTTTCTAATCATATTAGTAGTTATCTTTATCACTTAATTAAAATAAACGAATTAGTTATGGCAAAGTACAGTCTGGAACCGGTTGCAGTTCCGAAAATAGAGACAGAATTCAGAACGATTAATACCAGTCTCCCGGTCCCGGAATCATTGGAAATATTCGATCTGCTTTCGGAATCAGAACCGGTATCCATGATGGGACAACCACCGGTTGTCTGGGATAAGGCAAAGGGATTTCAGATTTATGATAAATGGGGAAACAGATGGTTAGACTGGTCCTCGGGTGTACTCATTACTAATGCCGGTCATGGACGTGATAGAATTCTTAAAGGTTTACAGGAGGTTATTGACCAGGAGCTGATTGCAACCTATGTGTTTGTGCATGAAAAGCGGGCCGAATTGACGAAAATGCTTCAGGATATTTCTCCAGACCCTTCAAATTACCAGGTTTTTCTACTGAGTACAGGCAGTGAAGCTGTTGAAAACTGCATCAAACTGGCCAAAACATATGCACTTGAAAAGCACGGACCGCATAAAAAATATATTGTCTCTTTTAAAAATGCTTTCCATGGAAGAACACTTGGTTCCCAGTTTGCAGGTGGTATGGCTCAATTAAAAACATGGATCATTGATGAAGGTCAAACCTTTGTTCAGGTACCTTTTCCCGATGGTTATAAAAACGAGGATATCTCTTTTGATCTGTTTCTCAGCAGTCTGGATAACCAGGGTATAAAACCTGAAGATATTGCAGGTGTAATTACTGAAAGTTACCAGGGAGTGGGTCCCGATTTTCTTCCGGTGGAGTATGCAAAGAAATTGGAAGGTTTTTGCCGGGAGAATGATATTGTCTCCATTTACGATGAAGTACAGTCCGGGTTTGGACGTACAGGTAAAATGTTTGCCTATGAGCATTATGGTGTTACCCCGGATTTAGTTGCATGTGGAAAAGGAATCTCTTCATCCCTTGCTATCTCAGCTGTGATTGGCAGAAAGGATATCATGGGATTGTATGCACCTGGTGCAATGACATCCACACACTCGGCCAGTCCGCTTCCTGTGGCTGCTGCCATCGAGAGTCTGAAGATTATCCAGGAAGAAAACCTGGTTGAGAATTCAAGGTTATTGGGTGAAGTTTTAATGCCCGGATTGGAGAGAATTCAAGCAAAATATCCCGATGTACTGGGTTGTGTACATGGGAAAGGCCTGGTAGCCGGTATTCAGGTTGTTAAAAATGGCACCAGGGAACCCGATGCCGAAACTGCAGTAAAAATCAATGAAAAATGTTTTCACAAAGGCCTGTTAATGTTCGCACCGGTGGGAATTGCCGGTGAATGTATTAAGATCTCTCCTCCTCTGATGATTACTGAAGAGGCCCTGGAGGAAGGCATTAGCGTACTGGAAGAGGCGTGTGACGAAATAATAGGAAATAATATATGAGCACAAAACATTCACAACATCCATTGGATGTTACCATAGTTGGAGGGGGTATGATCTCCCACGACCTGATTTTACCATCGGTCTATCACCTGCAGAGAAACGGCGTTGTAAATGCGATTAATGTATGCGCTCTTGATTCAGCCCCTTTAAAGGAATTGAAAGAGAGTAACATGATCCGGGAGGCTTTCCCAGGCCAGGAATTTACCGCATATCCTGATCTGTCCGCCTCAGAGGAGGAAAAATTCCCCGACCTCTATAAGGAGGTACTTGCTGCTATGAAGCCCCGGCAGGTTGTCATTGTTGCCATGCCCGACCAGCTTCACTACTCCGTCATCCTTGAAGCTTTGAAAAATGACCAGCATATTCTATGTGTTAAACCATTGGTTCTGAAATATGAGCAAACGGTGGAAATAGAAAAAATAGCCTACGAAAAAGGGCTGTTTATCGGAGTGGAGTACCATAAACGCTTTGACGGCCGGGCATTGATGGCAAAAAAGGGCTATGCATTGAAACAATTTGGTGAATTTGCCATCGGCGAGGCAAAAATGATCGAACCCTATTTCTACAGGTCATCAAATTTTCAAAACTGGTTCACCTGTGACAAAACAGATCCTTTTGTCTATGTGGGCTGTCATTATGTGGATCTGGTCTGTTTTATTACCGGTTTAAAGCCGGTCGAGGTCTCAGTATCAGGAATCAAAGGGAAATTTCCCAATGGTAATGAGGGTTATATGTGGGCCAACGGAAGGGTTCGTTTTGAGAACGGTGCACTGTTGAACGTAACAGATGGACTGGGATACCCTGATGAGGGAGCAGGAAGCAATGAACAGAACCTGCAGATGTTTTTCGAAGGTGAGGGTAAAGCCGGCATGATCAAACATGATGACCATTACCGGGGGGTCCAGCACGCTTATCTGGAAGGGATAGGATGTGCCGGCTCCAGTTTTAATTTTGTGAGCCCTGATTTTTTCCAACTGGTTCCCTGGGATGGCCATGGACTCAGACCCATTGGATATGGTTTCGAGTCAGTTGCAGCCACCATCAATATGGCTCATAAAATCGAAAATGAAGTAAATGATCTGTCCGATCCGGCATCATTAAAGAGGAGGCAACAGATGATTAAAGAGGTGGATCAAAAAGGAATTATTGCCACACCTGCCAACAGCTACATCAATGAACTGGTGGTTGAAGCAGCGCGGCTCTCTATCCTGAATGACGGGCAAATGGTAGCCATCAAATATGGGTCGGATCCACATGTAGAGATTCGTAACTAATTAACACATCCAACAATGAAGAAATCAACCATAGATCGAAGAACAGTGTTAAAAGCTTTTGCCGGAATACCTGTATTGGGAATATTCGGTTTTAGTCTGTTTAAGAAGAGAACCTTCGATGAACGCAAAAAAACCAGGTTGATCCGGGAGATAGGATTGGACAATATCCCGGCTCCGGGTGTCATAAAAAGTTCATCAAAAGATAAGAAGGATCTGATCCGTGTTGGGATCATTGGCTTTGGCAACAGGGCCCAGCAATTGTCAAAAGCCATGGGTTTTATGCATCCGGACCATGTTGAAAATATGAGAAAGGATGAGAGCCTTGAGGGCTGGCTTGAGCAGGAGTATCTGAATGTTGCAGTGGTGGGTATCTGCGATGTTTTTGATCTTCATGCAGAAAAGGGATTGTCTACTGCACGGAATGAGGTGCGGCCGGGCGGTGACTCAAAAGCCGTTCTTCCCGTCAAACGTTACGATCATTATCAGGAGATGCTTGCTGATGACAACATTGATGCAGTAATTATTGCCACTCCCGATCATCATCATGCCTCCATGGCAACTGCTGCTGCAAAAGCGGGAAAACATGTCTATTGTGAAAAGAGTCCGACCCTTTCTGAAGAGGAATTAAACGAGCTGTACCAGGCTGTGAAAGAAAGCGGTATCACATATCAACTGGGACATCAGATTCCTCAGAATGCCGTTTTTCAACAGGCCAAAGAGATTATCAAACGAGATATTCTCGGGAAGATAACCCTTGTGGAAACAACCACCAATCGCAACACTTCCAGCGGAGCATGGATCAGGCATCTCGATGCGAATGGCAACCTGAAACCGGGTAGTGAAAAATCCATTGACTGGGCCCAATGGCTTGGTTCAACAGAAAAAGTACCCTTTTCAGTGGACCGGTATTATAACTGGACAAAATGGTTTAATTATGATATGGGAATGATCGGACAACTGTTTACACACGAATTTGATGCAGTAAACCAACTTCTCAGGATAGGCATACCAAAATCAGCAGTTGCATCGGGAGGAATCTATTATTGGAAAGATAACCGGGAGATACCCGATTCACTTCATTGTGTCTTTGAGTACCCCGACGATGATTTAACACTGCTTTATAGTGCAAATCTGGCTTCCAGCCGTAGCAGAGGCAGGGTTTTTATGGGTCATGATGCCTCAATGGAACTGGGTAACTCAATTAGTATTACAGCGGATCGCAATTCAACCCGATTCAAAAAGCAGATTGAGGAAGGGTTGATCAGCACATCTGAGCCGATGATCTCCATGAATCCAAACTCGGGAAAAATCGATGCAGTTACTTCAGCTACAGAACAATACTATGCTTCAAGGGGACTGACAACCACCAGGATTAACGGAAGAGTGGTTGATGTCACTCATCTGCACCTGAAAGAGTGGCTCGATTGCATTCGTTCAGGAGAAACTCCCACTGCAAATATTGAAAGAGCGTTCGAAGAGGGAATCACCACTTTGATGGCCCACAAATCCTATCTTGAAAACCGACGAACGGAATGGGATCCTGTAAATAAAGTGATCATTTAAATAGTTTTATTCATCGCCTATGACAGACAACCATTGGAATGAATTGAAAGCCATTGTGAAAGGTGAGATCCTCTCCCCGCTTCCCGTTGGATTTATCATTGATTCACCATGGCTTCCCGCCTGGTTTGGCATTTCGATACTGGACTACTTTTCCAACGATCAATTGTGGTTGGAGGCAAACCTGAAAGCCATTGATACGTTCCCCGATGCAATGTTCCTGCCCGGTTTCTGGTCAGAATACGGGATGTGCAGTGAACCATCTGCTTTTGGGGCCAGGTCTTCATTCCCTGAAAATGAATTTCCGCACGCCTTTCCATGCATCACCTCCGTGGATCAAATTAAACACCTGGAGAAACCGGATCCTGTAAAAGAGGGTCTGGGACCTTTTATACTTAACAGGCTAAAACTCAATCAACCTCACATTGAAAAAGCCGGCCACAAAATCCGGATTTCCGTTTCAAGAGGGCCTTTGAATATCGCCTCCTACCTGATGGGCACCACTGAGTTCCTGCTGGCCATGATAACCAACCCTGAGGAAGTCCATCAGCTGATCCGGAAGATCACCGACTACCTGAACGGATTCCACAACCATCAGAAGAGCCTGTTCCCTTCCATCGATGGAATCCTGATCCTGGATGATATTATCGGATTTATCAGTGAGGATCAGTTCGTTGAATTTGGCCTCCCCTATTTCAAGGAATTATATAACAGAAAGCTGAGCATTAAATTCCTTCACAATGATGCCAACTGCATGGAATCGGTCAAGTACCTGCCCGATATGGGAGTGAATCTCTTTAACATGGGTGTTGACACCGACCTGAACCTGTTGAAGGAGATAACCAATAACAGCGTAACCATGCTTGGGAATATACCTCCCAGGGATGTGCTGGCCAGGGGAACAACGAAAGAGGTTGAAGAGAGTACACTAACACTGTTGGACGGATTGAAAGATCACTCCCGGGTCATCTTTTCCTGTGGAGGAGGAATGCCTCCTGGGGTATCAAGTGAAAATATTGCTGTTTTTATGAACACCGTAAAATCATACACTCCATAGATTACCATCAGATGCGCACCATCCTGATATCGCTGCTTATGGGATTGCCACTTATCTCATGTTCACAAGAGAAAGAGAGGCTAACCATGAAAACCGGTGATTCAGAAACAACCATCTATTGGGGCGAAAGTCCGGTGTTAAGCTATGTGCACGAAGAGACAATGCCTCCTGAGGGGATCGATCCTTTGTACAAACGATCCGCCTATATCCATCCTCTCTGGTCGCCCGGGGGTGAAAGACTGACCCGTATCCAGCCCACCGACCACTATCACCATTATGGCATATGGAATCCCTGGACCAGGACCCATTTCGGAGAGAGGAGCGTGGACTTCTGGAACCTGGTTGCTGGTGAGGGTACTGTCAGATTTGCTGAATACCTGGACAAGAGAGAAGGGAAAGAATTCGCCGGATTCAAGGTACGGCAAGAGCATATCTATTTCATGGAAGATGGTACTGATGCCATTGCCATGAATGAAATCTGGGATGTAAGGGTTCATCATGCGGAGGAAGATCTATATGTTGTCGATCTTTCCACTACATTAAATAGCCCGCTGGATAAGGGCATTACCCTCGAAGCTTACCGGTATGGGGGCGGACTGGGTTTCAGGGCCACCGAAAAGTGGCATACCGACAATAGTACGGTACTCACTTCAGAAGGAAAAAAACGGATGGATGCTGATGGGACCGGGGCCCGATGGGTAGTCATTGAAGGTGAATCCTCGGTACCCGAGGGAAGATCCGGGATCCTGTTTCTAAGTCATCCATCCAACCGTGCCCATCCCGAACCCATGCGTATGTGGCCTCCCGATAGTCAGGATGGTAAGGGAAATGTATTCTTTGAGTTCTGCCCCATCAGGCACCAGGAGTGGATCCTGGAAAGAGGTAGGGATTATACCTTGAAATACAGGATGGTGGTCTTTGACGGGGAGATAAACGTTGAGACGGCCGAAAAATACTGGAAAGTATTTGCCAACTAATCACTTTAAAGTCCATTAATACAATTCATTATGAAACGAAGATCCTTCATTAAGAAGACCACCGGGGCAGCTGCAGGTGCCATTGTTATTCCCACCATTGTCCCCTCCCATGTTTTTGGGAAATCAGCACCCAGCAACAAGATCAGAATTGGTCAGATTGGGTTTGGCCGTATCGCAAGGAGCCATGACCTGCCTGAAACCCTTAAACATGACATTGCCCTGGGTGTGGCGGTAGCCGATGTGGATATGAACCGGGCCAGGGATGGAAAGAGATGGATAGAGGAGTTTTATACCAAACAAAAAGGGAAACCGGGGTATGTGGATGTGGCTGTGTACCAGGATTACCGTGAGATGCTTCAGGATGACAGCATTGATGCAGTGATTATCTCCACCCCCGATCACTGGCATGCCCAGCCAGCCATGGATGCTGCCCTGGCTGGTAAAGATATCTATCTTCAGAAACCGGCCTCACTGACCATTGCTGAAGGGCGGCAGATGAGTGATATTGTCAACCGCACCGGTCGCATCTTCCAACAGGGTAGTCAACAGCGGGGGGCTTCCCCATGGCCCCAGTTCCACAGGGCGTGCGAACTGGTCCGGAATGAAAGGATCGGTGAATTGAAATCGATTCAGGTGGGGCTGCCCGGTGATCCCTCCGGTGACGAAGAATCTCCCATGCCCATCCCCGAAAATCTTGACTATAACATGTGGTTGGGATCAACTCCTTATGTCTACTATACTGAGAAAAGGGTCCATCCTCAATCAGACTATTCCCGTCCCGGATGGCTGCGGTGTGAACAGTTCGGCGCAGGGATGATCACAGGGTGGGGAGCTCACCATATCGATACAGCACACTGGGGCATGGGCACAGAGTACACGGGCCCAATCGAGGTTGAAGCAGAAGCATCCTTCCCCGAATCGGGGCTCTGGAATGTGCATGGCGATTTTAAAGTCCACGCTAAATATGCCAATGGTGTGGAGATGGTAATCAGTGGTTCATTTCCCAATGGTGTAAAGTTTGAAGGAACCGAAGGCTGGATCTTTGTTTCACGTGGTAATGTATCGGTCACCTCTTCCGATCCCACCAAACCGGGCAAAGAGTTAAAAGCCCTGGATGCCAGCGACCCAAGAATCCTGGAATCGGAGATGGGCCCAAATGATATCCGACTGTACAAAGCACCCGAACAACACGAAGACTGGATCAATGCCATTCAGTCACGAAAAGACCCGGTGGCACCCGCTGAAGTAGGTCACCGCTCCTGCTCAGCCTGCCTGGTGAGTCATATTGCCATGAAGCAACCGGGTAAACTCTACTGGGACCCTCAACGGGAAAGATTCATCGATAATGATAGCGCCAATGCCCTTGTGAAACGGCCCCAACGTTTCCCGTACGGAACTGACTTTGTCTTGTAAATCTCCTTTTATATAAATCAATAAGATGTCAGAAAAAAAAAGTATTTCCAGAAGGCGATTTGTTAAAGGAATGGCAACTACCACTGCCGGTATGGCCACATTTGGGAGCAGCCTGGGTATGTCTGCACAAAGCTATTCCCGCATCATTGGAGCCAATGAAAGGATGAATATCGGTGTGATCGGTTGCGGAGGCATGGCCAATGCCCACATGAGGGCACTGTTAGAGATGAAACAATCAGATAATGTTCAGATTGCTGCTGTGAATGATGTGTACACCAACAGGTTGGACCAGGCAAAAGAATTAACCCAGGCCAGGGCATTTAAGAATTACCAGGAGATTCTGGATAAAAAGAGCATTGATTATGTGCTGATAGCCACACCGGAACACTGGCACTATCAAATGACCCTGGATGCCATTGATGCCGGGAAGCACATTTATGTGGAAAAGCCAATGACCCATACCATTGAACAGGCCAAAAGTATTGTAGAGAAAGTAGCATAATCAAAACTCAAACTGCAGGTGGGGGTACAGGGCATGTCAGATGATTCATATGAAACGGCACATAAAATGATCCAGGATGGCGTGCTCGGAAAAGTTGTCATGGCCCACATCGATTATTCAAGGAATTACCGTGGTGACTTCTGGGCAAATAAAATTGATCCCAATGCAAAACCGGGGGTTAATCTTGATTGGGAGGCGTGGCTTGGTCCGGCACCCAAAAGGCCATGGGATCCAAGAAGGTATTTCGAGTGGAGGAGGTACTGGGATTATTCCGGAGGGATTGCAACGGATCTCTTTATTCACAGGGTAACCAGGCTCATCAGATCGTTGGGATTAACCTTTCCGGACTATGTTACTGCCACCGGTGGAAAATGGAATTATGTGGATAGTGTGGCAGAGATCCCCGATACTTTTAACATGATGCTGGACTATCCTGAAAAACTTACAGTGCTGCTGGTTTCATCATTGGCAAATGATACACCGATCCGGCATGTCATCAGGGGAAACAAAGCAACGCTGGAGTTTAATAAAGAGGGTTTTACCATTACCCCGCAGGAAGCCACCAGCGAAGACACTGTCAGCGGTACAGGTGAAAATTTGAAAGAAACAGGGCTGATTACTCATCAAAAGAGCGGTGCAGAAGATATTACTTTGCATCACCGGAACCTGCAGAATGCAATCAGGCAAAATGAGCCTTTAAAATGCGACCAAAACCTGGGATTCTATGGGGTCGTAGCATGTATGATGGGTGTTCAATCGTTGCGCCACAGGAAATATCTTTCCTGGGACACACAAAACAGTAGCGTCATCGAAAACTAACAACGCTGCAATACTAAAATAATACAAGAATAAAGTCCAACTTTAAAATAACACCCATGAAAAGAAACAATTACCAACTCCTGTTGCTGGCCCTCCTGCTCCTTACCTCTTGCGGACAAAGTAACAAGGAGACAGCAAAAGAAACCAACAGCACAACTCAAAAACCGAAAACAATGGTAACTCCTGTTGAAGGAAACGTAACGTTTATGAATGTGGCTCCGGGACATTTCCATGCCTCCCTGGTCCAGAAGACTATGTATGACGGGGTAGATCAGGAGGTACATGTATATGCTCCCGATGGACCAGAAGTGAAGAGTTATCTGAACCGGATCAATGATTACAATACCAGGGCGGAAAATCCAACCTCCTGGGAAGAAAAAGTGTATACAGGGGATGATTTTCTGGAAAAGATGCTCTCTGAAAAGCCGGGCAATGTAATGGTGATCTCGGGCAACAATGCAAAAAAGACAGAATACATCCTGAAGGCTGTCCAGGCCGGGATCCATGTGCTGGCCGATAAACCCATGGTCATCAGTCCGGATAAATTCCCTATGCTGGAGCAGGCATTTGAAGTTGCGGCAGAGAACGGAGTACTGCTGTATGATATCATGACTGAAAGATTTGAGATCAATACCATCATGCAACATGAGCTGTCAGAGATAACTGAACTATTCGGAGAACTGGAAACAGGCACACCTGATAACCCGGCCATCACCAAAGAGAGTGTTCACCACTTCTCCAAGAAGGTCTCAGGGAAACCGCTGATACGCCCCGCCTGGTTCTTTGATACCCGGCAGCAGGGAGAGGGCCTTGTGGATATTACCACCCACCTGGTAGATATGATCCAGTGGGAAGCATTTCCGGGTGTGGTCCTGAAAAAAGGGGATGTGGAGATCATCTCCGGGAAGCGTTGGACCACCGACCTCACCCCGGAGATGTTCGAAAAAGTAACTGGACTGGATCACTATCCCGAATACCTTGCAAAAGACCTTGACGGAGAGCTCCTGAAGGTTTACTCCAATGGAGAGATCAACTATACCCTGAAAGGGATCCATGCAAAGGTGTCGGTGATCTGGAACTACCAGGCTCCTGAAGGAACAGGAGACACCCACTATTCGCTCATGCGGGGAACCCGGTGCAGCCTGGTGATCAGGCAGGGTGAAGCTGAAGGTTTTAAACCCATGCTCTATATTGAACTTAACGATGCCGCTGAAGCGGAAGCTTTTGCCGGTGATCTTGAGAAAGCCATGGCTCAGAAGCTGGCGGCGAAATATCCCGGCATTGAGCTGAAGAAGATGGAAGATAACCGCTGGTTGGTTGAGATTCCTGCCAGTTACCATGTAGGTCATGAGGCGCACTTCGGACAGGTTACGGAGCAGTTCCTGGAGTACCTGAGAACAGGCACCCTGCCCGAGTGGGAGATCCCCAATATGATCGTGAAGTATTACACAACAACCCAGGGCATGAAAGAAGCGTTAAAATGAAAATAGCACATCTGTTTTTTACCATTGCAACAGGAGTAATTTTCAATTCCTGTTCAAATCAGGTGAATAAGGAAACCCGGTCATTGCCGGAAATCAGAGAATACAAACTCTGGTACAGTCACCCTGCAAAGAATTGGAACGAGGCGTTGCCGGTTGGCAATGGCCGGCTCGGTGCCATGGTTTTTAGCGGTGTTTATAGGGAACGGATTCAGCTGAATGAAGAGAGCCTGTGGGCAGGTAAACGGATAAACACCAATAATCCGGCTGCATTGAAAGAGCTTCCTGAAATCAGGCAACTCATTTTTGAAGGGAAGATTAAAGAAGCCTACCAGCTTGGCAACAGCAGCCTGCTGGGAACTCCTCCAAGAATTCGTTCCTACCAGACACTGGGTGATATAACCCTCTCTTTTGACAGCACTGCTGTTTATTCAGATTATAAGAGAGAGCTGATCCTTAATAGTGGGGTCAGCAGGACAACATTTAAAATAGATGAGATCACCTATACCAGGGAAGTGTTTGCCTCTGCACCGGATAATATTATTGTCGTTAAGCTGGCAGCTGATCAGCCGGGAAGCATCAACACTGAAATTGCGCTCACAAGAGCAAAAGATGCCAACGTAGTTTCTGAATTGAATCAGTTGATATTGAATGGGCAAATCATTGATGAGACTACGCTGACCGAGGGCGAAGGAGGAGCCCATATGAAATTTGCCGCTAAACTGATCGCTTTGCATGAAGGTGGTGAATTAACAGCAGATTCGGCAACCCTGCGTGTCAACAATGCAGATGAGTTACACATTCTGTTTACTGCTGCTACCGACTATAATTTTGATTCCCTGAATTTTGACAGGAGCATTGATCCCCTGGGAGTTTGTGATGAAATTTTATCAGAGGTCAGGGAAAAATCATTTCAGGATCTGTTGGGAGCACATTTGAAAGAACATACATCGATCTTTAACCGTACATCCATTGAACTTGGAGAATCCGGTGATTTTGGAGAGACCATGTTTTCCGGAATGCCCACTGACGTACGTCTTGAATCTGTGAAAAATGGCGGGTTCGATCCCGGACTTACTGCACTCTATTTCCAGTACGGAAGGTACCTTCTCATGGGAAGTTCAAGAACACCTGGCATTTTACCCGCAAATCTTCAGGGTGTCTGGAATGAACATTTCATAGCTCCATGGAATTCCGATTATCATACAAATATTAACCTGCAAATGAACTACTGGCATGCAGAGATCTGCAACCTGCCTGAAACGGTTCTTCCATTGGTAAATATTGTTGATAAATGGAGAGAGCCGGGAGGAGTGACCGCCAGGGAAATGTATGGATGCAACGGATGGACCATGCACCATGCAACCGATATCTTTGGGAAAACATCTCCCAATGCCGATATGCGGTGGGGTATGTCACCCTTAAGCGGTGTCTGGATGACATTTCCGCTATGGAGGCATTTCCAATTCACCGGAGATAAGGATTACCTGCAAAACAGCGCATACCCGGTGATGAAAGAGGCCATGGCATTTGTTACCGACTTTTTAGTCGAAAAAGATGGCTACCTGGTCACCACCCCCACCATGTCTCCTGAAAATGCATACATGTTGGAAGGGTTGGACGAACCATATCAGTTGACTTATGGTGCGACAATAGACAACCAAACCCTCACAGCTCATATATCCCACTGTATAGAAGCGAGTGAAATCTTGGGGATCGATGTGGAGCTGAGGGAGAAATGGAAACAGATTATTACCAGAATCCCTCCTGTCCGGGTGGGTCGCGACAGTACGATTATGGAGTGGATTGAAGATTATAAAGAGTGGGAACCGGGACACCGGCACATGTCACATCTGCTGGGACTCTATCCCCTGGCTCAGATCACTGATGAAACTCCGGCACTGTTTGAAGCTGCAGAGAGAACCATTGCCAAAAGGATTAGAAGCGGTGGCGGTCATACCGGATGGAGCCGTGCATGGATCATCAACTTCTTTGCACGACTGCATGATGGAGAAAAGGCCTGGGAAAATGTGCAGGCGTTGCTGCAAAAATCCACACAGAGTAATTTATTCGATAGTCATCCACCTTTTCAAATAGACGGGAACTTTGGCGGAACTGCCGGTATTGCTGAGATGCTGTTGCAAAGTCATTCAGGTGAAATTCACCTTCTGCCGGCTCTGCCCCGGGCCTGGCCTGATGGAAAAGTAACCGGCCTGTGTGCCAGAGGAGGATTTGAGGTAGATATGGAGTGGAAAGATGGCGTGCTGCTCTCTGTTACCATCTATTCAAAACTTGGAAATCCCTGTAATCTTCGGTACAACGAACAATCAACCAGATTTGAAACTGAGATTAAAAGAGAATACAAACTGGATCATGATTTGTTAATAGACAATAGACGATAATGAGCTTTCAGACCCCTATTTATCAAAATATGGTTTTTCTGAGACTATCTTGAGCAGTTCACCCTCTGTTAGTTTATCATCAAGCTCATGCGAATTAATAATAGCCACTAGTTTCAGGTTCAGTTTGTTGCCGGTGCGCTTGCTTAGCGACTCTATGGTTTCATTTTCACGGGCTTCAACAACCTTTACAAAATTGTATTTGATTGAACTCTTTTCCTCTGTTGTTAAAGTTCTCAGGCTTGCAGCTGAGGCTTCAAGTTTATCGCGATGTTCAATAGGAGTTATACCAATCAGTTTAAAAACTTTATTCTTCAAGGGTAACCATAGAACATAAGCATACATTTCAACATCATCGGATTGTTGGGTGAAACTAATCAGGTAGCCCTTTTTGCCATTATGTTCGTACGTTTTTGCATCGGTGAGGTGACTTTTGTACTCCTCATCAAGGTTTTCCATAAACTTTTTGCCTGCCTGTTCAGGGCTAACTCCTGACTGCTCCAGACTAAGAAACACAGCAGCCTTTCGGTCAGGGTGGTAGGCTCCAACATTCGTTGGCTGGTTATCAATACTCCAATCTTCCGGAAATTCTATAATAAAATCAATATCAGGTTG
This sequence comes from Bacteroidota bacterium, assembly GCA_039714655.1. Taxonomy (GTDB): domain Bacteria; phylum Bacteroidota; class Bacteroidia; order Bacteroidales. The sequence goes on from JBDLIX010000031.1 coordinate 36,258, forward strand.
TAAAAATTTATTGCCCTGTATAACTCCCAATGAAGGGCTGTTTCCAAATAGTATCCCATCAAACTCATACAAAAAGCTATCGGAAACCTCTTTTGATGGTCCTACTGTTAGTTTTTCTGCATGCTTATTAATGTTGCTATTTCGGTTGGGAGTGTATGGGTGATCGTCGAAATAACTCTTTTCTTCTTTGTAGCCGGTGGCCTCTTCAATAGCATCACTCATTCTCGTAAGTATATGCGGTAAGGCATAGGGATCGTATCCGGCCGCAGCGGCAAGGAGAATCCCCTGATCATCTGCCTCGGTCTCAAATTTACGGCTATAAGATGCAAATAGTAAAGAGTTTGACATATGTATTGGAGCATTAAACAGTGTCCCAAGGTCTTTATTGATCACCCCAAGCAGGTTTCCAGGAACCTCTAAAAGGCGGGGTATAATACTCTTTTTTATTTGTTGAATGGTGTGCCGGTTATTTGAGTGAATAATTTCATGGCCCACAATACAGGCCAGTTCATCTTCATTTTCGAGCAGTGGAATGATGCCTGTTGTTATATAGATATAACCACCGGGCAGAGCAAATGCATTTGGAGCCATTTCAGGAATGATATGAAACTGGTATTCGAAAAGAGGTGTTTCCAGATGCGAAACAAGTTTCTGTCCCAACGCGTCAACGTAGGCTGTCATAGCCTTGTTGTCGTAAAGCCCCATTTGAGACTCAACCATTTTTGCATTCTCTTCACCTAAATCCTTGTCAAGTTCTATGTTTTGAGACTGCAGCGAAAAGGCCGAAATAAATAGGAAATAAGAATAGAGTAATATTCGCTTCATGTTACCATTGTTTAGTCCTGTTGCTTAAAATTCAAAATGATTCAATAATGGAGGGGTATTTATTCATAATTTCTCTAAAGATAGTAAGGAGAAATAAACAATCTTCTCTCTATGTTCACTAAATTTGGAATAACCCAAATAACAAACAAACACATCAATCATGAAAAAACTCTTCCTCCCGGCGACCATCACCATACTGGCTATCCTCTCAATTGGATGCAACAGTGTGATGGAACCACCTGTACTGGCACCCTTCCAGGAGCTGGACACCATCTGCACCAATGATTGGTGGAACAGGGCACCCAACAAGATCCATGATGTAGATGTTGAACGGGACCAGGTAGTGGCCTTTGGTATCTACACCGTTTCAAATAACACCCTGAAAATGAGTGCGCAGCTCTATCCTTTGTACCCGGATGAAACACGGGAGGTAAGGCTGGAGATCCGGGAGGATGGTAACTGGAAAGAGATCCAGACAGAGCAGGTGAATGACATTGGATGGTCGGCCCTTTTCCGGGTTGAAAACTGGGACACATCAAAGGATATACCCTACAGGCTTCGTCACGGAAAGAAGGCACTCTTTGAAGGACTAATCAGGAAGGACCCGGTGGAAAAAGAGGAGATTGTGATGGCTGCATTTACGGGTAACAGCAACAGAGACCGTGGTGACAGGGATAATTACATCCGTAATGTGAATGCCCTGGATCCGGATATCCTCTTTTTTTCGGGGGACCAGTCATACGACCACACCGAGCATACTGCAGCATGGCTCCTGTTTGGCATGCAATTCAGGGAAATCTTCCGGACAAGGCCCTGTATAACGATTCCCGATGACCATGATGTGGGACAGGGTAACATCTGGGGGGAGAGTGGCAAGATCTCAACTGCAAGTGGTTGCAGTGACGGGGGATATACCTACCATCATAAATATGTGAAGATGGTGGAAAGGGCTCAGACCAGCCATCTGCCCGATCCATTTGATCCTACACCCATCGGACAGGGAATCGGTGTTTACTATACAAATCTGGTGTTGGGTGAAGTGGATTTTGCCATTATTGAAGACCGGAAGTTTAAATCGGGACCCATGGGCAAGATCCCCCAACAGGGTCCGCGACCCGATCACATCAACGATCCCGATTACGACCGGGCATCCATCGATCTGGAAGGTCTGGTATTGCTGGGCGACCGTCAGCTGAACTTCCTGGATCAATGGGCGGGTCAGAATGAAGGCATTGAGATGAAGGTTGTACTGTCACAGACAGGTTTTGGCGGAACTGCACATCTGCATGGAGCAAAAGAGAACCGAATCATTGCTGATATGGATTCCAATGGTTGGCCCCAGACTGGACGCAATAAAGCACTTAAAGCCATTAAGAAAGCCAATGCTGTACATATCGGTGGTGATCAGCATCTGACAACCGTGGTTCAACATGGGATTGAAGAATTCAGGGATGGGCCCTGGACATTCCTGGTTCCATGTATCGTGAACTACTATAAAAGATGGTGGTGGCCCGAGGATGAAATGCCGGGGCTGAACCACGATCCGGAAAATCCATTGCCATGGACAGGTGACTATTTTGATGGTTTTAACAACAGGATCACCATGGTGGCCTATGCAAATCCCGGAGTCCCTTCTGCAGGCGCCGGTTTCGGATTGATCAGATTTAACAAACCCTCCAGCGAAGTCACCTTCGAATGCTGGCCCCGGGATGTCAATGTGTTGGAAAAGGGTGCTACACAATTCATAGGCTGGCCCGTTACCGTCAGGCTGGAGTATTGACAAAGGATCCTGGGAGATGCATCGGTGGTAAAATAGTTGTTATTCCAACCCGTTTACAAACAGGTTCATTGCTTCAGGGCTTCCATACATGGTTGTGGAATATGATTTGCCCAATCCGGGTTTTGCTGTAGGTGCGACCAGAAGACGAGTGAATTTTGCATCCCATGCTTTTTTCAAGATTCTTACATGTTCAGGATCATTGTTCATCACTGCACTATTGACCAGCGCGGCAATAGTTACACCAGGTTGACTGGTTGGATTCGAAGCGGGACAGGATGTATAGCGCCAGGTACTCATTTGTTCTATCCATGTATCATTGTTGAGATGTGTGACACCCCGGCTGACAGATCCGGGAATGCGTTTATCCCCTGTAAGCTCATAATAACGGCTCATTCCGTTCATCCTGACTGAACCGATGAATCCTGCTTCGCCCACATGTTTTGTTTCACAAAAGCAATGACCCCACGGAAGTGTATGAAGCCATCCGCCGCAATTGGGATCCTGAGCTTCCATAGCATCCTCAGCGAGCACTCTCATAGCTTTAAGGTAACGTTCTTCAAAGTCAAGTTCATAAGCTCCGGCTATGGCTAACATGGTCCAGCCATTCACCCGTCCCACATGACTGCCGGTCTTAAAATTGAATTTACGCTCTTCAACCAGTTGAACAAGATTTATCCCGATCTTTTCTACGGTCTCTTTCATCCACGGATCGCCGGTCAGAAAATAGTTATAAGTCATACCCTGTGTCCAGATATGGCCTAAATTATATGGGTCAAGACATAGATACGGGTTTTTGCTCTTGCCGGTTCCAAACGAAACATACAGTTCGCGGATCTGTTCCACACTATAAAAGCCGCTTACATGACCCACACAATGCTCATGAACCATTCCGGGACGAATGGGATAGTTTTCATTCAAACCTACAAAATC